>NZ_JBIVUE010000008.1:398616-423880 GCF_044757045.1 Streptomyces sp. NPDC091377 | reverse complement strand
TCCTCGACCAACTCGACACCCACCACATCGAAGCCGACGAACTCACCCTCCACACCCCCGACCTCGACGACGTCTTCTTCGCCCTCACCACCCCCCACCAGACCCGCACCGGCCACCCCAAGGAGAACGTCCGATGAGCGCCCTCTCCCTCGCCGTACGCGACTCGACCACGATGCTCCGCCGCAACCTGCTGCACATGCGCCGCTACCCGTCGATGACGCTGAACCTGCTGCTCACACCGGTCATGCTGCTCCTGCTCTTCGTCTACATCTTCGGCGACGTGATGAGCGCGGGCATCGGCGGCGGAGCCGACCGGTCGACATATCTCGCGTATCTCGTCCCCGGCATCCTGATGCTGACCATCGGCGGCACCACGATCGGCAGCGCGGTCTCCGTCTCGATGGACATGACCGAGGGCATCATCGCCCGCTTCCGCACCATGGCCATCCACCGCGGCTCGGTCCTCATCGGCCATGTCCTCGGCAGCGTCCTGCAATGCGTGATGAGTGTCGTCCTGGTCGGCGCCGTCGCCCTCGCGATCGGCTTCCGCTCCACGGACGCCACGGCCCTGGAGTGGCTCCTGGCACTGGGGCTGCTGGCCCTGGTCTCCCTGGCCCTCACCTGGATCGCGGTCGGCATGGGCCTGTCCAGCCCGAACGCCGAGGCGGCCAGCAACAACGCCCTTCCGCTGATGGTCCTGCCCCTGCTGTCCAGCGCCTTCGTGCCGGTGGACCTGATGCCGGGCTGGTTCCAGCCGATCGCCGAGTACCAGCCCTTCACCCCGGCCATCGAGACCCTGCGCGGCCTGCTCCTCGGCACCGAGATCGGCCACAACGGCTGGCTGTCCGTCGTCTGGTGCGTGGCCCTGGCCCTGCTCGGCTACGTCTGGTCCAAGTCCCTCTTCGACCGCGACCCGGCGTGACGGAAGAGCCCACAACGGTGCGGAGGCGGCCCCCACGGACCGCCTCCGCACCGTCCGTTCCCTGTGCAGGCTCGACGGCGATGAACGCCGACCGAGCGGGCCGCACTCGTCCCCACCGTCCTGTGGTGGCAGGACAGCGCCTGGCGCGGCATCGACACGGCGGCCGACCGGGGAGACCCCGTGATGCTCCGCCTCCGTGCGGCCGGGGCGGTGCGGGAGGTACGGGAGGCGTACCGGTGGGTGCGCGGGCAACGGGACGTCCTGGAAGCGGCGTTGCGCCGGCCGTGACCGCCGGTCCGCGCTGCCGCTCGCTCCCGCGCCGCCCGCTCACCCGGCGGTGGAGTCCATGAAAGCGCCCGCCCTGGCGGCCAGGGTCGCCGTTCGGGCCGCCTGGGCGGGGAGGTGGGGGTCGGGGGGTGTGCCCAGGAGTACCAGGTGGTGGTAGACGGGGGCGGTCGCGGTGATCAGGAGGGGGTGGGGGGTGGTGTGCGGGGGGAGTTCGCCGCGGTGGACCGCACGGGTGACCATGGTCTCGCAGCGGGTGTAGCGGTCCTCCCAGAGGCGTCGCTGGGCCTCGGCCGCCTGTTCCGAGCGGAAGGAGGCGGCGATCAGGGCGGGGACGACCGGCGGACGGGTCGTCAGGGCCGTCTGGATCTCCTCGTTCAGCGCGGTCAGGTCGCCTTCCAGCGAGCCGGTGTCCGGGGGCTGCCAGTCGTCGGCGCCCGCCGCGTCCAGCAGATCGGCGAGAAGTCCGCCGACGTCGCCCCAGCGCCGGTACACCGTCGCGCGGTGCACTCCGGCCCTGGCCGCCACCGCGTCCATGGTGAGTCCGTCGTAGCCGTGTTCACCGAGTTCCTCGCGTACGGCGTCCAGCACCTGGGCGCGGACGCGGGCGGTACGGCCGCCCGGGCGGCGGCGCGGGGGGTCCGGGGGAGTCGTCACTGGTGGGTCACCTCGGCGTGGCCTCATGCGATATGCGATTGCTCCGGCGGGACAGGGTATGCCAGCATTTTAAAGTAACAGTTGTCGCGTTAGTTTCCCTCGCCTCAGCTCGGCCCGGCTCGCCTCAGCTCGTCTCAGCCTGTCCTTCGGAAGGAAGTCGTTCGTCCATGTCGCCCGTTCCCTCCGCCCCCGTCCCCGTCCCCGCCGATCCGGACGTCCTCCACCCGATGCCGGAACAGCCCCGCGTGGTGCTGCTCAAGCCGCTGGTCACCTCGCCGTTGATCGAGGTCGGAGACTTCTCCTACTACGACGATCCCGACGACCCGACCGCCTTCGAGACCCGCAACGTCCTGTACCACTACGGGCCGGAGCGACTCGTCATCGGGAAGTACTGCGCGCTCGGCACGGGCGTGCGGTTCATCATGAACGGCGCCAACCACCGGATGGACGGCCCCTCCACCTTCCCCTTCCCCATCATGGGCGGCTCCTGGGCCGACCACTTCGACCTGATCACCGGTCTGGCGGGGCGCGGGGACACCGTGGTGGGCCATGACGTGTGGATCGGCCACGGGGCCATGGTGATGCCCGGGGTCCGGATCGGGCACGGGGCGATCGTCGCGTCCGGGTCGGTCGTGGTGGACGACGTCCCCGACTACGGCATCGTGGGCGGCAACCCCGCCCGTCTCCTGCGGCGCCGGTACGACGACGCCGAGGTGGCGCGGCTGCTGGCCGTCGCCTGGTGGGACTGGCCCCTCGACCACCTCACCGAGCACCTCCGTACGGTCATGTCGGGGAGCGTGGAGGAGTTGGAGCGGGCGGCGGGCAGGTGAGGGAACCTCCGGCGCGGGGCAGACGTTGACAGGTACGAAGAACGAATTGTGACGGCAGAGGCCGAGGTGGCTCGCATGGCTATGTGGGATCGGATCAAGGACCAGGCCAAGAGCCTGCAGCAGCAGGCTCAGGGGTCGAGTGGCTCCGGGCACGGACAAGGCGGGCACGGGGGACACGGCGGGCCGGGTGGATTCGGTGGGCAGGGACAGGGCCAGGGTGGCCACGGACAGGGCGGCCACGGACAGGGCGGATACCCCGGCGGGCCCGCCGCGGGCGCCGGTGCCGCCGGTGGCCGGGGCTCGTCCAAGGCCCAGTTGGTGAGCGCGCTGAAGACCCAGCTGACATCGCTCAAGACCGAGCTGAAGAGCGGCGCCTACCGCGACGCCAGCATGGCCATGGCCGCGCTGGTCGCGGCGGCCGACGGCCATGTGGACCCGGCCGAGCGGCAGCATGTCGAGGGCCTGATCCTCAACAACGACGTGCTGGCCAACTTCCCGCCGGAGCAGTTGCGCCAGCGGTTCAACAAGCATGTGGACCAGCTCGCCTTCGACTTCCCCCAGGGCAAGAACCAGGTCCTCCAGGAGATCGCCAAGGCGGGCAAGAAGCCCACGGAGGCCAGAGCGGTCGTCCAGACCGGCTTCGTGATCGCCGGCGCCGACGGCTATGTCGCCCCGGCGGAGGAGCAGGTGCTGCGCGAGGCGTGCGGCGTCCTCGGGCTGTCCCCGCAGGAGTTCGGGCTCTGACGACCCGTCCGGGGCGGTGACCGGCGCAGGTGACGGGGCGCAGCCCGAAGGGTGGGCTGCGCCGCCGGACGGTGCTCGACCTGGCGGGTTCCCGGTATCGACCGGCGGAAGGCCCCGTACCGCGCGGGGCGGGGCGGTTCTAGCGTCGGGGCATGGACGAGATCACGTTTCCGGGCGGCGACGGGCTGCCCCTGTACGCCGCCGCCGTCGGGTCCGGTCAGGTGGTCGTGCTGCTGCACGCGGGTGGGCCCGATCACCACAGCATGGTGCCGTTGGCCGAGCGGCTCGGGGACCGGTTCCGGGTCGTGCTTCCCGATCTGCGGGGCTACGGACGTTCGGTCTGCACGGACCCCGCCCGGCACACCTGGGCCCGGTACACGGACGACGTCGTACGGCTGCTGGACCACCTCGGCGCCGAGGGCGCGGCCCTCGCCGGGGCCGGTCTCGGCTCCACCGTCGCGCTGCGGGCCGCCCTCACCCACCCGGACCGCGTACGGGCCGTCGTGCTGATCGGCGTCGAGGACATCGAGGACGACGCCGCCAAGGAGGCCGAGATCGCGTTCCTCGACGCGTTCGCGGCACGGGTCGCGGCCGAGGGCATCGAGGCGGGCTGGGAGCCGATCCTCGCCGGGTTCCCGCCAGTCGTCGGGGCGATGGTGCGGGACGCGATCCCCCGTTCCGACCCGGCCAGCATCGTCGCCGCCGCGGCCATCGGCCACGACCGTTCCTTCCGCGACATCGGCGAACTGGCCGCGATCACCGCGCCGACCCTGGTCTTCCCCGGCACCGACGCCCGTCACCCCTCCGCCCTCGCCGCCGAGGTCGCCGCCACCGTCCGGGACGGGCGACTCGCCGACACCGCGATCGACGACACCCTCCACACCGCCGAGGACCTCGCCCGTGTGATCGCCCCGGCCGTCCGCGCGTTCCTCACGGCGACCGCCTCCGGACCGGACCCGGCGCCGGACACCGGCCCCGTCTGAACGACCACCTCCGCGACCGCCGCCTCTCCCCCGCAAGCGTCGTTTCGGCCGTCTTTGCGTCCGCCCACGTCGCACTCAGCGTTCCCGCCCGCTCGCCCTGCGCGCACGACGGCCGGACGGTCGGGGAATCTGCCCAGGAGCGTCACACCGGCTGCACACAGCGGTGTGGAAGCCTCGTTAGCGTTGCTGGCCGCTCGATCCCACGTGCAAACGTGCGTCAGGCCGCGGCCCGGGCCGCCGGCACGTCAACTCAGGAAGCCCGCAGATGGACTACTGCTCTTCGTGCCGACGGCATCTCAACGGCGCCCTGGTGTGCCCCGGTTGCGGCGCCTACGCGCCCGACATCGCACCCCCCGCCCACGCGGCCCCCGCCCAGGCGCCGCCCGCCCCGGAGTACACGTACGGCACCGGTCACGACACCGATCACGAGACCGGTCACGGCACCGTCCCGCCCGTCGCTCCCGCCGTCACCGCCACCGCCGTCGCCCCGACCCTCGCCCACGGCCGTGCCGCCCGGCGGCGGCAGCTCGCGCGGCTCAAGAAGAGCCAGCGGCGGGCCGTGATAGCCACCGCCGTCGCCCTGGTCGGCGGCGGACTCACCCTCTCCACGGTGGACCGGGGCGGCTCCGGCGACCGCGCCCAGGCGGCCACCGCCCCGGACCCGACCGGCACGGGCGACGGCACCCCGGAGGTCACCGAACCGTCCACCGGCCCCGGGACACCCCGGCAAGGAGCGGACGACGACCGCGCCACCCGTACGACGACGCCGAGGACGTCCGAGCCCACCCGGGCCGCCCCGCCCGACCCCGTGCGCCCGCCGGCCTCCCCGGCTCCCGGCACGGAGCGCGCCGCCGAGGCCCGGCAGGCCGCGCCCCCGGCGTCCGTGACCGCGCCCCGCCCCGGCGACGCCCCGCCCACCGACCCCGTACCGGCGGAGCCCGGTGACAGCACCGGCAACCCGGCGCCCCGGCCCACGCCACCCGCCCCGGCGCCCACGCCGCCCCCCACTGCCGGTCAGCCGGGCGGCGGCGACACCCCCGAGGACCGCGACCGGCTCTGTCTCCTGGTCATCTGCCTCGGCAGTACCTGAACCGGCCGCCGCCCGGCCGCCGCCCGGCCGCCGTCAGCCGGACTCCCGCAGGAATCCCGCCGACGGCGCGAAGAACGCCGTGCCCGTCACCGCCCGCGAGAAGTCCAGCAGGGGATCGGGGCCGGTCTCCTCCGTGCCCAGGTACATCCGCCGCAGCATCGTCTCCGGGACCTCGGGGTCACGGGCGTAGACGACGAAGTACGTGCCGAACTCGCCGTGTCCCGGGCGGCCGAAGGGCATCGCGCCGCGCAGCACCCGCAGTTCCGTGCCGTCGGGCGCGGTGAGGGTGTTGAGGTCGACATGGGAGCCGGGGGCGTCGTCCCGTTCGAGGTTGGTGAGCTTGGTGCGGCCGATGACCCGCTCCTGCTCCTCCACGGCGAGCTTCTCCCAGGCGTCCACGTCGTGCAGGTACTTCTGGACGACGACGTAGGAGCCGCCGTGGAAGGCGGGATCCTCCTCCCCGACGAGCGCGGCGTCGGCGGCGGGATCCCCCTCCGGGTTCTCGGTGCCGTCCACGAAGCCGAGGAGGTTGCGGGAGTCGAAGTACGCGAACGTCTGCGCCTCGTCCTCCACCCGGGCCGCGTCCCCGAGCCGTCGCACCAGTTCGGCGGTGAGCGCGAAGCACAGGTCGGGCCGCTGGGCCTTGATGTGGAACAGCAGGTCGCCGGGGGTGGCCGGGGCGCGGTGGCGGGGCCCGGCCAGTTCGCGGAAGGGGTGCAGCGCGGCCGGGCGCGGGACGCCGTAGAGCGGCTCCCAGGCGCGGGCGCCGATCCCGGCGACGCAGCTCAGCCGTCCTTCGGGGTGGCCGAATCCGATCGACCGGGTCAGCCCCTCCACCTCACCGAGCACCTCACGGGCGGTGTTCTCACCGCCGGGTTCCAGGGTGAGGACGAGGAAGACGGCGGCGGCAGACGGCGGGCTCACCACGGCCTGCGGCTCCCGCGACCGCCGCACCGCCCGTATTCGGGACGCCGCCGCCGACGACGACGACGCCGACGCCGACGCCGACGACTGTCGCGATGGTGGCGATGGTGGCGATGACGGCCGCGGTACCGGCGGCGCTGAGGACGATGATGAGGATGACGGCGGCAGCGGTGCCGATGGTGATGACGGTGACGGCGACGACATGGCTCCCTCTCTTTCCGGGTGCGGCCTGTCCCCGCCGCGGTGCTCACGGGCGCACCGCTTCCCGCACCCGGACACCCTGCCCGGGGTCACCTGACTCGACACCTGCTCAGGTCACCCGCCCGTCCCCGACCGGTCCCGCCACGGGCGGCGGCGCGGGTGCGGGTCGGGTGCGGGTCGGTGAGGGAGCGCGGACTCGGGGCAAGGGCCCCGGCGGCACCGGGTGCCGGACGTCGTGGGGGCTGCCCCGCCGACCAGGGGCAGCCCCGCTGTGACGCCGCCGGGGGGAGTTGTGGCGCCGGACGTCGTGCCATGACAGCCGTGGGGGTTGACCGACTGCCGATGTCCCGCGCCTCCCGTCCTCCGGGCGACTGACCCCCAGCCTGCCGTGCCGGGAGGGGCGGAACGGCCGGGAGGGGCGAAGATCGGTACACGTACCGCCCGGTCGGCGCATACGTACGTATCCCCGTATCCCCCGTATCCCCGCCCTCACATCCACCGGCCCCACGGCCCCACGGCACCGAGTCACCACGTCACCGAATCACCACGGCACCAGGTCCCTCGGGCTCAGGTCCCTCGGGCTCAGGTCCCTCGGGCTCAGGTCCCTCGGGCGCACGGCACCAGGTCCATCGGCCCGTGGTCCTCCCCTCGCGGGGGCTACGGCCCCGTCGGCGCCGGGAGTTGGGGGATCTCCGTGCGGGACGCGATGCCCAGCTTGGCCAGGATGTGCTCGACGTGGGCGTCCACGGTGCGCTTGGAGATGACGAGGCGTCCGGCGATCTCCCGGTTGGACAGGCCCTGGGCGACCAGCGCGGCGACCTCGCGTTCGCGGCGGGTGAGGGAGTCGGCGGAGCGGGCGGGCGAACGGCCGCCGGGCGGGGCGGCGGGGTCGGCCGGGGCCCTCGGGATGTCCAGGTCGGCGCGGACCGCCTCCAGCACCTCCTGGCCCGACATCCGTGCCCCGGCCTCGTGCCAGCGCTCGTAGTCGGCGGCGCCGAGCGCCTCGCGCACCGCCTTGTCCACCGCTTCCTGCTCCTCCAGCAGCCGGGGCAGCAGCGCGACCGGGTCACCGCCCAGGCGCCGGGCGTGCTGGGCGTAGCCGAGCAGCCAGCCGGCGCGGACCGGGCGCCCGCGCTCGGCGGCGCACCAGGCGAGGCCGAGACAGGCGAGCGCGGCGACCAGCACCTCACCGATCTCGCCGGACGCCTCCAGACCGTCCTGGAAGCAGCGCTCGGCCTCGGCGTGGTCGCCGCCGAGCCACAGGATCATGCCCTGGGTGCTCTGGGTGGAGGCGTAGAGCTGGCGTTCGCCCACGCCCGCGAGGTACGCGAGGCCGGTGCGGCACAGGGCGAGGGCGCCGTCGGTGTCGCCGAGGACGGCCCGCAGCAGCGCGCCCTCGTAGTGGACGACGCCGATGGCGAGGCCGTCGCCGGACTCGACGATCCGCAGCCGGTTGCGCTCCAGTTCGGCGAGGCCGCCCTCGATGTCGCCGCTGAGCGCGGCCAACGCGCCGAGGTAGGCGGCGGCCGAGCGTTCGACGCGGTCCTCGCCGATCCGGACGGCCACCTCGTGGGCCCGCGGGAAGCGGTCGAGCGCGGTCTCCGGATCGGCGGTCCACACCCCGAAGATGCCGGTCATCTGGAGGCCCCAGGCCCGCTCGACACAGTCCTGCGGGACCCGGGCGAGCCCCTTGTCGATCCAGTGCCGGCCCTCGGAGAGGGTGCCCGCCGCCCGCCAGTACGGGCCGAGCCGGGTCGCCAGCCACAGCGCGTCCACGGCCCGCGCGTCGTCGCCCGCGCAGCCGTGGGCGAGGGCGGCGCGGATGTCGGCGATCTCCTCGCGCACCGCGCGGTGCAGGGCGACCTGGGCGGGGCTGAGGAACTCGTCCCAGAAACGGGCGACGAGCCGCTCGTAGTGGGCGAAGTGCCGCTGCCTGACGCCCGCTCCGGCGTCGGGGAGCCGCTCCAGCCGGCCGGCGCCGTACTCCCGGATGGTGTCCAGCAGCCGGTACCGGCCGCCGTCCTCGCCGATCCGCTGCACGACCGACTTGTCCACCAGCCCGATCAGCGCCTCCACCACCTGCTCGGGGCCGAGTTCGGCGTCCGCGCAGATCCGTTCGGCCGCCGTCAGCTCGAAGGACCCGGCGAAGACGGACAGCCGCGCCCACAGCAGGCGTTCCTCGGGGGTGCACAGGTCGTGGGACCAGTCGATGGCCGTACGGAGGGTCTGGTGGCGGGTGAGCCGGGTGCGGCGCCCGCCGGTGAGCACCTCGAAGCGGCGGTCGAGCCGGGCGACCAGTTCGGCGAGCGGGACGGCCCGCAGGCGTACGGCGGCCAGTTCCAGGGCCAGCGGCATACCGTCGAGCCGGTCCACCAGGGCGAGGGTGCGCTCACGGTCGGCGCCGGTCCCGGCGAACCCGGCGCTGACGGCGGCGGCGCGCTGCACGAACAGGTCGGCGGCATCCTGCCGGGACAGCGGGGCGAGCGGGACACAGTGCTCGCCGGGGACGTCCAGCGGCTGGCGGCTGGTGGCCAGCACGCTCAGCCCGCCGGCCTCGCGCAGCAGGATGTCCGAGAGCATCGCGCAGCCGTCGACCAGGTGTTCGCAGGTGTCGAGGACCAGCAGCAGGCGGCGGCCCCGCAGATGTTCCACGACCGCGTCCAGCGGGCTCATCCCCGGCTGTTCGGGCAGTTCCAGGACCCCGGCGAGGGTCGCCGGGATCAGCTCCGGGTCGCGCAGCGCCGACAGTTCCACCAGCCGCACCCCGTCCGGGTACCGCCCGGCCACCGCGCCCGCCACCCGCAGCGCGGTACGGCTCTTGCCGACCCCGCCGGGGCCGACCAGTGTCACCAGTCGGGACTGCTCCAACGCGGCGCGGAGCAGCGCGATCTCCTCGCCCCGGCCGACGAAACTGGTCATCTCCACCGGCAGCTGACCGCCACGGCGCTGACCGAACCCGAACCCCATGCGACCCCCGATGCAGTCCATGCAACCATCACAGCGTAGGCATACGGACGCCGAGCGTGAATGGTGCCAGGTATGCCGGGGCGGGTGAACGTAGGGATGCGTGCGGACGCCCCGCGCCGGATCCATGAGGGCCACCAGCCACCCTCCCCCTGTCCGCCCAGGGGGAGGTAAGTGAGGAAACGGTGAATCCGGTCGGGGCCCGGGCGTGCGGCGCGTCGGGGGTGGGGGCGGGGGGCGTCAGCCGAGCCAGGCCGTGGTGTCCGGTCCCAGCCGTCCGTCCGGCGTGAGCGGCCCGCTGGTGAGCAGCACTTCGCCGGGCGGCAGGGGGACGGGCGTCGCGGACAGGTTGGTGACACAGCGCCAGCGGTCGGAGCGGGCGAAGCCCAGCACCTCGGGCGGGGTGTCCTCGGCCCAGGTCAGCGACTCGCTCTCGGTCAGCTTGCGGCGCAGACGCAGGGCGGTGCGGTACAGCTCCAGCGTGGAGCCCGCCACCCCGTCCTGCGCCGCGACGGCGTACGCCGCGAAGGACTCCGGCTGAGGCAGCCACGCCCCGCCCGTCCCGAAGCCGTACGACGGCCCGTCCGCCGTCCACGGCAGCGGGACCCGGCATCCGTCGCGCCCCTTCTGGGTCCGCCCGGTCTGCTCCCAGATCGGGTCCTGGAGCACTTCCGGGGGCAGCTCGGCGACCTCGGGCAGCCCCAGTTCCTCGCCCTGGTACAGGTACGCCGATCCCGGCAGGGCGAGCATCAGCAGGGTGGCGGCGCGGGCCCGCCGCAGCCCGGCGGCCGGGTCGAGGGCGGGCCGCCGTCCGGCGGAGAGCAGCCAGGCGCCGGTGTCCGCGCCGGGCGGCAGCATCAGGCGGGAGGTGTGCCGGACGACGTCGTGGTTGGAGAGGACCCAGGTGGCGGAGGCGCCGGCGGCGCGGGCGGTGCCGAGCGACTCGGTGACGACCTGCCGCAGGGCGGCGGTGTCCCACGGGGTCTCCAGATACTCGAAGTTGAACGCCTGGCCGAGTTCGTCGGGCAGCGCGTAGCGGACCCGGCGGGCGTGGGGTACCCATGCCTCGGCGACCGCCATGCGGGGCGGGGTGTAGGAGTCGAGGATCCGGCGCCAGTCGCGGTAGATCTCGTGGACGTCGTCACGGTCGTAGAACGGGTGGGTGCCGGGCGGCAGACGGACGAGTGCCTTCTCGTCGCTCAGCGCGGGCTCGCCCAGGTCGCGCAGCGGCTCCGCCAGGTCCTTGGCGAGGGCGTGGGCGACATCGACACGGAAGCCGTCGACGCCGCGGTCCGACCAGAAGCGCAGGGTGGTGCGGAAGTCCTCGCGGACCTCGGGGTGGCGCCAGTCGAGGTCGGGCTGTTCGGGGGTGAACAGGTGCAGGTACCACTGTCCGTCGGGGACCCGTCGCCAGGCGCTGCCGCCGAACACGGACCGCCAGTCGGTGGGCGGCAGTTCACCGTCCGGGCCGCGCCCGTCCCGGAAGACGTAGCGGGCGCGGGCGGCGGAGCCGGGACCGGCGGCGAGCGCCTCCTGGAACCACACATGCCGGTGGGAGGTGTGGTTGGGCACGATGTCCACGACGACCTTCAGCCCGAGCCGGTGTGCCTCGGCGGCCAGCGCGTCGAAGTCGTCCAGGGTGCCGAGGCGGGGGTCGACCTCCCGGTGGTCGGCGACGTCGTACCCGCCGTCGGCCAGCTCGGACGGGTAGAACGGGCTGAGCCACAGCGCGTCCACGCCGAGCCCGGCCAGATGCCCGAGCCGTGCCGTCACCCCCTTCAGATCGCCCAGCCCGTCCCCGTCGGCGTCCGCGAAACTTCGGGGGTAGACCTGGTAGACGACGGCCTGCCGCCACCAGTCGGGGCGCTGCGACGAGAGATCGGGCGGGGAGGCGTCGGGCCGTACGGTCACACGGACTCCTTCGGGACTCGGGCGGCGCGCGGGTGGGTGGGTGTGTCGTCCAGGTGTCGGCCGCCGGAACGTACCGACACTGGAGACTCTGTCCCGTTCGCCGGGTTCACGAAACGCCGGGACCCCGAAGCAGCAAGGAGCCCTGTATGGCCGAGTCACCTGGGACCGACGCCGCCACCGAGGTCGTGCGCGCCGCGTTCCGCCACTACCGCGCCCAGGACCGCGCCGCCGCATTCGCCCTCTACGCCGACGACTTCACCTTCAGCAGCCCGCAGGACGATCACATCGACAAGGCGGCCTTCTTCGCCCGCTGCTTCCCGACCGCCGACCGGTTCGACGAACAGCGGCTGCTGTACGTCGTCCCCGCCGGAGCGGCCGACGGGGAAGGGGAAGTGGGCGGGGACGGGGACGGGGAAGTGGGCGGGGACGCGGACGGGGAAGTGGTCCTCGCCTACTACGAGTACGAGTTGAGCGACGGCGGCGGCCGGTTCCGCAATGTGGAGGCGATCACCGTGCGGGACGGGCTGGTGCGGGAGGTGCGGGTGTTCTTCGGAGGACGGGTGTGAGGGGGAGGGAGGGACGGGCCGGCGGGGCGAGGGGCCGGCGCGGCCTCAGCGCAGTCCGGGAGCCACCGCCCCCAGATACAGCTCGACATAGCGCGGGACGTCGACCTCCAGCGCCACGTCCAGCAGGGTCGTTCGCCCGGTGTCACCGTGGAGTTCGGCCTCGCCGATACGGGGGCGGCGGTCCACGAGGGTCTGACCGCGACCGGGGCCGGGGGCGAGGGACACCTCCACGGGCAGCCGTCGGGTGGTGATGCCCCCGGGGTCGGCGACCGCGCAGACCGCGCCCGCGTCGCCGAGCCCGCCCGCCGGGTCGTCGCCGTCGGGGTCGGGGGCGGAGGGCCGGTGGGCGAGGAGTTCACCGGCGAGCCGCGCGCCCGGCTCCGCGTCGGCCCGCAGCCGTCGTACGACGTCTCCCGCCACCACCACCTGTGTGAACACGTCCAGCCCGTACATGGTGATCGGCACCCCGGCGGTGAGCAGGATCGCGGCGGCCTCGGGGTCGTGCCAGACGTTGAACTCGGCGACGGAGGAGGCGTTTCCGCACGCCACCGCGCCGCCCATCCACATGATCCGCTCGATGTTGCCGACCACCTCGGGGTGGCTGCGCAGCAGCAGGGCGATGTTGGTGAGCGGTGCGGTGGGGATCAGGGTGACCGGGCGCGGGGAGGCGAGGATCTCGCGGCGCAGCAGGGAGACGGCGTCCAGGTCGACGGGGGTGCGGGTGGGCACGGGCAGCCCGAGGTCGCCCATCCCGTCGTGGCCGTGCACATGGCGGGCCGAGCGCGCTTCCTCGATCAGCGGCCGGGCCGCGCCCCGCGCGACGGGGAGATCCGGGGCCCCGGCCTGTTCCAGCACGGTGAGGGTGTTGCGTACGACGCCGTCGACGTCGGTGTTCCCGGCGACACAGGTCACCGCCCGCAGATCCAGGCCCGGGTGGCGCACCGCGAACAGCAGCGCGAGGGCGTCGTCGACGCCGGTGTCACAGTCGATGATCACCGGGATGGGCTGACCGGTCACACAGGCTCCTTCACTCCGGGCCCCGGGGGCCGCATGGACGGACGGCCCCATCCTCGCCCAGACCGGCCCCGCCCCGTACGCCCGTACGCCCGGACGCCCGGACGACCGACACCGGCTGCGCAGGGGCCGCGTACGGGTCGCGTAGAGGCCGTGGACGGGCCGCGCACGGGCTACGGACCGGCTACCCCCCCTGCCCCCCTGCCCCCCTGCAACGCAGGCACGCGCAGGGCGACCACCGCAGGGAGAGTCGAGGGCGAGCGGCGCGGGAGCAACCCGGCTCACCAACCCAGCTCACCAACCCGGCTCACCAACCCGGCTCACCAACCCGGCTCACCCGGACGGGCCCCCGCGCTGGTGGGCCGGGCGCGGGGGTGGTGGCGTGGGGGTGGAACTCGCCGGGCGCGGTGGACACCGCTCGCCCGGGACCCCGTTCCGGCGCGTCCACTGGAGGCATCGCCGATGACCCGTCCCCCGGCCGTCCGTGCCCTCGTCGTCACCGTGCTGTCGGCTGCCGTCCTGGTGACGGCGGGCGGCTGCGCCTACCAGGAGACCGCGCCACCGCCGCGGTACCTGCCGGACCCCCCGAAGGCCCAGGCGCCCGCCGCCACCGCACCCGCCGCCGCACCCGCGCTCACCGAGGCCCAGGCCCAGGCCGCGCTGATCACCGAGACCGACCTGGGTGAGCCCTGGACGCCCACCCAGGGCGCGGCGACCTGGCGGGACGGCTTCCTCAAGGCGACCGCGAAGAACCCGGACTGCCGACGGCTGCTGGACGCGCTCTACGCCGATGAACTCCTCGGCGCCCCCGCCCGCGCCGCGACCGGCCTGGACGACGGCAGCGACGAGGCCCAGCTCCGCTACCAGGTCTCCACCCTGGGCCCCGAGGGCATCAACCGCGTCCTGGTCTGGCTGCGCTCCCTGCCCGGCACCTGCGCCACGTTCCCGGCCGTCGGCCCGCGCGGCGAGGAGAACACCGTCAAGGTCACCGACCTCGCCCTCCCCGAGGTCGGCGACGCGGGCCAGGGCCTGCGGGTCACCATCACCCGCGTCCCGGACACGGAGGGCGACAAACCGGCCGTCCTCACCCTCGACGTGGCCGCCGTACGCGTCGGCGACGACGTCTTCGCCCTCTCCCACGGCGGCCTCGGCGAGATCCTCCCCGAAGCCACCCGGTCGGCCGTGGAACGCGGCGCCCAACGCCTGGAGAAGGTCCGCAAGGAGGGGCGGGCCCAGGTCTGAGCGACGGCCCCGACAGTGAGTCAGAGGGGTGGCTGGGCCGGGGCCGGGCCCAGGGTGGTGGTTCCGGGGGCCGTACGGTGTCCCAGGCCCGTCCGGTACGCGTCCAGCGCCGCCTCCACCCGGCCCGTACGGCGCAGCAGATCGCCGAGGAGCCGGCACAGGTCCGCGAGGTCCCCCGCCGCCCCGGCCCGCTCCAGCAGACTCAGGGCACGGACGTAGTGCTCCTCGGCCGTCTCCGTCTCCCGGGCGTCCTCGGCGATGATGCCGAGCAGCCGGTGGGCGGCAGCGGCGTGCACGGCCCCCCGCTCGGGGGAGAGGTCGCCCAGCACCTCGTGGAGCAGCGCCGCCGCCTCCTCCGACTTGCCCCGCCGGTGCAGCACATCGGCCAGTTCGACCGCCGCCTGACTGCGGTACAGCGCCGCCCGCGTGGCCGTCAGCATCGCCAGCGCCTCCCGCAACTCCCCCTCCGCCCGCTCCAGTTCGCCGTTCTGCGCACAGATGTACCCGCGCATCCAGCGGCAGTTGGCGAGTTCGGTACGGATCTGGAGCTGCCGGTACATCTCGGCGGCCTTGGCCAGCGACGCGTCGGCCTCCGCGATCCGGCCCTCGGCGAGCAGCGTACGGGCCACCTGCCGGTGCATCCGCGCGACGAGCGCCGGGTCCCCCGCCTGCGGGGCGACCGCCAGCGCGAACTCGGCGGCCTTCGCGGCCCGCGCGTGCGCCCCCATGTCCATGTAGGGGCCGATGACACTGGCGTAGAGCAGCAGCAGCGCGTCCGGGTCGTGCAGCCCGCCCCGGTTCAGCTCGTCGAGCGCGGACTCCAGGAGGTAGACCGCGTACCGCAGTTCACCGGCGAGATAGTGGGAGACGGCCCGGCCGCGCAGGGCCGGCACCCGGGCGGGCAACGGCTGGTCGGCCTCGTCCAGCACCTGCTCGGCCCGCTCGAAGTGGCGCCGGGCCGCCACGATGTCCCCGGTGTCGAGCCCGCACTCCCCGAGCCCCAGCAGCGCCGTGGCCTGCTCGGCGCCGAGTCCGTGCGCCTCGGCCTCGGCCAGCAGCGCCGCGTACTGCTCGGCGGCCTCCTCGGCCGCGCCGGTGGCCAGTGTGCGCTGGGCCTCGGTCAGCCGCAGCCGCAGATCGGTGGCGAGCCGGGCCGGACGGCCGGTGGCCAGTTCGTCGAAGGCGATCCCGAGCCGCTCGGCGAGATGCCGCAGCGCCTCGTCCGAAGGGCGGACCCGGCCGGCCTCCAGGGTGGAGATGTACGCGGGCGTGTACGCGGGCTCGGCCAACTGCCGCTGGGTCAGCCCGCGTTCGTGCCGCAGCCGCTGCACCCTGCGCCCGATGGTCTCGGGGTCGTCCCGGTTCGCCATGCTTTTAATCATGCCAGTAAGTCCACTTATCCATGGGGCACTTGGCCATCGACGGAACGACAGGACTCTCCCTGATCCCCTTCCGGTCGCCCGTCCGGAACCTCTACGTTGGGAGACGCATTAAGGGCGCTTAACAAGCTGCTGTCACCCCCCTGCGAGGTTCCCGTGTCCGGACCCCCCTCCGCCCGCGGCGGACGTCCACCCGCCCGCTACGCCCGAGCCGTGGCCGCCGCGCTGCTGGCCGCCATGGCCCTGATCACCGCCGCGAACGCCGGCCCGGCGCGGGCCACGCCGGACGCGCCCCCGGAGGACCGGGTCACCCGGTCGGGACGTCCTTGACCTTGACCTTGACCTTGACCTTGACGGAGACCGTGGCCTTGACCTTGGCCGAGACCTTGACCTTGCCCTTGGCCGTGACAGGGCCGGTGCGGGTGCCGGTGCCGGTCACCACACCCGCGCCAGGCACCACACCCACGCCGCGGACCGTGACGTAAACCACGACAAACCCCCCTCCCTCGCCCGCCCCACGCCCACCTAACGTGGAGCGGTGCCCCCGACGTCTCCCATGCCGCCCGTGCCTCCGGTGCCCCCGCTGGCCGCGATCAGCAGCGCCTACGCGCCCCGCTTCGCGGAGTTCGCGTTCGAGCCCGCGTTCACGGCCGCCGTGGACCAGCATGTGGCCGAGCTGAGGGACCGCCTGTCACCCCCGTCGCCCGGGCTGGTCCCGCACCCCCCGCACCGCGAGGACCTCGCCGACTACGCCCTCGGCTTCCTGGACGCCCTCGCCGAACTCGACTGGCGTGAGCCGGTCGGCCACGACTACGCCGTCTGCCGGCTCACCGCGATCAGCTGGCTGGTCCGGCGCCACACGCTGCTCGCCGGCGACGACCGCTGAGGGCCACTGACAACCGCTGACGGCCACCGACGGCCACCGACGACGACTGACGCCGGCCTCCTCGACGCCCCCTCCCGGACGGCCGAACGGCACCCCACCCCACCTGCGGATTTCGTCGCGTGCAGAATGCACCTATGCCGAACACGCAGCCGAATTCCCGTACCCCGAGGACGGCCGTCGCCGAGGACGCCGACTCCATCAGCCGTTCGCTGGCCCGTGCCTTCGACGACGACCCCATGATGCGCTGGTTCTTCCCGGACGAAGCGGTGCGCGAGGCGTCGCTGAGCGAGTACTTCGCCACCCTCTTCACCCGGCAGTACGTGCGCAACGCCGTGTGCGAGCGCACCGAGTCCGCCGCGTCGTTCTGGGTGCCGCCGGAGGCGCAGGCCAAGGCCGTGCCGGACGCGGAGACCATCGCCGAGTTGCAGCGGATCCTCGGCGACCGGGCCGAGCTGTTCCGGGACGCGGTCACCGCGGCCGGCGCCCACACCCCGCAGGAGCCGCACTGGTACCTCGCGCTGATCGGCGCAGACCCGGCCGCCCAGGGCACCGGTCAGGGTGCCGCGCTGCTGCGCTCGGGCCTGGCCAAGGCCGACGCGGCGGGGCTGCCCGCCTACCTGGAGTCCTCCAAGAAGGAGAACCTCCCGTTCTACGAGCACTTCGGCTTCGCCGTGCGCCAGGAGGTGCGGCTTCCGGGCGGAGGCCCGCTGCTGTGGGCGATGTGGCGCGACCCGCGCCCGACGACGCCCTAGCGGCCACCGACTACCGGCTACCGACTACCGGCTACCGGGTACCGGCCACCGACTACCGGCCACCCCCTGGCGACTACCCGCTACTGGCCCGGCTCACCGGGCCGACCCGGATCCCCGGGCCGGTCCGTCAGCCCGCGTCCGCGCTGTTCCGTGCGCTCCCGCGCCGGCTGGTTGGTCAGCGCGTCCTGGCGGCCGGCCTGGTAGGCGCTCACGCTGCCCTTGGCGTGGGCCGACTCCCGCTCCGCCGTGGTCAGCCACCGCTCCCAGCGCTGGCGCATCGGCGCGATCATGCCGCCGCCGACGCCGACGACGAGAATGCCGGCGGCGGCGGCCAGCGCCGCGTACAGCAGCGGCTGGGTGACCGCGGTGGCGATCCCGGCCTGGCCCAGCGCGGCGATCACACCGAGGGCGAGGATGGCGGCCCAGACCAGGGTGGCGACCGTACGGCCGTACGACGTCGAGGACAGGGCGCTGGAGACGATGCCGCGCACCGCGTTGGCGATGGCCATGGCGATGACGATCAGGACGACCGCGACGATGCCGCGCGGCAGCCAGGCCACGATGCCGTTGATCATCGAGCTGACCGGGTTGGGCCCGAAGACACCGAGGGCGAGTTGCAGGGTGATCAGCAGCAGCGCGTAATACACGATCTTGCTGATGATCCCGGTCATGTCGTACTTGGAGTCCTGGAGCCGCCGGGCCGTGCCCGCGCGTTCGGAGAGTCGCTCGGAGCCGACCCGGCGCAGCACCCGGTCCAGCACCCGGGCGATCAGCTTGGATATGAGCCAGCCGACGACCAGGATCACCAGGAAGCCCACGAGCTTGGGCACGAACTGGGCGATCTTCGACCAGGCGTCGTTGAGGCCCGAGGTGATGTCGACGGCAAGGGCGGTCGGGTGTCCTGCGGCGGGCAGCGGTTCCATCAGCGGGTGCATGAACGGCTCCTTCGGGTCCGAAACCCCCTCCTACGTGCATAGCAGCGGGCCACGGCGGCAGCCCGAGGGGTACCCCCACCCGGGTGATGTCAGGGCCATGCCCTACGCTTCGGTCACCCGCTGTGCACCGGCCGTCCAGAGGTCCTTCACAGAACGGATCCGGCCTCGCCGTGCCGCGGCGTCCCTTTTCTTCACTTCTCCGCGTATGTCTTGCCGTCCACCGCAAGGCATCCGGCTTTCGTTCCGGGGGGTTCGAATCCACGTGCGTTCCCGCACTCTTCCCACCGCCACCGCGCTGGCGGTGCTGTTCAGCTCGGCCGTGCTCGCCACCGCCGTACCGGCCGTCGCCGACACCGACCGGCCGATCGCCGTCCAGGACACGGACGACACCGTCGTGGACGGTGTCCACCAGCGGATCTACTTCAGCGACCGCTACCAGAACCGGATCGTCGTCACCGACTACTCCGGCAAGGCCGTCCGGGTCCTCACCGATCTGCCGCAGGTCCGTGACCTGGAGCTGAGCGCCGACTCCGGCACCCTGTACGCGGCGGTCCAAGGCGCCGACAAGATCGTGGCGTTCGACACCGCGACCTACGCCAGGACCGCCGAGTACCCGACCGGCACCGGCACCCGGCCGTCCCGCCTCGCCCACAGCGCGGGCACGATCTGGTTCGGCTACGGCGACCAGTGGGACTCGGGCCTCGGGGCGGTCGACCTCGCGCCGGCCACCCCCGAGACACCGGCCACCCCCGAGACACCGACCACCCCCGAGGCCCCGGCCGAACCGGAGACACCCACCACACCCGAGACACCCACCACACCCGAGGCACTCACCACACCCGAGGCACTCACCACACCCGAGGCACCTGAGGCACCTGACGCGTCCGCCGCGGCCGACCCCGTCGTCCGGCTCGATCTCGCCGCCGGTTTCGACTGGTCCAGCCCGCCCATGCTGTACACCGACCCCGACAACCCGGACACGCTGGTCGCGCTCGACGGCGGGATCAGCTCGGCGCCCCTCGTCGTCTACGACATCTCCACCGGCACCCCGGCCGTCCGCGTCAGCGCCCAGAAGGGCGGGTTCTACGACGACGCCGCCCTGACCCCCGACGGACAGTCGGTCGTCGTCGCGGGCCCCGGCAACCGCGCCCTGACCGAGTACCGCCTCTCCGACCTGGCCCAGGTGCGCAGCTACCCGGTCAAGGACGAGCCGCTGACGGTGAGCGTCGCCGCCGACGGCACGGTCGCCGCCACCGTCCGGGACACGGACGACATCGGTGACACCTACGTCTTCAGCGGTGGCGCCGACCAGCCCGCCAGCGTGCGCAATCTGTCGAGCGGCTGGATGCCGGGGTGGGGCCACACCCTGTCCTGGTCGCCGGACGGCGCCAAGCTGTTCGCCCTCTCCGGGTCCGGCGACTCCACCCGCTTCCATGCGATGGACGAGCCCCGCAAGTACCCGGCCACGATGACGGTCAACGCCCCGGCGAACGCGACCCGCGCCAAGTCGCTCACCGTGTCCGGCACGCTGAACTCGGCGCTGAAGCTGCCCGCGGGCACCCCCCTCACCGTCACCCGTACCGACCTGGACTCCCCGAACGGGAAGTCGCTGGGTTCCAAGTCCCTGGGCTCCGGCGGGAAGTTCACCTTCACCGACACCCCGCCGGCCGGCGGCAAGGTGACGTACACCGTGAAGTACGCGGGCGACGGCACCCACACCCCGGTCACCGCCAAGGACACCGTCGAGGTCTCGCGCGCCAAGCCGACGCTGAAGCTGAACAACAACGGCAAGGTGTACGCGTACGGCGCCGACGTGAAGTTCACCGCGCACCTCGGGTCGACGTACAAGAACCGCAAGGTGGAGATCTGGGCCGACCCCTTCGGCTCGGACAAGCCGAACAAGCTGGTGAAGTCCGGCACGGTCAACTCCAGCGGCAACCTCTCCGTCACCCTCGACCTCAAGCGGGACGCCAAGGTCACCGCGAAGTTCGCGGGCGACTCGCGCTATCAGCCCCGGTCGGTCAGCAGCACGGTCGGCGCGCGGGTGAAGGTCTCGACGACCATCAGCGGCCACTACAAGACCAAGTCGTCCTGGGGTCAGAAGTACCACTACATCAGCAAGAACAAGGACCCGAAGTTCACGACCACCATGACGGCCCACCCCGGCCGCCAGCACCGGCTCCAGATGGAGTTCTCCTACAACGGCAGGTGGCACGACGCCGGGACCCAGTACTTCCCGCTCGGCTCCGCCGGCATCTCCAAGGTGACCCTTCAGGGCCCGCACGAGCCCGGCTGGCGGATGCGGGTGCGCTCCTCGTACTACAACAGCACCTCCGGCGACACCGTGAACTCCACGACGCACGGCTCCTGGAAGTACTTCATCTTCACCGGCTGAGCCGACCGTGAGGACCGCCGTCAGGTCGACTGCAACTGTTCGAGCTGACGGCGTACGTGGTCCAGGGCGCCCGCGCGGCGCCCCGGCACCCGGCCGCGCAACTCCGCGAGCGCGGGCCCGAGTTGCCGGGCCCGCGCCCGGTCACCGATCCGGCCCCACTGGTGGTGCGCCCGGTCCACGGCCGCCTCCACGGCGGGCGTGTCCGGCGACTGCCCCACCGCGAGCCGCGCGAGGGCCACCGCCATCCAGGTCCGGCAACTGCGCTCCGGGTCCCCGGCCATCATCGCCAGATCCGCGCGCACCTCGGACCAGTGCAACGCCTCGTCCGACCCCCGCCCGTGCGTCTGTACGGCCGTCTGCTCCCACCGCGCCGCCAGCGCGTCCGCGTCCCCGTGCCGCCCGGCCCGTACGGCGTCGGCGAGCGCGGTGTGCGGATCGGGCCCGGCGAACCCGGCGGGCGCGGACGTACCGAGCACGAGCCCGACCCCGGCCGCCCCGTCCTCGTCGGCGATCCGGGCCAGCGCCTGCTGGTGCAACTGCCCGACCGGCGGCCGGTGTCCGCTGCGCAGCAGCGTGGCGATCGCCTTCATGTACGACGGCTGCGCGACCGTACGCCGGCCCGGTGGCGGCGCGATCCTCCCGTACACGGCGTGTCCGTGCCCCGAGTCGAGCGGCTGGGCGCGCAGATGGTTCCAGCACTCGGCGTCGGCGTGCAGATCGAGCAGGAGGGTGGTGCTGCCGGGCGGGCGCAGCCGCAGTTCCTCCCGGAACCAGTGCCAGGGGAACGCCGTGTAGCGGGCGGTCGCCGGGGTGGTGCGGGCCAGCGCGAGATGGGGGAGCCGTTGTTTGCGGTCGAGTTGGAGCTGACCGACGACGAACACGGTGAGCGCCTCGGGGGCGGCGGCAGCGGCCCGCAGCCGGGTCAGCACCGCCTGCGGCTCCAACGGGTCGGCCAGTTCCACGACATGCGCGGAGTCGGCCCCCGCGAGCACGCCCGGCGGAACGGCCGACAGGACCGGCAGCACCCCCGCCGCGTCCACCAACCGCCCACGCCCCACCGGCGCGCCGGCAATCAGCAGCACGGTCCCAGCCATGTGGCCCTCCTCGACAATCACGTCCCTGAACGGTAGCGCTCCGCCGCTCGGGGGTGCCGTCGAGGAGAGTGAGGGGGCGGTGGTCACGAGGCAGGGGAGCCCGGAGAGTGAGGGGCGGGAGGGGCTGGAGGGGTGGGGGGTGCGGGAGGGGCAGGGGTGGGCGGTGTGGCGCCGGTGGAGGCGGCGTCGGCCGCGGCGAGGGCGTCGGTGACCAGGTCAGCCGTGTCCTCGGTGCCGGCGGCCAGCCGGATCAGGCCGGGCGGGATCGCACCGGCGAACTGGTCCTGGTCGAGCATGCCCCGCCACAGGGACGCGGGATGCACGGCCAGGGTCTCCACCCCGCCGAGGCTGGCCGCGCGGCGGGCGTAGCGCAGCCGGCCGAGGAACGCGTCGGCCGTCTCGAAGCCGTCGGCGAACTCGATGCCGAGGACCCCGCCGAAGCCGCTCATCTGCTGTGCCGCCAGCCGGTGCTGCGGGTGGGACGGCAGCCCGGGGTAGTGCACCCGGCGTACCGCGGGATGCTGGTGCAGGGCCTCCGCGAGGGCCTGGCCGTTGTCGTTGTGCCGGGGCACGCGCAGCGCCAGGGTCCGCAGACCGCGCAGCAGCAGCCACGCGTCGAACGGGCCGAGGACGGCACCGGTGAGCAGGCCGACGTCCCAGATCCGGTCCAGGAGTCCGGCCGGGCCGGCCAGCACTCCGGCGGAGACGTCGGCGTGACCGTTGAGGTACTTGGTCGCGCTGTGCCAGACCAGATCGATACCGAAGTCCGCCGGGCGCTGGTTCAGCGGGGTGGCGAAGGTGTTGTCGGCCAGGGTCAGTACGTCGTGCGCGCGGGCCAGGTCGGCGACGGCCCGCAGGTCGGTGATCTGGAGCAGCGGATTGCTCGGCGACTCCACCAGGATCAGGCGGGTCCGCGAGGTCAGCGCCTGTTCGAAGGCGGCCGGGTCGGTCTGGTCCACCAGGGTGGTCGTCACGCCGAGCCGGGGCAGCAGGTTCAGCAGGACCGACGCCGTACCGCCGTAGGTGGACCGCTGCCCGATGACATGGTCACCGCTGGACACCAGTGCCAGCACGGCCGTGGTCAGCGCGGCCATGCCGGACGCGGTGACCATGGCCGCCTCGGTCCCCTCCAGTTCCGCGACGACGGCGGCGACCTGGGCGTGGTTCGGATTGCCGAAGCGGGTGTAGAAGTCCTGCCCGCGCCGCTCGACGGCGGCCCGGGTGAACGTCTCCGCGTCGGGGGCCGAGAAGGCCGCCGTCTGGTAGATGGGCGGTGCCACGGCATGACCGGGAGGGACCTCGTGATCGGCGAGGACGGTGCGATCGGCGTGGACGGTGACGGTGCTGCTGCCCGGCATGGCTGCCCCTTTGCGTGTTCCCGCTGCGTGTTCCGTCGGTACGACGCCGTCAAGCGTCGCCGACGGACCCGTCGCAGCGGACGGACCTCCGCGACATTGGCAGCATGTTGCACCTGATCGCGGTCTGCTGATCACGGCCCACCCGATCCGAAGGGCAGCCACTCGGCGGGTCAGTCACTCGGCAGAGACAGTCGCTGGGCGGAGACAGTCGCTGGGCGGAGACAGTCACTCGGCGGAGACAGTCACTCGGCGGAGACAGTCACTCGGCGGGGCAGTCGCTCAGAAGGGCATCCGGCCGCGGGCCCTTCGACCGGCCGACCCGGATCGGCCGACCGCCCGCGAACTGGAACGGAACGGCTTGCTGAACAGCCGCCCGAGCAGCCCGGGCGCCTTCCCGCCCGCACGGGCACCGGTCCCCAGCAGTCGCTGGGTGCCGTTCTGGGGGTGCCTGGACAGCCGCGGCAGAAGAAACGCGAGGACGAGCAGTACCGCGCACACGGCGATGATTCCTACAGCCACCACGATGCACTCACTCCTCTCATTGGGTTCTCCCCGCCTTCCCCGACCCGGCCGGCCCATGCCTCCTAGGCCGAGGACATGTCGCCGATGAAGTCCGTCAGGGTCCGTGGCCTGCGGCCCAGCGCCTTCTCCGTGTCCGGGGTCACTGCCGCCGCCAGGCCCTGCTCGATCGTCGCGAACAGCGTGCTGAGGGTGTCCACATACTCCGGGTGCCAGCCCAGGGCCCGGGCGGTGGCGCGGAACTCGGAGTCCGTGACCGGCTCGTAGGCGGTGAGCGGGATCCCGGTGGGACGGCAGGCGGCGGCCACGGCGGCCAGGGTCAGGGACTCGGGCCCGGTGAGCGCGTACTCCCGCCCGCAGTCCTCGTCCAGCAGCGCCCCGACGGCCACGGCGGCGATGTCACGGGTGTCGATGAAACTGACCGCGGCGTCGGCGACCGGCAGCCGCAGCACCCCGTCTCCCGCGTCGGCCAGCACCCGCAGGGGGCCTTCGGTGAGGTTCTGGAAGAACCAGTTGGGCCGCAGGACCGTCCACGGCACCCCGCACCCCTGGAGGTGCCGTTCCACCGCGCGCTGTTCGACCTCCGCCGGGGCGTACTCCATCCCGAGCGCGGTCATCAGCACCACCCGGGAGACCCCGGCGTCCCGCGCGAGATCGAGGAACCCGCACACACCCGCGCCGAGTCCGACGACCGAGCGGTGTCCGTCGTCGCCCCCGGGGACGACGAGGAACACCGACTCCACACCGTCCAGCGCGGCCGGCCAGGTCGCCGGGTCCGCCCAGTTGAGCGGGACGGCGGCCCGCCGTGAGCCGGGGCGTATCGGCACCCCCCGGGCGGTGAGCAGC
Organism: Streptomyces sp. NPDC091377; assembly: GCF_044757045.1. Classification (NCBI taxonomy): domain Bacteria; kingdom Bacillati; phylum Actinomycetota; class Actinomycetes; order Kitasatosporales; family Streptomycetaceae; genus Streptomyces; species Streptomyces sp. NPDC091377. The sequence continues at coordinate 399,383 of NZ_JBIVUE010000008.1, read as the reverse complement.
TCGGCCACCTGACGGCCGACCTTGCCGTGCGCTCCGGTCACCAGCACTGTCATGGGTTCCTCCCCAGGGCGTAGGCGAGTTGGGCCAGCACGACCTCGCGGTAGGCGCGGTCCGTGGAGGCCCGGTGGTCCAGTACGACGGGGTAGAGCAGACCGTCCATCGCGGCCACCGCCACATCGACGATCGCGGCGGCCTCGAAGCGGGGAGTGAAGGCGCCCGAGCCGACCCCGGCCCGTACCGCCTCGGCGAACGGCTCCCGGTACCGGGTGGCCAGCACCCCGGCGTGCTCGCACAGTTCGGCGTCGTGCGCGGCGGCCGTCCAGAACTCCATCAGCGTCCGCCAGACGGGCACCTCGGTGGCCAGCCCCCGCTCCACCAGCGCGACGAGCCGCTCCCAGGGGTCCGTGCGCCCCGCCGCCAGTTCCCGCAGCGCGGCCACCTCGCCGGAGGTGGACCGCTGGAGCGCCTCGATCAGCATGTCCTCCCGGGATCCGAAGTAGCCCTGGAGGGTGCTCACGGCCACCCCGGTCGCCTGCGAGACGTCGGAGAACCGGGTGCCCGCGTAGCCCCGGCCGGCCAGCACCTCCACCACCTGGTCGAGAACCAGGGCCCGCCGGGCGCCACCGGCCCTCCGGGTACGCGTCGGTCCGGTCGCTCGCTCAGTACTCATGGCCGTACCGTATCACCATACGGTAACTCGGTACGAGAAAAAGGCGTCGCGCCCCCGGGCGGCAGCGGTTAGCCTCCGAGGCTTCCGGCCGGACGCG
>NZ_JBIVUE010000008.1:0-398520 GCF_044757045.1 Streptomyces sp. NPDC091377 | reverse complement strand
ACCGGGCTTGGCCGGACGCGGGCTTGGCCGGACGCGGGCTTGGCCGGACGCGGGCTTGGCCGGACGCGGGCTTGGCCGGACGCGGGCTTGGCCGGACGCGGGCTTGGCCGGACGAGAACGGCCGGACGAGAACGGGCCGTACGAGAACGACACGGCGACTGGGCGACTGGGCGACAAGGGTGACGAGGGGGCGGTCATGGGGACCGGTTCAGGGACGGCGGGCGCACGCGTCGGCCGGCTGGACATGCTGCTGGAGCAGTTCGACATGGCCAGGGAGCTGGCCGGGGTCCGGTTGACGGGCCTCGGCGACGAGGAGTTCCGGTGGGAGCCGGCCCCGGACTGCTGGTCGATCCGCCGCCGCGGCGAGGCGGTGACCCCCAGGGCGTACGGGCCGGGCGAGTGGGTGATGGACCTGGGCGCCCCGGACATCCCACCGGGCGAGTACGCCGAGGTCGCCCGTCAGATCGCCGACGGGATGACGGTGGAGAAGGTCGCCGAGGACTGGAGCGTCAGCGTGGCGCGGGTCGAGGAGGTCCTCGCGCACACCGGTCCGGTGGAGCCGGGCGCCGCCCCGATCACCACCATCGCCTGGCGGCTGGGGCATCTGCACGGCTCCTTCGCGGGCGAGTGGGAGTGGACCTTCGGCGCCCGCGAGCGCGATCCGCGGCTGATGGTCGACTTCACCCCGGACGCGGCCCTGGCGGTGGAGCGGTTCTGGGCGGACGTGGACCGCTGGCGCGCGGCCCTCGCCACGGTCACCGAGGAGCAACTCGACACCGTCGGTTTCTGCCAGTACCCGCACGGCTCGCACCCCGACGAGCCGTTCTACTCCGTGCTGTGGGCCTCCAACCTCGAACTCATCCACCACATGGCCGAGATCGCCCTCCTGCGCGACCTGTGGCGCACCCGCCGGGACTGAGCCGGGCCGCTGAGCCGGGCCGCCGCTGAGCCGGGCCGCTATGCCGGGACTGAGCCGGGCCGCTGAGCCGCCGCTGAGCCGTTCAGATCCGTTCAGAGCCGTTCAGACCGGCTCAGAGCCGCCGGATCGCGAACACCGTCGTGTCGTCCGCCAGCCGCCCGCCGCAGTGCCGCAGCACGCTCTCCCGGACCAGCCCCACCAGCCGCTCCGGCTCCACGGACCGCGCGTCCCCCGCCACCGCCCGCGCGACGGTGTCCGCCAGCGGGAAGAACTCCCCGTCGGCGTCCCTGGCCTCGGTGACCCCGTCGGTGGTCAGCAGGAGCGTCTCCCCGGCCCCCAGCGCCACCCGCCGCACGACGGGCGGCCCCAGCCGGCGCCGGGCGTCCCGCTCGTCGGGCCCCGGCACCCCCGGCCCGTGCACGGCGATCCACGACCTCGGCATCGCCTTCCGCCGCGCCCCACCCCCCTCAAGCCCGACCTCTCTCCGTCCCCACCCGCGCCGAAGCCCGTACAACCGCCCCAGCCCCAGGCCCGAACCCGAAGCCGAAGCCGAAGCCGAACCCTGCCCCCCTGCACCAGAGCCCGGACCCCGTCCCCGTCCCCGTCCCCGACCGCCCCCCGTCCGCGCCCTCGGCTCCAGATCACCGAGACCCAGCGGCAGCGCCTCCCCCTCCGGCAGGGCCCGCACCCCGCCCGGCCCCACCACCAGGGGCGGCTCATGGCCGAAGTTCACGACATGGATGGCGGCCGGGTCGTGGTCGGGGAACTCCAGCAGGACCGCCGTGGCGAAGCGGTCGCCGTCCTCGCGCCCGAGTTCCCGCACCCGGCGCCGGTGCCGCATCATCCGGATCTCCAGCCGCTGCCCGACCGTCCCCAGCGCGGGCTCGTGATAGCCCGCCTCCCGGAAGGTGCCGAGCAGGGCCGCCGCCGCCTCGACCGCGCCGAGCCCCTTGCCCTGCACATCGCCGAGCAGCACCCGGGTGCCGTACAGGCCGGGCTGGATGTCGTAGAAGTCGCCCCCGACCCGTGCCTCGGTGTCCGCCGTGAGGTAGACCTCCGCGTGTTCCAGCCCGCCCCAGCCCGGCGGCAGCGGACGCAGCACCGTGCGGCGCACCGTCTCGGTGATGTCCCGCATCCGCAGGACGTGCTCCTCGCCGCGCACCCGCACCGCGCACGCCAGGGTCGCCAGCACCCCGCCGATCGCGATCAGCGTGAAGTCGGACAGCCGTGGACTGAACCGCTCCGGCCAGAGCGCCTCCACGAACAGATACGTCGCCAGCACCAGCCCGGTGAAGGCGGCCGTCATCCACACTTCGCACAGCGCCGCGGCGATCCCCGGCACCAGCACCACCCAGGCGATGATCCGGAACTCGGTGCCGGTCCAGTAGTCGACGGTGACGATGGCGATCAACAGCACCAGCGGCGGCACCCAGGTCACCGTGCGCCCCCGCACACGCAACGTGCGGTACTGGTGCCACAGACCCGACCGCCCAGTCCAGGGCAGCCGGTCGAGCGTGCTCCGGCCGGCCCCGTCGTTGCTCACGGGTCTCAGCGCCCGGTCGCCCCCGGACCTCATGAGGCCAGCGAAGCACGCCCGGCCCCGCCCCGCATCCGGCCGGACCCCGTCGCGCATCCCGCAGGACCCGTCGTAGTCCCTCCGGCGTCCCGTCGTAGTCCCTCCGGCGTCCCGTCGTAGTCCCCCGCGTCCGGAGTTGCCCGCGGCCCCGGCCCGGTGTGCCCTGGTAGTCGGGGGCGTACGAGAGGAGTGCTCTCATGGCTCACGCCGCACCCGCGCCCGGCACCACCCCGGGCTCCGCACTGCCGGACATCTTCAGCGCCCGCGCGCACACGATCGCCAAGTGGGCCGTGCCCATCGTCGCCGGACTGGTCTACGGCTACTGGGCCGCGGCCAACAATCGCCACGGCTCGGGCATCACCGGCTGGAACATCCTGCTCGGCTTCGTCGCGGCGATCGCCTTCGCGGGGATCTGGATGGCCCTGCACGCGCTGACCCCCCGGCTGAGGCGGGAGGTGCACGCACTGCTGTGGGCGGCGTTCGGCGGCTGCGCGTTCGGCTTCCTCTACAGCCAGACCGGCGCGTCGGTCCTGCGCTCCGTGGTGATGTCGCTGGCGGTCACCGCGGTCGTCCTCGTCGTCGTGTTCTACCGCTTCTACACGCACGAGGACGCGGAGGGCCACCGCCTCCCCTGACCGGGCGGACGGCGACCACCTACACGGCGTCCACATGGGCCCTGCCCGCCCATGCCTCGGCGTTCACATGGGCCCTGCCCACCCATGCCCCGGCGTTCACATGGGCCGCGCCCTCCCATGCCCCGGCGTCCACCAGCCACGTCAAGTGACCCTCGGTTCGCCCGGTTCGCCCGAACAGCGGCCCCCCGCTCGCGCCCCCCACCGGCACCCCGTTGCCTGGAAGGGTGCCCCCGAGCCTCGCGAGTCCGCCAAGTCCCCAGGCCCCGCCCGGGACTCGGCACCGCGCCGCCCGGGTGCGCGGCGTCCTCTCGGCGGCGCTGATCGCACTGGCCTGTCTGCTGGTGCCGCTGGGCGCGCTGGCGTCCTGGGTGACGTACGGGCTGGCCGACACCCAGCGTTATGTCCGGACCATGGCTCCGCTGGCCACCGACCCCGCCGTACGGGACGCGGTCGCGGACATCCTCGGCGAGGGCCTGGCGGAACGGGCGAGCGCCGCCATGACGGAGAGCCCCGGCGCGGGCGCGATGGCACCGTTCCTGCGGGACGCGGTGCACTCGTTCACCCGCACCGAGGCGTTCCGGGTCGGCTGGGACGAGGCGAACCGGGCCACCCACCGGGCGGTACTGGACGCGATGGAGACCGGGGACCCCCAGACCGGGGACCCCGCGCACTCCGGCCCCCTCGAAGACTCCAATGCCTCCAATGCCTCCAGGCCCTCCGGTGCCTCCAGGAACCCCCAGGGCCCCCTGGAAAGGCACGGCCCCGGGTCGGTACGGGTGGAGGACGCGCCGGTGACCGTGGACCTCGCCCCCGTGGCCGCCGCCGTACAGCGGCAACTCGCCGAGGACAACGTGACGGTGGGCAGCCGGATCCGGGTCGGCCCCACGGAGGTCGCCGTGCTCCCGGCCGAGGATCTGGCCCCGCTGCGAAAGGGGTTCCACGTGCTGCACGTCGCCGCCGTCTGGCTGCCGCTCACGGCCCTCGGCCTCGCCGCCACCGGTATCGCGCTGGCCGCCCGCCGACGGCGCGCGGTCACCGCCATGGCCGTCGGCACCGCCCTCGGCGGCGCGCTGCTCGGCCTCGCTGTCGCCCTGGGCCGCCATCTCACCCTCGCCGACCTGCCCGCCGGAATGCCGGAACCCGCGGTGGGCGCGGTGTACGACGCCCTGACCTCGACGCTGCGCACGGTGTCCTGGCTGCTGCTGGCCCTGGGCCTGACGGTGGCCCTGGCCTGCCGCTACGGCCCGGCCCGACGCCACCGCGCGACGGCGACCAGCATCGGCACGGGCACGCTCACCCTGGCGACGATCGACCCCCCGCCACCGGCGCCGGAGGCACCGGCCCCGACGAGCGCCAACGCGTAAGCACAGCCCGAGAGCAGACCGGGACGCCCGGACGCCCGCTCCCCCAACCCCCCTCCCGACAACAATCCCCTCCTTGACAATTTTATTTGTCGGTAGCAGGCTGGAGTCATCGAAGGGCATCGGCCCGAACCGTCTTCCCCTCCCGAGGAGCCCCGGATGCGCACCCTGATCAGCACCGCCTTCATCTCCCTCGACGGTGTGGTGGAGGCGCCCGGCGGCGAGCCCGGCTACCGCAACGCCGGCTGGACCTTCAAGGACATCGAGTTCGTCCCGGAGGCGTTCGAGCTGAAGGGCAGCGAGCAGCAGGAGGCCACGGCGATACTCCTCGGCCGGGTCAGCTACGAGGCGTTCAGCCCCGTCTGGCCCGACATGGAGGACTTCGCCGACTACAAGCTGATGCCGAAGTACGTCGTCTCCACGACCCTCACCGACGGCGACCTCGTCGCGAACTGGGGCGAGACCACGATCCTGCGGTCCCTGGACGAGGTCGCCGCGCTGAAGGAGACCGAGGGCGGCCCGATCATCGTCCACGGCAGCGCCTCCCTGAACCGCGCCCTGTCCGACGCGGGCCTGATCGACCGCTACCACCTGCTGGTCTTCCCCGTGCTGCTGGGCGCGGGGAAGCGGATGTTCAGCACGTCGGACAAGGACACCCAGAAGCTGCGGCTGCTGGAGCAGGAGACCTACAGCAACGGCCTCCAGAAGCAGGTGTTCGAGGTGGTCCGCTAGGGTCTGTCGTTTGGATCAGCCCGGCCATGAGAAACGGTGCTGCTCGGTCGGCCTGAGCGGGGTCTGGTGTGTCAAGTTGCGCTGGCCACCCCTTAGCGCGGTAGGGCGTTTACGCAGGTCAGACGCTTATCATGTGCTCAAGCGGTTGCAGTGTTCACCCAAGAGCGCGCGCACTTCGGGCACGTCGCCGTGGTCGAGTGGTCGGCGCAGCACGACGCGGGAGCGGGAGCGCGGACGCCAGTCCGGCGGCCATTCAAGGGGAGCATGACGGCCCCCGCCGGAGCGGGGGCCGTCACCGTTCCCCCTCCATGTGTCGGGGGTACCGTTCTGAGTGACTAGGTCAGAACGGAGTCAGTATGCCCCAGCACACCGACGACCACATTGGCGCACGGATTGCCGACTACCGGAAGTTGCGCCACCTCACACAGACGGGCCTCGCGCAACGCGCCTTCGTTTCCCGAGGAACGATCGCCAAGGTAGAGGCTGGGCTAACCCCCGCAACACCGACCATCGTTGCTGCTGTGGCACGAGTACTTGAGGTCGATGTGGCAGTTCTCAACGGCCAGCCATACATGTCAGAAATGCAACAAGATAAGCTTGATCTAATGATCTCGCCACTGTCTGACGCGCTTGATCTGTACGACCTCGGACCCGATTTGGAGATCAACCCAAGACCCGTTGCCCAGATTGCATCTGACGTAAAGGAACTATGCGCCAGCGCCTGTGCGACGGAGTACAAGGGGGTGGGCTCTAAGCTTCCTGGTCTCATAGGTGAACTAACAACCGCCGTGAGTCTCCTACCTGGTGGTAGCGATCGCAACATCGCTGCATCGTCTCTTAGCTGGGCCTACTGGGTAGCCTACGAGTTTGCTTATCGACTGGGCTATCACCAACTCGCGATGATCGCACTAGAGCGAATGGGTTGGATGGCGGAGCAAGCGCAAGATCCCTTGCTGCTCGCGCTCCGTCTGAGCAAGCGCAGCAGCATGTTACTGCGGCGCGGGAACAATCAGTTGGCACTCAAGGTGCTGGAGCGTGGCCACCGACTAATCGATCAGTCCGACAACACGGAGTCGGTACCGGCGCTGGCGGTTTCAGGAAGCCTGTATTTGGCAGGCGCTATCGCGGCAGCGCAAGCGAAAAACGCGGATGCGGTTAGTGGTCAACTAGACCTCGCCCGAAAAGCAGCGCGGCAGATCGGCCGGGATGTTCCTCGCGTCTACTGGGCATCATTTGGGGTGACTAACGTGGCTCACTTCGATGTCGCCACAGCGGTTGAGTTGGGAAATCTCGGGGAGGCGATGAAGTCGGCCCGCAAACTCCACTTCCCTGCTGACCACCCCAGAATGCGCATCGGTCGATATCACATCGAAATGGCGCGAGCCTACTCGCAGATGGGGAAACCCGAATCAGCGGAACTAGCTCTACATAATGCAAGGGAAATTGCGCCGCAGCAGGCTAGGTACCATCCACTGATGCGGGAAACAATCGCTGTCTTGGTGCGTCGCCAACGACGCGCACCCCAAGGTTTGGCCTCGCTCGCAGCGTGGGTTGGCATGTAGGTACCTGTCAAGGGCCGCAGTGTTCCCGGATCGGGAACACTGCGGCCCTTTCGCGTCGGCACTCTGAGGTGCGCGCAGAAGACCCCCGCGACGCGACGAACGTCCGGGGGCGTGGCCAACCTGAGAGTGCAGGTCAACATGGTGAAGCTTATCCACACGTTCGTACGATGGGTTCTGGGTGTCTTAGCGTCTGGTCCAGGAAAGCGCCGGGCTGGATCCCGCCCGGTTCCCGTCCCTGCCCCGCAGTGCGCGGGCGCTGTTCGCCCGGCCGCCGCACGGGTTCGGGTGCCCCCTGGTCGCGTACATGCGGCAGCAGCGTCTCGAACCCCCGCCGCCGCCCCAGCCGATACCTGACGAGGTCCGCCCGTACCTTCACGACATCGGATCATGACGAAAGCGGCCCCGTCCTCCCTCGGGAGGGCGGGGCCGCTTTCGTCATGTCCAGGGTCAGCCGCGCTCACCCATGGCCGCGCGCAACCAGTCGAGCGGGGCCTGGGTCAGCAGCTGGTCGGCGAGCAGCTGCCCAGACTTGGTGACGATCCGGGCCCGACTGTTGTCGACCCAGCGCTGGGCCGCCTCGTACCCCTGGGCCTTGTACTCCAGGCCCTGCAACATGCACTCCAGCTTGTCCGCGTCACGCGCGCAGATGGCCTCTGGCGTCTCGCGCGCCTCGTACTCGGCGACGACCGCACGGACGGCCGTCCGCAGGACCTCGGGCATGCCGGCTGTCTGGTCCGCCGTCACCGCCACCGGGTCGCCCGGGGCCGCGTACTTCTTCCCCAGGTGGTTCACGTCGCCCGTGCGCGTCTCCTGCGAGTCGTGCCACACCGCCAGGTGCGCGGCCCGCGCGGCGTCGGCCCCCTCCAGGGTGGCGATGACCGAGGCGATGACGGACGTACGCCACGCGTGCTCGGCGACGCTCTCGGGGTCACGAACGCCCGCCATCCACCAGCCCGTTCGTCGGGCCGTCTTCAGCGTGCCCGCCTCCCACAGGAAGTGGGCTACGTCCGCCAGGTCCTGGTCACCCACTGGTGTCCCCTTTCACGCCTCGGCGAGGCGGATTGCGTACCCGATGCCGTCCAGCTCACGCCGAGCCTGCGGCGAAAGCTGGGAGTCATCCAACATCACCGGCAGGCGTTCGCGCAGGGCCCGGCCGGCAGCCGAACGTGCGCGCAGCAGGTTGGGGCGAGCGGCGAGCAGCGTCCACAGGGTGTGGACGTTCAGGTCAAAGAAGCCGTGCCGCGGCGTCAGGCCCTGGACCAGGTGGGCCATCAGTCGGTCGCCGTGCCAGGGCCCGGGCGCCGTCTCGCCAATGAAGTCGTCCGACAGTTGGATGTGCGTGGACTCCCCGACCCAGTACGCCCAGTAGTTCAGGTTCGCCGCCTCGGCCCGGTCGTCGTCGCCCAGGGTGCGGCCGATGAAGTGGGCCATACGGTCCCGGTCGCCCTGGCGCGTGGCCACGGCGGCGACGGAGCGGGAGTTGAGCCACTGCGTCAGCCAGTCGTCCGGCCGCTCGGTCCGCTGCTGGTGCGCCAGCCACTCGGAGGTATCCGCGTCCTGGTCGAACCCAGCGAGGTAGAGGGCCTGCCGGCGCAGCAGGAAGTCACGGCCGCCTCGGGCCTGCTCGGCCGTCTCCCGCATGCGGCTGTAGAAGCGGCGCCGGTCGACCGTGGGCAGGTCCGGGGCCGTCGGTACCGGGCCACGGCGCGGACGAGGCGGCGCCGGCAGGTCCCGCACAGGGGTGGGCGGCACGCCGTTCAGCGGCCAGGTCAGGACCTCTACGAGGTCGCGCTGCATGACCCAGGCGCCCAGCGGGTTGGGCCCGGCGGGCGCCTCGTCCTCCAGCGCGCTGGCCAGCAGCATGTCAGCTTCCATCGCGCGTTCGAGGGCGGCGAGCAGGGCGGGCGCCGTCCCCATCTGCATGAGCCGGTGGCGATGCACCAGCATCTGCCCCACCGGCAGGGAGGTCAGCGGGCGGCGCCCCGTCTCCCAGCCCGCGACCGTGTCCGGCGCCACCCCGAACAGCTCGGCAAGGCTGTCCTGCGTGTGCCCCAACTGCTCCCGTATGACCCGGAAGACGTAGCCCGAGATGATGCCCGCGCGACCCCGCCCGGACGTTCCCTGACCACCGGTCAGGGTTCCGTTGGCCTGCTGCCCCATGGCGTCCCCTTGCCCGCCCACGACGGGCCCTTACCCGTACTCACGGTCACTACAAGCGGTAATCACGCCTACCTACTGTCGGGGGTGACAACCGGGCAACTCAGCTTAGTGGGAGTGATGCCGCCATGACCGCCCATGGCCAGAACCAACAGCCCGCCCTCCGACCGGTCCGGGGGCGTGGCCACCAGCTAAAAGGGAGCTGACGACAGTGGACATTATCCACACGTTCGTACGACGGGTGCTGGGTGTCTTAGCGCCTGGTTCGGGCAGGCGGCGTGCTGGTTCCCGTCCGGTCCCCGACACTCCCGCACAATGCCCGGACACAGCCCGCCCGGCCGCCGCACGGGTTCGGGTGCCCCGTTCCCCCTACGGTCTGCACGAGCCGCTCGACGGCGCGGGTACGGCCCTCATCCGCCCCTACGTGATCGCTGCCGAACGAGAGCGCGAGCAGCGGCAACGGCGGCGGACTGTCCTGGTTCTCGCTGCTGACTTCGGCATCGACCTGGACCGGCACGTCATCGGGGCGAGGGGGGCCGTGCGATGAGCGGGCCCACCGTAGAGGGGCACCGGTCGGCGGAGTGCGCGCTGGCCGCGCGGCCGGGGTACGAGCTGCTGCACGACGACTGCCGACAGACGAAGGACGTGCCGCTGCCGTATGGCGGGGGCACGGTGCTCGTCCCGCGCTGCGCCTGCCCCTGCCACACACCGGGCGGGGAGGGGGAGCGGTGAACGCGGGTACCAAGCCCGCTCCGGGCAGGTCGCGGATGACGGTCGAGACGTACCGGGTCGGTGCGGACTGCGAGCCGAAGGGCCCGGTCGTACGACGTACCTACCAGGCCATTCCGGGTCCGCTCGCGACGGTGTCTCAGGCGTGGCCGCCGTGCCGGTGTGCGGGCTGCCGTGACGCGGGCGGGCTGTCGTGGCGCGGGCGGGGGGTGTGACATGGCGGCGGAACCTGGAGCGCGGGAGCGGCGGATTGGTGAGGTGTGGGCGCAGTGGGACCAGGAGTCGGCGCCCGCGTCGTCGACACACGCGTACACGCGCAGGCCGGTGATGATGGTGTAGTCGATGTCCGTGAGCGAGTTCGCCGACCAGTCCCAGCTCGCCGCGTGCGCCGCGCCCGCCGTGGCGACCAGGAGCACGCCACTCGTCGCCACGCCCATGACCACCGTGGTCAGCCGCCTTCTCGTCTTCATGAATCGCCCTTTCCCCCATGATTTCTCTGGCGGTTCCGCCATGACGACCAGTCTTGGCGGCAGGCGGCGGGCCGGGTGTGGAAGGCGTAGCCGCCGAGCGAGTGCCCGACGACCAGGGCGGGTCCGGCGCCGAGCGCGTCCACGGCCTCGGCGATGATCCCGGTCGCGGGCTCCACTGGTCCGCGCTGAAGCGGGTCCCGTGCACGAGCACGACGGGTACCGCGTCCGCTGTCGTCGTCCATCCCCCCAGGTGGTGGCGGGCGCCGCGCCGACTCTACCGACCCGGTCGGCGGGGCGTGGCGATCGCCCGGGCCGCCGCGACCTCCTGGCGCAGCGGCTCCAGCACACTGTCCGGCGCCCCGGTGAGGTCCGTGCGGACGGCGAAGAGAACCTCCACCTCCCGCAGCCCCTGCGCCAGTTCGCGCAACTGGCGGGCCACCTGGTCGACCTCGGGGCGGGTCGGCGGGGCGGCGCCGTGCTTGACGCGGACGCGGGCGGCCGTGGTGGCGTCGACGATCCGTTCCACCGCGACCACCAGCGGCCACCAGGCGGCGGCCCGGCGGCCGGTGGGCGGCGGTTCGGTCAGGGCGCGCTGGAACTCCGTACGGACGACCGACAGATCCCGGTACAGCCGGCGGCGCATCCGGGCGCGGGCGGCGGGGTCGACATCGACGGCCTGCCCGAACGCCGCCTCCGCATAGCGCGCGGCGTCCGCCACCGCGTCCGCGAGCCGGTCACCGACGCGGGTGTGCCAGCTCTCCGGCCACAGCAGATAGCCCACGATCAGCGCGATCGCGCAGCCCATGAGCGAGTCCACGAGCCGGGGCAGCAGCAGGGCGGTGCCCTCGCGGTTGAGGGTGTCGGACAGCAGCAGGATCACCGGGGTGATCGCGGCCGTCTGATAGCCGTAGCCGCGCGGGGTGAGGGCCGGGACCAGCGGGGCCAGCACCAGCATCACCGGTACGTCCCACCAGCCCCGCGGCACCTGCGAGAGCACCGCCGCCGCGATCACCAGCCCCGCCACCGTGCCCAGGGCGCGCAGCAGGGCCCGCGAGAACACCGAGCCGAAATCGGGCTTGAGGACGAAGGTGATGGTCAGGGCGACCCAGTAGGAGCGGGGCACGGGGACCAGGGAGACCAGGGCCTGCGCGAGGCCGATGCACAGGGCCAGTCGCAGCCCGTAGCGCCAGGAGCCGGCCGACAGGACCACGGTGCGGGCGGTGCGCGCGGCCCGTACCCGCAGGGTGCCGGGGCGGCCGAGCCGGTCGGCGCTGTCGTCCAGGGCCTGCGGGTCGATGTCGGGCGAGGTCACCACGGAGGCGGCGTGCCGCAGCGCGTGGTCCACGGCCCGCGCGCTCTCGCCGGACGGCTCCGGCAGGATCAGCCCTATCGGCCCCCGGTAGCCGGTCTCGACCGCGTCGGCGAGATGCCGCACCGCCGACGGCACCTCGGGCGGCAGCGGCCCGCCCGACAGATGCGCGGCGGGCGCGGCCTCCAGCACCGGGGTCACGGCGTTCAACTGGGCGACCAGCCGGGTGAGTTCGGGGCTGCGCCCGTGGTGCCGGGTGCGATGGCCGAGGACCAGGTCGTACGACTCGTTGAGCGACTGGGTCGCCGCGTGCCGGGCGGCGTCGTAGGCCGCGTGGCCCTCGGGTCCGCCCGCCCCGCCGCGCGCGAGCAGTTCGGCCACCTTGCGGTAGGTGTCGGCGACGGCGGCCCGCTCGGGCACGCCGGAGCGCAGCGGCCAGGCGATCAGCGCGAGCAGCAGCACCAGCAGCCCGCCGCCGCCCATCAGCAGCGGCGCCGCCCACCACGGACCCGGCATCGGCAGCCCGGCGCCCACCACCGCGTTCAGCAGCAGGAGCAGCCCGGAGACGGAGGCCACCGCGCCGATGGTCGAGATCATCCCGGAGACCAGCGCGATCGCGGTGAGGACGACGACCGCGAGCCAGCCCCGGTCGTGGACGAGCGAGCCGAGGGTGACGCCGACCGCGCCGAAGAACTGCGGGACGGCGATGTTGAGGATCCGTATGCGGTACGCGTCGGCGGTGTCGCCGATCACCCCGGACAGCGCGCCCATGGAGGCGATGGCCCCGTACGCGGGTTCGCCGACCGCGAGGCCCACGGCGAGCGGCAGGGTCATGGCGACGGCGGCGCGGGCGACGGCCGGCCGGTTCACCGGGGCCGGCTGGGCCCGCAGATTCCTGACCAGCCAGTCGGGAGGGGTGAGGCCGATCGGGAACTCTCGGGGCATGGGCACATTATGGCCAGCGGCTGCCGGTTGCCGGGGGCCGGTGCCCACGGCCGCGCCCCGCCGCAGTGCCGTGTCCCGACGACCGGGCTCCGCTCACCGTGCCCCCACGACCGGGCTCCGCCGACCGTCCCCCCACGACCGGCCTCCGCTGACCGTCCTCACGGCAGTCCCGCGCCGCGGGCTACCGCTCCCGCCCCCGGTGCAGCGTCAGCTCCACCAGCAGGGCCCGGTGGTCGGTGCCGGCCGGGTCCAGGAAGCGGGCCGTGCGGACGGAGAAGTCTCGGGAGACGAGGACGTGGTCGATCTGCGCGCCGAGCGGCGGCGCGGTGCGGGCGGGCCAGGTGGGGGTGCGGTCGGCTCCGGCGAGCCGGGCCGCGTCGGCCATCCCGGCGTCCAGGACGCGGCGGAACGCGGCGTGGTCCTGCGAGGCGTTGAAGTCCCCGGCGAGCACGGCCGGGGCGCCGTCCTGCCGCCGCGCCCACTCCTCCAGCGTCTGCAGCTCCTCGCGCCACACCCCCAGCGCGCCGGGGAGCGGGGGCATCGGATGCGCGAGCTGGAGCCGTACGTCGTGCCCGCCCACCTCGGCGACGGCCGCGGGCATGCCCATGGTCCCGGGCAGCGGCTCGGCGGGCGTCAGCCGCGTCCGGCTGAGGATCACCGACCCGTCCGCGCCCTCGCCCTCGACGGCCGCCCGGTACGGATAGTCGGCGCCCAGCCCGTCACGCAGCCCCGTGCCGCAGTGGTCGGGACACTCCTGTACGAAGACGAGGTCGGGCCGTTCCTCGCGCACGAGGTCGACCAGGGCGGGGGTGCCGCGGCCGTACTCCACGTTGGCGGTCAGTACCCGGAAGGTGGCCAGCGGGGTCCCGTCGGGGGTGGTGACCTTCCCGTACGGCTCGATGAACCAGGCCAGCAGCCCCAGTACGGCCACGCCCCAGACCACCCCGGCCCACCACCGGGCGAGCCCGGCCAGCAGCAGCGCGAGCCCGGTCGGCGCGAGGAGCCACGGCAGGAAGGCGAGCAGTTGCGTCACCGGGGTGATGCCGTCGGTGTCGGCGACCCGGCATCCGACGACCACGCTCACGCCGGCCAGCAGCAGCACGGCGCACCAGATCCGGAACCGCATCCTCCCACCTTCCTCAAGTGCCTCAAGGGCCGCAGGTCCCTCAAGGGCCCCAAGGGCTTCAAAAGCCCTTTCTCAAGGACGGGAGGGCGGGGCGGAAGGTTGCCCCACAACCGCGTACGGCCGCCCAGTGCAGGAGGGCGGCCGTACGGGGTGGGGGGTGGGTCTTGCCGAGGGTGCTCCGTGGGGGGACTGGAGGACTGGGTAGCTGGGGGACTGAGGGGGGAGTGGGGGGGACTGGGGGGAGGTTAGCGGGCGGCCTTCTCCAGGGCCTTGTCCATCGCGGCGTTGAGACCGTTGATCCACAGCCGGTCCACGCGGGCGCGCTCGGCGGCGTTCGGGTTGGGGTTGGTGCAGGACGTGCCGGGGCCGCCGCCGGACATCAGCTCACTGCACGGGCCGCGGTAGTTGTCGGGCAGACCGAGGACATGGCCGGTCTCGTGGGAGGTCACCCGGGTGGAGTTGTAGATCTGGTTCTGCCGGTAGTCGAGGAATATGTAGCCGCGGCCGTGTCCGTCGGTCGAGGCGTAGGAGCCGCGCGGGTCGTTGCCCTCGCGGTAGGTGAAGTCGGCGTTGGAGCCCGCCTGGAGACGGACGTTGGTCACCGAGCTGTTCCAGATCTGGGTGCTGCGGGCTATCTGCGAGGCGAAGCTCGGGGCGCGGGAGGCGTCGTACACGACCGTGACGGCCGCGGCCGACTTCGGGTTCGCGGCGCGCTTCTCGGCGACCGAGTCCAGTACCGCCTCGAAGAACGCCCGGGTGGCCTGGGCCTCCGCGGACTTGCCGGTGTATCCGGCGATGGTGCCCGTGGCCTCGGGGGCGGGGGCGGCGTTCGCGGGGACCGTCATGCCGAGGCCGGCGGTGGCGAGTCCGAGGGTGAGGGACAGCGCCGCGCGGGCGGTCAGGGACATTCTCATCGAAGACTCCTTGGTGGGGGTGAGTCGTTCACGACGAGAGTTTCGGCGCCTGTGTGCCCGCTGTGATGATGGCAACCGGCGATAGCACGGCCCTATCACCGACGAAGTACGGCCGGAAAACCGACGAAGTCCGGACAAAACACAGACCAAGCCAGGACCAAGCCAGGACCAAGCCAGGACCAAGCCAGGACCAAGCCAGGACCAAGCCAGGACCAAGCACGGGCCAAGCACGGACCAGGCACGGACCAGGCACGGGCGGTGCGTGAACAAGACACGTACGGAACCCCGAAGGACCCCGAAGGACCTCGAAGGCACCCCGAAGGACCTCGAAGGACCCCGAAGGCACCCCGACGGACCCCGAAGGAACACGGGCGCAACACGGACGGAACCCCGGCGGAACCCCGACCGCCCCCGCCCCGATCGCCCTTCCGAATCCCACCCCTCCCGGGTCCCAATTGGCGTATGTACCAGGCGGTTTGTGCGTCTGGTGAAACGTTTGATTCCGCTTTACTCTCCACGAGCATGGAGCTAGAGGTGAGACACCTCCGCGCGCTGTGCGCCATAGCCGACTCCGGCAGTCTGCACCGGGCCGCCCGTCAGCTGGGGGTCGCCCAACCGTCGCTCAGCACCCAGTTGCGCCGGATCGAGCAGGCGCTCGGCGGCGCGCTGTTCCTGCGGACCCGCTCCGGCTGCCGCCCCACCCCGCTGGGCCGGCTGGTGCTCAGCCGGGCCCGCCCCCTGCTGGCCGAAATGCGCTCCCTGGTCACGGAGGCCCGGGCCGCCGCGACCGTAGGCCCCCAACTGCGGGTCGGCTCCACGGCGAGCAAGGCCCTGTCGGGCTGGCTGCGCCGGCTGCGCGTCCACGGGCTCGACCCGACCCTCCATATGAACCTCTCCCCGAACGTCCTGCTGCGCATGGTCGCCGAGGGGCAACTCGACGTCGCCTTCGTGCACGAGGTGGAGGGCTGTCCGCTGCGGGTGCCGTCCGAACTCCGGGTCCGGGTGCTGATGGAGCGGGAACCGCAGTTCGTGTCGCTGCCCGCCGACCATCCGGCCGCCGCCGAGACCGAGGTGGACCCGAGTGACCTGGCCGGCGACCGCTGGATGATCGATTCGTCGGTGGACGGCGAGTGGGACGCCGTGCAGCAGATGTTCCGCACGGCCGGTGTCAGCCCCGTCGTCCTGCACGGCGACTACCACACCGCCGGCGCCCTGGTGGCGACCGGCGAGGTGATCACGGTGTGCCAGCCGACCGCCACCGGCCCGGACATGGCCGTACGACGACTGCGCGGCGACCCCATCGGCGTACGGCTGCTGCTCGCGGGCCGTACGGAGACCGACTTGGACGGGGTTTTCCCCGCGCTGGCGGAGGCGTACTGGGAGGCCGCCCGGCAGGCCCCGGCGTACCGGGAATGGCTGGAAGACGACGGTGTGAGGCGACCGCCGGTCCCAGCCCTCCCTTAACGTGCCCGACTCCACGGGACCCCCCGGCGTCAGACGCCGATGTCGTCGCCGTCGGCCCGCCAGACGGCGACGACGGCGGGCCGGTTGATCTTCCCGGGGCCGTCGGGCCAGGCGCTCAGCGGCTGCTCGGCGGAGGCGCCGTCCAGCTCGCCCGGGTGCTGCACGGCGACCAGGACACGACGCTCCTGGATGACCGGGCCGCAGGTCTCGGCGCCCTTGGGCACGGTCAGGAACTGCTTCAGCTCACCGCGCCGGTCGCCGCGGGTCGCGACGCCGAAGAGGCCGTCGTGGGAGCCGAGCTGGTTGCCGTCGGTGGAGATCCAGAGGTTGCCGTGGTCGTCGAAGGCGACGTTGTCCGGGCAGGAGATCGGGCTGACGTCGTCCTTCGGGAACCCGGCGAAGTAGGTCGCCGGGTCGTCGGGGTCACCGGCGACCAGGAACAGCGTCCAGGCGAAGCTGGTGGCGTCGGCCCGGTTCCAGCGCTCGGTCAGCTCCAGGATCTGCCCGTGCTTGTTGGCGTTGCGCGGGTTGGCCTCGTCGGCCTTGGCGTTGGAGCCGACACCGCGGTTGGTGTTGTTGGTGAGGGCGACGTACACCTTGCCGGAGTGCGGGTTGGGCTCGACGTCCTCGGGCCGGTCCATCTTGGTGGCGCCGACCTTGTCACCGGCGAGCCGGGTGAAGACGAAGACCTCGTCGGCGGTCATGCCCTCGACGTGCGAGACGGCGCCCTTGGCGGTGGCGGTGGCGATCGGGATCCAGCGCCCCGAACCGTCGAACTCGCCGTCGCGGGGCAGCTTGCCGCTGCCGTCGATCTCGATGGCGGGGGAGTCGCCGGTGAGCTTGGCGACGTAGAGGGTGCCCTCGTCGAGCAGCGAGAGGTTGTGCGCGCGGGCGGCGCGGGACGAGCCCTTCTTCATCCGCTTGCTGCCGACGAACTTGTAGAAGTAGTCGAACCGCTCGTCGTCACCGGAGTAGACGACCGGGCGGCCGTCGTCGGTGAGCCGGACGGTGGCGCCCTCGTGCTTGAAGCGGCCGAGCGCGGTGTGCTTGCGGGGCGTGGAGGTGGGGTCGCTCGGGTCCAGCTCCACGACATAGCCGAAGCGGTGGGGCTCGTTGGGCTCGCGGGCCACGTCGAAGCGCTGGTCGAACCGCTCCCACTTGCGGTCGGTGGCGCCGCCGCCGAGGCCGTAGCGCTTGTCGGTGGGGCGGGTGGCGTTGGCGAAGTACTGGTTGAAGTTCTCCTCGCCGTGCAGGGTGGTGCCCCACGGGGTGACACCGCCGGCGCAGTTGTTGAGGGTGCCGAGCACCTTGGTGCCGGTCGGGTCGGCGGAGGTCCTCAGCAGCGGCGAGCCGGCGGCCGGGCCGGTGACCTTGAACTCGCTGGTGGCGGTGATCCGGCGGTTGAGCGGATGCCGCGGTACGACGGTCAGCCTGCCGGTCTTCCGGTCGCCCTCGACCACGACGGCGGACAGCCCGTGGGCGGCCCAGCCGATCTCGGCCTGCTCCCGGGTCGGGTTGTCGGAGTCGTAGCCCCGGAACATCAGGACCTCGTCGGTGTACTCGTGGTTGACGACGAGGATCTGCCGGTGGCGCTCGCCCGGCACGGGCAGCAGGGCGAGGAAGTCGTTGTTGTACCCGAACTGCCCGGCCTGCGCCTTGGCGCTCTGCCTGTCCGGGTCGAAGGCCGGGGCGCCCCGCAGGATGGGCTCGCCCCACCGGATCACGATGTTCTGCCGGTAGCCGTCCGGGATCGTGACGGCGTCGGCGGTGTTCGGGGCGACGGGCGTGAACCGCAGTCCGCGGGCGGACCTGTCCCGTCCGTGCCGCTTGGCCGCGGCGGCGGCGCCCGGAGCGGCCTGCGCCTCGGGGGCGGCGCCCACGGAGAGCGCGGACCCGGCCGCGGTGGCGGCGGTCACGACGGCGGCGGCGCGCATCACGGAGCGGCGGCTGAGCGCGCCCGCGATCACGTCACCGACGTACGGGTTGTCCGAGGTGTTGGGCACCTCGTGGAAACAGGCGTCACCGCAGCGGAAGCGGCAGGTGAGCGCGGAACGGGCACCGGTGTGGCCGTCGGACGAGGTTCTGATGATGGGCAACTGCATGCGCACGGTGTGTACTCCCCTAGCTTCCCCTGATATCCAGCGAGACGGACGCTAGGAGCACGTTTGTGCGGGAGCGGAGCCGACGGATGAACGCCGAGTGAACCGAAGGTTTCCATGGGGACTTGACATGGACGGGGGCCCAGTTGTGAACCCTCCCCAAGATCACCCTCCAGGCCCGCTAACCTTACGTGTCCGTCCTGGCCAGGGTTTCACGGGCATCAACTCACGCGAAGGGTTGCGCACATGGGCATTCTCACTCTCCTGCGGAATGCATTCGGTCGCTCACGCAGAGCGAAGTCGGCCGAGGCAGAGGGTGCGGACACGCCTACGGCGGCCGAGCCCACGACGACCGATGCCGAGACGCCGGCGACGGAGTCGGCCGCCGCCGAGACAGCGGCGACCGAGCCCGCCGAGCCCGAGACGGCACCGGCCACGACCACGGCCACGGCCCCGGCGACCGTGCCGGCGTCCGCGACCGGCTCGTCCTCGTCGACGGGGACGGCGACGGCCACGGAGGAACGCCCCCGCCGGGAGCCCCCGGCGTCCGAGCCGAAGCCCGCGACGCCCCCGGCGAAGGCGGCGACCCCGACCATCCCGAACCCGTCCCAGGAACCGACCCCGGTCCACGTCCCCGAACCCCGGGCGTCCTCCCCCGGAGCACACGACCTGGTCTCGGCGGCCTTCGACAACGTGACGGTCCCCCGCCCGACAAGGGGAGAACCGACGGAACCCCCGAAGGCGAACGCGGAGGCCCCGAAGGCCGAGGAGCCCACCACCGAGCCGACTCCGGAGACGCTCACGGAACCGGAAGCGAAAACTGATCCGGAGCCGGAGCCGAAGAAGGCCGAGGCCGTGGCGCCCCCCGCGGACCCGGAAGCCGCCGACGACGACCAGCCCGAACAGGGCCCACCCGCACCCGACGACGAGACCCGCACGGGTGGTGCGGGCGGGAACACCAAGGCCGAAGGCGAAGCCAAGGCCGTGGCACCGACCCCGGACCCGGAAGCCGCCGACGACGACCAGCCCCAGCAGGGCCCACCCGCACCCGACGACGAGACCCGCACGGGTGGTGCGGGTGGGAACACCAAGGCCGAAGGCGAAGCCGAGGCCGAGGCACCGACCCCGGACCCGGAAGCCACCGCCGCCGCCACCGCCACCGCCACCGCCACCGCCACCGCCACCGCCACCGAAGCCGCCGCCACCGCCGACGCCGACGCAACCCCCCAACCCAACCCCCCCATCCCCGCAACCCTCCTCACGGCCTACACCACAGCCGCAGCCACCACCACAGCCACCCTCCCCACCCCCCACCCCCAAGCCAGGATCTACCTCGTCCTGGACCGCTCCGCGTCCATGCGCCCGTACTACAAGGACGGCTCGGCCCAGGCCCTGGCCGACCAGACCCTCGCCCTGGCGGCGCACCTGGACCCGAACGCCCCCGACGCCACCGTCCACGTCACCTTCTTCTCCACGGAGGTGGACGGCACCGCCGACCTCACCCTCGCCGATCACGAGACGAAGATCGACGACACCCACGCCACCCTGGGCCGCATGGGCCGCACCAGCTACCACGCCGCGATCGAGAACGTCGTAGCGCACTACGACAGGACCACCCCGAAGCCCAAGCCCAGGACCACCACCAAAACCAAAACCAAAACCAAAACCACCAACCCCCCCGCCCTGGTCGTCTTCCAGACCGACGGCGCCCCGGACGCGAAAACCCCCGCGAACCAGGCCCTGGCCGCCGCGGCGAAGTCCCACCCCCAGATCCACTTCGCGTTCGTGGCCTTCGGCGACCCGGAGAACAAGGCGTTCGACTATCTCCGAAAGCTGAAGACCCCGAACACGTCGTATTTCCTCGCGGGTGAGACCCCCCGGGAACTGACCGACGCGGAACTCTACGAGGGCATCCTCAAGAACTGGCGACCGTAGCGGGCAGAAGAGAAGCAACGCCCCGGCCGCCCGCCTTCTCACCCCCTAGAACGAGAGGCGGGCGGCCCACCCATGTCGGCTACGATTCGAAGGTTCACGCAGCAACCACCACGGGAGCAGCCGCCATGGCTCGACACCTCATCACCAGCGCCCTTCCCTACATCAACGGGATCAAGCACCTGGGCAACATGGTGGGGTCCATGCTCCCGGCGGACGTCTACGCCCGGTACCTGCGCCAGCGCGGCCACGACGTGCTGTACATCTGCGCGACGGACGAACACGGCACCCCGGCGGAACTCGCGGCCAAGGAGCAGGGCCTCCCGGTGGACGCGTTCTGCGCGCAGGCCCACGACGCCCAGAAGGCGGTCTACGACGGCTTCGGCCTCGCCTTCGACTACTTCGGCCGCAGTTCGAGCCCGCAGAACCGCGAGATCACCCAGCACTTCGCCCGCCGCCTCCACGAGAACGGTTTCATCGAGGAGCGGTCGATCCGCCAGGTGTACTCCCCGGCCGACGGCCGCTTCCTCCCGGACCGCTATGTGGTCGGGACGTGCCCTTACTGCGGCTACGACAAGGCCCGCGGCGACCAGTGCGAGAACTGCACCCGGGTCCTGGACCCGACGGACCTGCTCAACCCCCGCTCGGCGATCTCGGGCAGCACAGACCTGGAGGTCCGGGAGACGAAGCACCTCTTCCTCCTCCAGTCCAAGCTCCAGCGCGAGGTGGAGGAGTGGATCAGCGTCCACGAGGGCGACTGGCCGCAGCTCGCCTCATCCATCGCCCGCAAGTGGCTGAACGAGGGCCTGCACGACCGCGCGATCACCCGTGACCTGGACTGGGGCGTCCCGGTCCCCGCGGACACCTGGCCGGAGCTGGCGGCCGAGGGCAAGGTCTTCTACGTCTGGTTCGACGCCCCGATCGAGTACATCGGCGCGACGAAGGAGTGGTCGGACGCGGCCCCCGAGGGCGAGATCCGGGACTGGAAGTCCTGGTGGTACGAGGCCGACGACACCGTCCGCTACACGGAGTTCATGGCGAAGGACAACGTCCCCTTCCACACGGTGATGTTCCCGGCGACCGAGCTGGGCGTGCGGGAGCCGTGGAAGAAGGTGGACTTCGTCAAGGCGTTCAACTGGCTGACGTACTACGGAGGAAAGTTCTCCACGTCCCAGAAGCGCGGTGTCTTCACGGACCAGGCGCTGGACGTCCTCCCGGCGGACTACTGGCGCTACTTCCTGATCGCCAACGCCCCGGAGTCGGACGACTCGTCCTTCACCTGGGAGCACTTCACGGCGACGGTCAACAAGGACCTGGCCGACACCCTCGGCAACTTCGTCAACCGGGTGCTGTCGTTCTCCAAGAAGCGCTTCGGCGAGGAGGTCCCGGCGGGCGGCGCGCCCGGCGAGGCGGAGACGAGGCTGGGCGAGGAGATCGCGGGTCTGCTGGCGGAGTACGAGACCCAGATGGAGGCCCTCCAGTACCGCAAGGCGGCGGCGGCGCTGCGCGCGCTGTGGTCGGCGGGCAACTCCTATCTGGAGGAGAAGGCCCCCTGGCTGGAGATCAAGAAGGACAAGGACGCGGCGGCGCTGACCCTGCGCACGGCGATGAACCTGATCCATCTGTACGCGGTGGTGTCGGAGCCGATCATCCCGTCGGCGTCGGCCGAGATGCGCGGAGCGTTCGCGCTGGCGGACGACACCGCGACGTGGGTGACGGAGGCCGAGGCGAAGGCCCTGACGACCTTGACGCCCGGCGTCCCCTTCACGGTCCCCCCGGTGCTGTTCGCGAAGCTCACGGACGAGGACCTGGCGACGTACAAGGAGCGCTTCGGCGGCGAGCCCGCCGAGAACGGGCAGTAGCCCCGTCATCCCATGGCCAAACCCCCCACTTACGCGATATACAGTCCGGACGATCATCAAGTGGGGGGATTCACCATGGCACTTTTCGGAAACGCGCACGCGATAGACCCGGCACAGGCGCAGCAGGACTACGCCCGTCTCCTGGGCCAGAACGAGCAGGTGCACGCGGCGTACCAGCTGGTCCGCGACACCATCCTGTTCACCGACCGCCGGCTGATCCTGGTCGACAAGCAGGGCATCACCGGCAAGAAGGTCGAGTACCACTCCATCCCGTACCGCAGCATCACGCACTTCGCGGTGGAGACGGCCGGCACCTTCGACCTCGACGCCGAACTGAAGATCTGGCTCTCCGGCTCGCCGGCCCCGATCCAGAAGACCTTCACCAAGGGCGTCGACATCTACGAGGTCCAGGCCATCCTGACCCAGTTCGTGGCCCGCTGACCCGGGCGCATCTTCACGCGGTTCCACTCCGGGGCTCGGTTCATATCTTGGCGGGAGCTATATATCAACCGAGCTTTTCGTGGGAGTCCACATGTCCAGGACCCTGGTCGACATCGATGACGACATGCTGGCCTTCGCTCAGCAGCAGCTCGGCACCAAGACCAAGCGGGACACCATCAATCGGGCTCTGACGACAGCGGCGGCCATCAGCGCGGACGACAGGGGGCGGGCCCTGCGCCGGCTCCAGGAGAGCGCTGACACGTTCCTCGACTTCGATGTCCTCGAAGACCGGGAGCGCTCCGGGCAATGACCGGCCCGGAAACCGGCCCGAGACCCGGCCCGGAAACCGGTCCGAGAACCGGCGCGGAAACCGGCCCGAGACCCGGCCCGGAAACCGGTCCGAGACCCGGCGCGGAAACCGGTCCGAGGACCGGCCCGAGAACCGGTCCAGGAACCGAAAGGGCCGGAGACCTGGTGATCGGTCTCCGGCCCTTTCCCCGTGCGGGACCTACTTCGGCTGCGGCTTGTGCACCGAGAGGTGCAGTTCCTTCAGGCGGGTCTCGTCCAGTTCCGTCGGGGCGCCCATCAGCAGGTCCTGGGCGTTGCCGTTGAGCGGGAACGAGATGGTCTCGCGGATGTTGGGCTCGTCGGCGAGGAGCATGACGATGCGGTCGACGCCGGGGGCGATGCCGCCGTGCGGCGGGGCGCCGAAGCGGAAGGCGCGGAGCATGCCCGCGAACTTCTCCTCGACGGTGTCCCGGTCGTAGCCGGCGATCTCGAACGCCTTGAGCATGATCTCCGGCTCGTGGTTCCGGATGGCGCCGGAGGACAGCTCGATGCCGTTGCAGACGATGTCGTACTGCCAGCCCAGGATGTCGAGCGGGTCCTGGGTCTCCAGGGCCTCCAGGCCGCCCTGCGGCATCGAGAACGGGTTGTGCGAGAAGTCGATCGCGCCCGTCTCCTCGTCCTTCTCGTACATCGGGAAGTCCACGATCCAGCAGAACCGGAAGACGTTCTCCTCGAAGTGGCCGGCCCGCTTGGCGGCCTCCACCCGTACCGCGCCCATGATCTTGGAGACCTCGTCGAAGTCACCGGCGCCGAAGAAGACGGCGTGCCCGGCGGCGAGGCCGAGGCGCTCGGTGAGGACCTTGACGTTCTCCTCGGTCAGGAACTTGGCGATGGGGCCGGTCAGCGAGCCGTCCTCGGCGACCCGGACCCAGGCCAGGCCCTTGGCGCCCTGGGAGATCGCGTACTCACCCAGCTGGTCGAAGAACTTGCGCGGCTGGTCCTGCACGGCCGGTACCGGCAGCGCCCGCACATGCTTGCCCGCGAACGCCTTGAACTCGGAGCCCTCGAAGACATCGGTGATGTCGACCAGCTCCAGCTGGGCCCGCAGGTCCGGCTTGTCGGAGCCGTACTTCAGCATCGCCTCGCGGAACGGGATGCGCGGGAACGGGGAGGTGACATGACGGCCGCCGCCGAACTCCTCGAAGAGTTCCGTCATGACCTGCTCGATCGGCTGGAAGACATCCTCCTGCTCGACGAACGACATCTCCACGTCGAGCTGGTAGAACTCGCCCGGCGAGCGATCGGCGCGCGCGTCCTCGTCCCGGAAGCAGGGCGCGATCTGGAAGTAGCGGTCGAAGCCCGAGATCATCAGCAGCTGCTTGAACTGCTGCGGGGCCTGCGGCAGCGCGTAGAACTTGCCGGGGTTCAGCCGGGACGGGACGACGAAGTCGCGGGCGCCCTCGGGGGAGGTCGCCGACAGGATCGGGGTCGCCATCTCGTTGAAGCCGAGCGTCGTCATCTTGTGGCGGATCGCCGAGATGACCGCCGAACGCAGCATGATGTTGCGGTGCATCCGCTCGCGCCGCAGGTCGAGGAAGCGGTACTCCAGACGCCGCTCCTCGTTGACCCCGTCCTCGGCGTTGATCGTGAACGGCAGCGGCTGGGCGGCGCCGAGCACCTCGACCTCGCCGACCTCGACCTCGATCTCCCCGGTCGGCAGCTCCGGGTTCACGTTCTCCGTGCCCCGGGAGACGACCTTGCCGTCGATCCGGACCGTCGACTCCTTGGAGACCTTGTCGAGGGCCTCGTAGGCGGGGGTGCCGGGGCGGGCGACGAGCTGCGTGATGCCGTAGTGATCGCGCAGATCGATGAAGAGGATGCCGCCCAGGTCGCGCCGATTGTGCAGCCAGCCACTCAGCCGGACGTCGGTGCCGACGTCAGAGGAGCGGAGCTCGCCGCAGGTGTGGGACCTGTACCGATGCATCGTCGTTCATCCAGCCTTCGCTGATCGGGAGTGGGTCAGAGGTTCGGACATTCAGAGCTTCAGGGACTCGGTGGTTCCAGAGGTTCTGACGCTCGGAAGCCGTGGTGTTTCACGTGAAACGTCGCCCCCAGGGTACCGGCCGACCGGGATCCGCCTCCCCCGCATGACCGGCGCCGGCCCTCCCGTCGATCAACCTCACAAACGGCATCAGTGGCACTGTTCGATCACATCTTCTTACAGTGGGGCAATGCGCACTGGTGAGCCCCTGCCGGCAGTGGGGCAGGTTCTCGCCTCCCTAGCGACCGGACTGTGGCACTGGGATACCTCGATCGGGCAGGTCACGGTGGATGCCGAGGCCGCCCGACTGCTCGGGCTGCCCGCCGAGCCGACCACCCTGACCGAGGCCCAGGTCCGGGCCCGACTGCACCCCGTCGACTGGAACGAGATCACCGGCGTCGTCCAGCTCGCGGTGGCCGAGGCCACCCTCGCCGAGGTACGGATCCGGGTCATGGACGAGCGGGGCCGGATCGTCCGGGTCGTCCGCAGCCGCTCCAAGCCGACCTTCGACCCCGAGAAACGGGCCTACGAGCTGATCGGCACCCTCCAGGAGGTCACCGAGCCCACTCCGGGCACCCCGGCCGGACGCCGGGCCGTCACCGGCGACTGGCGGCGCTCGCGTGAGGCGTTCCTGCTGGACGCGGGGCGGGCGCTGGCCGAGGCCCGGTCCACGGCGGAGGTGCTGCGGGTCGCGGCCGGTCTCTCGATGCCGGGCTTCACCCCGGACGGCCTCGCGGTCTTCGGCGTGGAGGCCGACCGGCTGACGATCATCGGCCACCACGGGCAGCAGCCGGGCGACGAGGACCCCTTCTCCGCGATGTCCCTGGCCACCGACTATCCGGCCGCCGAGGTCTGCCGTACCGGTCGCGCGGTGTATCTCTCCTCGCCGGAGCAGTACAAGTCGCGCTACCCCGTCACCTGGCCGCTCGCCAAGGGCTTCGGCCGCCAGTCCTGGGCCTTCCTGCCGCTGATCGTGGCCGGGCGGACCATGGGCGCCTGGATGGCCGCCTTCGCCTACCCGGTGGCGTTCACCCCGGACGAGCGGTCCGTGCTGACCACGGTGGCCCGGATGCTCGCCCAGGCCCTCACCCGGGCCGTCGCCGCCGAGTCCGAGCGCGAGCTGACCGACGGACTCCAGCGTTCCATGCTGCCCACCCTCGGACCGAAGATCCCCGGCCTGAGCATCGCCGCCCGCTACGTCCCCACCGGCGGCGGCCTCCAGATCGGCGGCGACTGGTACGACATGATCCCGCTGCCCGGTGAGGGCGGCCGGTTCGCCCTGGTCATCGGGGACGTCCAGGGCCACGATGTCCGCGCGGCCGGCCTCATGGGCCAGCTCCGCACCGCCCTGCGCGCCTACGCCTCCGAGGGCCACCGCCCCGACGCGGTGCTCTCGCGGGCCTCCCGGTTTCTCAACGGCATCGGCCACCACCACGACGACAGGGGCGACCCGCGCTTCGCGACCTGCCTCTACGTCGAGGTCGACCCGGCGACCGGTGTGCTCGACATCGCCCGCGCGGGCCACCCCGACCCGGCGATCCGGATGGCCGACGGGACCGTACTGCGACGGGCCACCTCCGGTGGGCTGCCGCTCGGTATCGATCCGGACGCCGACTACCCCACCACCACCTTCGCGCTCCAGCCCGGCGAGACGCTGATGCTGTGCACGGACGGTCTGATCGAGACCGGCGGCCACGATCTGGACACCGGCTGGCAGCGGATCCGGACCACCCTGGAGGAGCACCGGGGCGATCTGGAGGGGCTCGCCGACGCCTTGGTGCAGGCCGTGCACGGGCCGTCCTCGCACCACACCACCGGCCCGCTCGCCGACCGCCGCGAGGACGACATCGCCGTCCTGCTGCTCTGCCGGCAGGGGGACGGCTGCGGCTCCGTCGAGACCGTCCCCGCACGGCGCCCGCCGACCCGGCGCACCCTGCTGACGGTCGCACAGGCCGAGCCCGAGCGGATCGCCGTGGCCCGGCAGCAGTTGCGCGAACTGCTGCACGACTGGTCCTCCGCCGACCAGACGGACTCGGCCGTGCTCCTCGTCTCCGAGATGCTGACCAACGTGCTGGTCCACACCGACACGGACGCGCTGCTCGTCGCCGAGATCAGCGGGGAGCCGGGGGAGCGCCGGCTGAGGGTGGAGGTCAACGACGCGGGCGAAGACCTTCCCCACATGCGCCGCCCGGGCGAACTGGCCTCCTCCGGCCGCGGTCTGATCCTCATCGAGCTGCTGGCCCACGCCTGGGGCGTCGACCCGCGCGGCGACAGCAAGAGCATCTGGTTCGAACTCCACGAGGGGCGCGGCGGGACCACGGGGGACACCGGCGCCCTGGAGCTGGCGGTGGCCGACTTCGACGTGGAAGGGCTGGACGAGGAGAACACCGTAGAGCCTGAGGAGCCGGCAGAGGCCGTAGAGCCCGTGGAGGCCGCTGTGAAGGGTGCGGAGGCCATCGAGCCCATCGAGCCCGTGGAGCCCGTGGAGCCCGTGGAGCCCGTGGAGCCTGCGGAGGCCGTAGCCGCCGTAGAGCCTGTTGAGGCCGTGGAGGCTGTGGACGGGGGCGGGGAGCAGGGGGTTTGAGGAGGAGACCCGGAGGGCGCGGCGTACGCGGGGGAGACTGGTCGGGCGTCGTGCCCCCGCTTCGTCCGTTCCGGGCGTTTGACCGGTCGCGGACACCACGGACGACCTCACCCTCCGTATCCTCTTATCACTGTCCGTGAGGGTTTGCAGCCCTCCCGCGTGCCCCACGGGCAGCCCGCCCCGGCCCAGGTCCCTGCCCTCCTGGACCGGGGCGTCCAGGTGTCGGCCCGGGGTCAGTCCGGTACGTCCGCCGCCCGCGGCGGGGGCGCGTAGTGGTCGCGGAGTTCGCTGATGACCCCGAAGGCGGCGGCGGTGAGCGGTACGGCGAGGAGCATGCCCAGGATCCCCGCCACCGAGGCACCGGCGGTGATGGCGAGCATGACGACCGCCGGGTGCATCTGCACGGTCCTGCTCTGGATCATCGGCTGGAGCACATGCCCTTCGAGGACCTGTACGGCGAGTACGACGCCCAGCGCCCACAGCGCGATCACAAACCCTCGGTCGGCGAGTGCCACCAGCACCGCGACCGCGCCGGAGAGGAAGGCGCCGAGGTAGGGGATGTACGCGCCCACGAAGACCAGCGCGCCGAGCCCCACGGCGCCGGGCACCTTGAGGATCAGCAGGCCGACGGTGATGCACACGGCGTCGATGAAGGCGATGAGGGTGGTGCCCCGCATGAAGCCCTCGACGGCCTGGAAGGCGCGGCGGGCCATCGCCTCGATGGTGTCGGCGGTGCCGCGCGGCGACAGGCTGCGCAGGGTCGTGGCGGCCCGGTCGGAGTCGCGGAGGAAGAAGAAGACGAGCAGCAACGCGAGGACGGCCAGGGCGATGGTCTCGCCGACGACGCTGACCCCGCTGATCACCCCGGAGGCGGCGGTGCCGCCGAATTTGCTCAGCAGATCGCGGGAGTTGGAGGCGAGGTCGTCGAGCGAGGTGCCGGCCGCCCCGAAGTGCTGGGCGAGCGAGGTGGCGGCCTCCTTGAGCGAGGCCACGATCTGGTCGCCGGTGTCGATGAGCGCGGCGACGACGATGTAGACGGCGCCGCCCACGACGGCCACCACGGCGACGCAGGTCAGCGCGGCGGACAGCGAGCGATGCATCCCGGCGCCCACCATCCGCCGGTGGAACGGCCCGAGCAGCGCGGTGCCGAGCAGCGCGAGCAGCACGGGCACGACGGCCGTACGCAGTTCCACGATCAGCTGGATCCCGACCCACCCCACGCCCGCCGCCAGCAGGATGACGGCGCACCAGGCGGCCAGACGTCGTACGGGCTCGGGCAGTGGCAGGCGCACCCCTCCAGCCGATCACGCGCCGCCCGGGCTGTCCTGTCCTGACGGCCCGGGCGGGTGACGGCGTGTCAAGTGTGCGCCCGCGCGGCGGGGCGGGGTCAGTTCTGCGGGCCCTTCTCGGTCATGCCGTGGACCGCCGGGATCGTGCCGAGGCGGCCCTTCTGGAAGTCGTCGAACGCCTGCTGCAGCTCTTCGCGGGTGTTCATGACGAAGGGGCCGTAGTGGGCCATGGGTTCACGGATCGGCCGGCCGCCGAGGACGACGACCTCCAGGTCCGGCGTGTGGGCGTCCTGCTTCTCGTCCGCGCGGACGGTCAGCGACGAGCCCTCGCCGAAGACCGCGGTCTGACCGAGGTGGACGGGCCGCCGCTCGGCGCCGACGGAGCCGCGCCCGGCGAGCACGTACGCGAGGCCGTTGAAGTCCTCCCGCCACGGCAGGGTGACCTCCGCGCCCGGCGCCAGCGTCGCGTGGACCATCGTGATCGGCGTGTGGGTGATACCGGGACCGGCGTGTCCGTCCAGCTCACCGGCGATCACCCGGAGCAGCGCGCCGCCGTCCGGGGAGGTCAGCAACTGGACGCTGCCGGCCCGGATGTCCTGGTAGCGGGGGGCCATCATCTTGTCCTGGGCGGGGAGGTTGACCCAGAGCTGAAGGCCGTGGAAGACACCGCCGGAGACGACGAGATGCTCCGGCGGGGCCTCGATGTGCAGCAGTCCGGCACCGGCCGTCATCCACTGGGTGTCGCCGTCGGTGATGGTGCCGCCGCCACCGTTGGAGTCCTGGTGGTCGAAGATCCCGTCGATGATGTAGGTGACGGTCTCGAAGCCGCGGTGCGGATGCCAGGGCGTGCCCTTGGGCTCGCCCGGCGCGTACTCCACCTCGCCCATCTGGTCCATCATGATGAACGGGTCGAGGTGGCGGTAGTTGATCCCGGCGAACGCGCGGCGCACCGGGAAGCCCTCGCCCTCGAAGCCGCTCGGTGCGGTCGTGACGGCCAGCACGGGCCGGGCCACGGCGTCGGCGGAAGCGGTCACCCGGGGCAGCGTCAACGGGTTCTCGACGGTCACTGCAGGCATGTCGGTACCTCCTTGGGTACACCCACATTAGTTGACTGTTGAACTTTCTGCCACCCGTAACGGCAAGAGCCCGGAGGGCATTCCCTCCGGGCTCGACCCGTTGCGGACAGATGGACCCGCCCTGGCGGACCCTGACGGGCCCTGATGGACCCTGGCGAACCTTGACGGACCCAGGCGGGACGCAGGCGGGACCTCGATGGACCCAGGCGGACCCAGGCGGACCCAGGCGGACCCCGACGGACCCTGACAGGCCCCTGCTCGGACCGGGCGGGGGGGCGTGGGGTCAGCCGTACATCCTGCGCATCGCGAAGTCGACCATCTGTTCGACCGCCTTGGCGTCGAAGACCATCCGGTGCTCGCCCTCCATGTCCAGGACGAAGCCGTAGCCGGTGGGCAGCAGGTCGATCACCTCGGCGCCGGTGATCACGAAGTACTTGGACTCCTTGCCCGCGTAGCGCCGTAGCTCCTTGAGCGAGGTGAACATCGGGATGACCGGCTGCTGGGTGTTGTGCAGGGCGAGGAAACCGGGGTTGTCGCCGCGCGGGCAGTACACCTTCGAGGTGGCGAAGACCTGCTGGAAGTCCTCGGCCGGCATCTGCCCGGTGGTGAACGCCCGTACCGCGTCGGCGAGCGAGGGCGGGGACGGCTCCGGGTACAGCGGCTGCTGCTGCCCGTACCCCCCGACACCGCCGGGCATCTGCTGCGGCTGCGCGTACTGCTGCGCGCCACCGTTGTCCATCGGCTGCCCGTATCCGTACATGCGCGCAAGCGTACCGAGGGGGAGGGGGCCGGTGGCGTCCTCAAAATTTATGTAGCGGTCGATAGATAATGATGCTACGGTTTTCTTATCGAGCGCTACAGAAATCGCGGCCGGTCGGCCGCGCCTCCCGGGAGCCCGGAGACGCCCATGCCCGCACTGCTTGACCCCGCCGACGACCTCTCCCCCCGTCCCGCCGCCCCTCGACGCGTACGGCCTTACGCCCGCACCGTGCGCGGCACCGGTCCCGCCGGGCTGCTGCTCGCCCACGGGGCCGCCGGGTCCGTGGAGGAGAACTACGGCCCGCTGATGGCGGCCCTGACGGCCGGGCACAGAGTCGTCGGCGTGGACTACCCCGGCACGGGCGGCACCCCGCGCGCGGACGGCCCGCTCGAACTGGACGAGCTGGCCGGGGAATTGCTGGCGGCGGCCGACGCGGAGGGGCTGGAGCGGTTCGCGCTCTGCGGGTTCTCGCTGGGCGGGGCCGTGGCGATACGGATCGCCGCCCGGCATCCCGAGCGGGTCACGGCACTGGTGCTGACCGCGCCCTTCCCGTACGCGGACACGGAACTGCGGCTGGCCTCGCGGGTCTGGCTGGCGCTGGGCCGCGGCGGCGACCCGGACACCCTGGGACGGTTCGCGCTGTCGCGGGCCCTCGGCTCCGACGCGCTGGCGGCGCTGGACCCGCGGACCGCCGACGACCTGGCGCGGCGGACGGGGGCGACCTCACCCGCGGGCATGCCCGAGCAGGTGGACCTGGCCCTGCGGGTGGACGTGCGCGAGGACCTGGCCGCGATCGGGGCGCCGACGCTGGTCATCTCCCCCACGGGCGATCTGCTGGTCCCGCCCCGGCTGCACCGCGCCACGGCGGCCGGCATCCCCGGCGCCCGGCTGCTGGAGATACCCGGCGGCCATGTGCCGTTCGCGGACGATCCGGCCAGGTGGGGCGGGGTGATCGTGCCGTTCCTCACCGAGGTGGCGGGGGCCGCGGGCGGGCGTCCGGAGGCCGGCGGATAGACCCTTCTCACACTTGGCCGGGGAGGGGTTGCTTCTTATTACCGACGGGTAGCATCATCGTAGCTACTAATTGGTACGTGAACTGAGCGCGAGGAGTCAGTGCCTCGCCGATCTCTCTACGGAGCCATCGCCATGGGGCACTACAAGTCGAATCTCCGCGACATCGAGTTCAACCTCTTCGAAGTACTGGGGCGCGACAAGCTGTACGGCACCGGCCCGTTCGAGGAGATGGACACCGACACCGCCAGGAGCGTCCTGGAGGAGCTGACCCGGCTCGCGGAGAACGAGCTGGCCGAGTCCTTCGCCGACGCCGACCGCAACCCGCCGGTCTTCGACCCGGTGACCAGCACCGCCCCGGTCCCGGAGTCCTTCAAGAAGAGCTACCGCGCCTTCATGGACTCGGAGTACTGGCGCCTCGGCCTGCCCGAGGAGATCGGCGGCACCACCGCCCCGCCGTCCCTGATCTGGGCCTACGCGGAGCTGGTCCTCGGCGCCAACCCGGCCGTCTGGATGTACTCCTCCGGTCCGGCGTTCGCCCGGATCCTCTTCGAGGAGGGCACTGAGGAGCAGCGCAAGCTCGCGGCGATCGCGGTCGAGAAGACCTGGGGCTCCACGATGGTGCTCACCGAGCCGGACGCCGGTTCGGACGTCGGCGCCGGCCGCTCCAAGGCGATCCAGCAGGAGGACGGCTCCTGGCACATCGAGGGCGTGAAGCGCTTCATCACCTCCGGTGAGCACGACATGGAGGAGAACATCCTCCACTACGTCCTCGCCCGTCCGGAGGGCGCCGGTCCCGGCACCAAGGGGCTCTCCCTCTTCC
The DNA here is from genome assembly GCF_044757045.1 of Streptomyces sp. NPDC091377. NCBI lineage: Bacteria > Bacillati > Actinomycetota > Actinomycetes > Kitasatosporales > Streptomycetaceae > Streptomyces > Streptomyces sp. NPDC091377. The sequence continues at coordinate 366,415 of NZ_JBIVUE010000008.1, read as the reverse complement.
TCGTCCCCAAGTACCTCTTCGACTTCGAGACCGGTGAGCTGGGCGAACGCAACGGTGTCTACGCCACCAATGTCGAGCACAAGATGGGCCTCAAGGCGTCCAACACCTGCGAGCTGACCTTCGGCGACCGGCACCCCGCCAAGGGCTGGCTGATCGGCGACAAGCACGACGGCATCCGGCAGATGTTCCGGATCATCGAGTTCGCCCGGATGATGGTCGGCACGAAGGCGATCTCCACCCTCTCCACGGGTTACCTCAACGCCCTGGAGTACGCCAAGGAGCGCGTCCAGGGCCCCGACCTGGCGAACTTCATGGACAAGTCCGCCCCCAAGGTCACCGTCACCCACCACCCCGACGTCCGCCGCTCGCTGATGACGCAGAAGGCGTACGCGGAGGGCATGCGGGCGCTGGTGCTGCACACGGCGGCCGTGCAGGACACCATCCAGGCCAAGGAGACGGCCGGGGAGGACGCCTCCGCCGAGCACGCGCTCAACGACCTGCTCCTGCCCATCGTCAAGGGCTACGGCTCCGAGAAGGGCTACGAGCAGCTCGCCCAGTCCCTCCAGACCCTCGGCGGCTCCGGCTTCCTCCAGGAATACCCGATCGAGCAGTACATCCGGGACGCCAAGATCGACACCCTCTACGAGGGCACCACCGCCATCCAGGGCCAGGACTTCTTCTTCCGGAAGATCGTCCGCAACCAGGGCGCCGCGCTGAACTCCCTCGCCGAGGACGTCAAGACGTTCCTGGCGCTGGGCACCGGCGGCGAGGAGCTGGCCGGGGCGCGCGAGCACCTCGCCAAGGCGGCCGTGGAGCTGGAGGCCGTCGTCGGTCTGATGCTGACCGACCTCGCGGCCACCGAGCAGGACGTCAAGAACATCTACAAGGTCGGTCTCAACACCACCCGGCTGCTGCTGGCCGCCGGTGATGTGATCGTGGGCCATCTGCTGCTGCGCGGCGCGGCGGTCGCCCTTGAGAAGCTGCCGACCGCGTCCTCCAAGGACAAGGCGTTCTACACCGGCAAGATCGCGGCGGCGAAGTTCTTCGCCGCCAACGTCCTGCCCGGGGTGACCCTGGCCCGCAAGATCGCCGAGAACGTGGACCTGGACCTGATGGACCTGGACGAGGCCGCTTTCTAGGGTCTGTCGCTTGGATCAGCCCGGCTGTAGGAAGCGGTGCTGTTCGGTCGGGCCGAGCGGGGTCTGGTGCGTGGAGCTGCACGGCGGAGGAGGGCGGCGACGCGGAGCGTCGGCAACCGACGACAACGCCGCAGATCCGTGGGCCAGACCCCGCGACGCCGGAATGATCCGAACGACAGGCCCTAGCCGCCCCGCTCCTCCCCCGGACGGCCCGGTACGGCGGCCCCGCAGGCCCCCCGCCTCCCCGTACCGTCGGTACGAGGGTCCGCTCCCGGCACCGGGGGCGGACGCTCGTACGTCGTTAAGGTGAACACCATGAGCGAACCCGCCCGCCTCGATCGCGGCCACACCGATGACCTGATGTCCTTCCTGGCGGCCGGGCCGTCGCCGTACCACGCGGTGGCCACCGTCGCCGAGCGGCTGGAGAAGGCCGGGTTCCGGCAGGTCTCGGAGACGGATGCGTGGAGCGGGAGCAGCGGCGGCCAGTATGTGCTGCGCGGCGGGGCGATCGTGGCGTGGTTCGTCCCGGAGGGCGCGGTGCCGCACACCCCCTTCCGGATCATCGGCGCGCACACCGACTCCCCCAATCTGCGGGTCAAGCCGCTGCCCGACGCCGGGGCGCACGGCTGGCGGCAGGTGGCCGTGGAGATCTACGGCGGCCCGCTGCTGAACTCCTGGCTCGACCGCGACCTGGGGATCGCGGGGCGGCTGTCGCTGCGGGACGGTTCGACACGGCTGGTCGATGTCGACCGCCCGCTGCTGCGGGTGCCTCAGCTCGCGATCCATCTGGACCGCTCGGTCTCCTCCGAGGGGCTCAAGCTGGACAAACAGCGGCATCTCCAGCCGGTGTGGGGGCTCGGCGGCGATGTGCGCGACGGGGATCTGATCGCGTTCCTGGAGGAGGAGTCCGGGCTGCCGGCCGGTTCGGTCGCGGGCTGGGACCTGATGCTGCACTCCGTGGAGCCGCCGGCGTATCTGGGCCGGGACCGTGAGCTGCTGGCGGGCCCGCGCATGGACAATCTGCTCTCCGTGCACGCCGGTGCGGCGGCGCTGACGGGGGTCGCGGCCGGTGGCGGCGGGCTGCCGTACATCCCGGTCCTGGCGGCGTTCGACCACGAGGAGAACGGTTCGCAGTCCGACACCGGCGCGGACGGGCCGCTGCTCGGCAGTGTGCTGGAGCGGTCGGTGCTCGCGCGCGGGGGCTCGCTGGAGGACCGGGCCCGCGCCCTCGCCGGTACGGTCTGTCTCTCCTCCGACACCGGGCACGCCGTGCACCCCAACTACGCCGAGCGCCACGACCCGACGCACCACCCGAGGATCAACGGCGGCCCCATCCTGAAAGTCAACGTCAACAACCGCTACGCGACCGACGGTTCCGGGCGGGCGATCTTCGCCGCCGCCTGCGAGAAGGCGGAGGTCCCCTTCCAGACCTTCGTCTCCCACAACTCCATGCCCTGCGGCACCACCATCGGCCCCATCACCGCCGCCCGGCACGGCATCCGCACGGTCGACATCGGGGTGGCGATCCTGTCGATGCACAGCGCGAGAGAGCTGTGCGGGGTGGACGACCCGCACATGCTGGGCAACGCGCTGATCGCGTTCCTGGAGGGCTGAGCACGGCCCCGGGCCCGGCCGGCGGGCCGGGTGCGTTCAGGCGCCGGGCCGATCCGAACGACAGGCCCTAGTCGTCCATCCCCGCGAGGACCAGCGGCAGTCGGTTCGTGCCGCTGTCCGTCAGCCGTACCGGGACACCCCAGTCCTGCTGGTGGACATGGCAGGCCGGGTACGCGTTGGCCGGGTCGTCGTCGCAGGACGCGGCCATCGCGGAGATATGCAGGACACCCTCCGTGACCTCGGGGTTCAGCACCAGGTCCCGGCTCAGATCGGTGTCCGCGCCCGCGCCGCCGACCAGCAGAGCGGGCGGCGTGGCCGAGACCAGGAGCCGGGTGGAGGGGCCGTAGCGGGTGTCCAGTTTCTGGCCGTTCGGCGCCTGGAAGATCACATCGAGGCGGAGCCGTCCCGGCGCCACGTCGGTCGCCGCGCGCCGGGTGCGGTGGGCCACCGACTCGACGCGTACGGCCTCCTCCGGCAGCCGCAGCCGGGTCAGCCGGTGTCGGGCGGACTCCACGACCACGATGTCGTCGCCGGACAGCACGGCGTCGCTCGGCTCGCGCAGATCCGTGGCGAGGGTGGTGACCTCGCCGGTGGCGGGGTCGTAGCGGCGCAGGGCGTGGTTGTAGGTGTCGCTGACGGCGACCGAGCCGTCGGGCAGCGCGGTGACACCCAGCGGGTGCTGGAAAAGGGCCTGTTCGGCGGGGCCGTCACGGTGCCCGAAGTCGAAGAGCCCGGTGCCGACGGCCGTGTGCACGGAGCCGTCCGGGGCCACCCAGCGCAGCGAACTCGTCTCGGCGTCGGCCAGCCACAGCCGCTCCGGTGTCGCCGCCAGCCCCGACGGCTGGGCGAACCACGCCTCGGCGCCCGGTCCGTCGACCAGGCCCTCGTTGGTCGTCCCGGCGGTGACGGTCACCGTCCCGTCGGCGGGGTCGTACGCCCACAGCTGGTGGACCCCGGCCATCGCGATCCACACCCGGTCCTGCCACCAGGCCACGTCCCACGGCGAGGAGAGGCTGACCTCACGGGCGGGACCGGAGACCGGGTCGCCCTGCATCCACTGCGCGCCGGTCCCGGCGACGGTCGTGGTCTCGCCGGTCGCCGGGTCGAGGCGGCGCAGCACATGGTTGACGGTGTCGGCGACCACGACCGTCCCGTCCGGCAGCGCGGCGAGCCCCTGCGGCTCCTGGAACCGGGCCCGGTCCGCCGGGCCGTCGACGTGCCCGCGCCCGCCGTCGCCGATCCGCCGCAGCACCGTCTCCCCGTCCTGCGCCAGCTCGACCAGCTGATGCCGGGTCGTGTCGCTGACCAGGAACGTTCCGCCCGGCAGCGGCAGCGCCTTGCCGGGGAAGCGGAGCACGGTGGGCTCCGGTTCGGGCGCCACGTACGGGCCGTCGCCACGGCGCAGGGTGCCCTTCGCGGCGTGCTCGGCCTCCAGCTCGGCGACCAGCCGCTCGATGGCGTGCACATGTCCCTCACCGGCGTGCTGGGCGACGACGTACCCCTCGGGGTCGATCACCACCAGCGTCGGCCAGGCCCGCACCGCGTACTGCTTCCAGGTGGCCAGCTCAGGGTCGTCCAGCACCGGGTGCTCGACCCCGTACCGCTCGACCGCGTCCACCACCGCCCGGTGCTCGGCCTCGTGCACGAACTTCGGCGAGTGCACCCCGATGACGACCACCGTGTCCCGGTGCTTCTCCTCCAACTCCCGCATCTCGTCCAGGACATGCAGGCAGTTGACGCAGCAGAAGGTCCAGAAGTCGAGGATGACGATCCGTCCCCGCAGGTCGGCGAGGGTGTACTCGCTGCCGCCCGTGTTGAGCCAGCCGCCCGCGCCGATCAGCTCGGGGGCACGGACACGGGCGCGGGGGCGGGGCGTGGGCGCGGGGGCGGGGTCTTCCGCCGGGACAGCGTCGTTCATGCTTCAAGCTTGCCATCCGGTCGTGAACAGGGGGTCACACGCGGGTATGGCCCGGCCGAGGAGGGGTACGCGAGTCGGACCGGCACGGACAACCGACGATCGACAGGAGGCGACACTCATGGGTCTCGGCGGTTGCATCATCCTCATCGCCGTGGGAGCCATCCTCGCGTTCGCTACCGACTGGGAGATGGACGGAGTCAATCTCGACCTGGTCGGCGTGATCTTCATGGCCGTCGGACTGATCGGCCTGGCCATCTTCAGCAGCATCGCGCGCCGCCGCCGCGTGGTGGTCCCGCCGACCACCACGGTCGTGGACGACGACCCGCACCGACGGAACTACTGAGGCACTACCCAGGCATTGCTGGGGCCCGAACGTCTGAGGGCCGGGGTCCGAGCCACCGGGGTCCGAGCCACCGAGGTCCGGACCGCCGAGCCCGGGTGACGGGGACCACTCCGCCCGTCGGCCTAGCGTCGGCGTCGCGGAGCGGCGGCCGGGGAACCCGTCGTTCCATGAGATTCCTCGTACGCGAACGGCTCCTCGGCATCGGCGACGACTACTGGATCGAGGACGACCGTGGCACCAAGGCGTTCCTGGTCGACGGCAAGGCGATGCGGCTGCGCGAGACGTTCGAACTGAAGGACCCGCAGGGCAGGGTGCTGATCGACATCCGGCAGAAGATGTTCGCCCTGCGGGACACCATGGTGATCGAGCGCGGCGGCGAGCCGCTGGCCCGGATCCGCCGCAAACGCCTCTCGCTGCTGCGCAACCACTACCGGGTCAGCCTGGTCGACGGCACCGAACTCGACGTCAGCGGCAAGATCCTCGACCGCGAGTTCGCCATCGAGTACGAGGGTGAACTCCTCGCCGTCATCTCCCGCCGCTATCTGCGCGTCCGGGAGACGTACGGCGTCGATGTCGTCCGCGAGGACTCCGACTCGGCGCTGCTGATCGCGGTGGCGGTGTGCGTGATCCAACTGGCGGAGAAGGAGCGGGGGGACGACTAGGGTCTGTCGGATTCAGGGAGCCGATGAGGGAGCCGATCAGTCCTGGGCGGAAAGTTCTTCGGCCAGTGCCATACAGCGCAGGCGGGCCGGGGAGAAGTCGTAGGGCATCTTGCCGATGGCTTCGAGCACGCTCATCGAGCCGGCCTCCCGCCCGCCGGAACCGGAGCCGGAGCCGGGGTCGGAGCCGGGGTCGGCCTCGGTCTCGGCCCCCTCCTCGCTGGCCTCGCCGTCCTCGCTGGCCTCGCCGTCCTCGGCAGCAGGGTGCAGAGCGTCCCAGGCGGTGAAGACCGCGTCGATGTCCTCGTCCAGTCCGGACTCCTCGATGACGGTGTGGAGGGCGCTTTCGAAGGCGTGCCGTTCGGCGGCCACGTGAGCCACCCGTGGATCATCGACGGCGACGCTGTCGTCGAGCGCCTCCTCGGCGGCATCGACGCGGTCGGACTCCTCCCGCAGCGCGGGATGCGTGGCCAGGGCGACGAAGCGGGTGGCCTGGACGGCCGCGCCGAGCGGGCCGAGGATCCGCTCGGTGACCAGCAGACTGTCCAGGTCCTCCTGGCGCAAGGACCCCTCGGGCAGGCCCTTGAGGCGTTCGGTGACGAAGTCGGAGAGCAGTCCCATCCGGCTGCCTTCGGTGCGCATCCGCTGCACGGCGATCCGTCGCCGCCGCACCCTCGCCTCCTGCTCGGCGAGGGTGTCCTCCAACCGCTCCAGGACGCCCGCGAGGTCATCTCCGCTGTCCGTACCGGCGGAAGCCGTGCCGGAGGCGAAGGCGTCACGGATGTCGTCCAGGGCGATCCCGGCGTCGGCCATCTTGCGGATCCACAGCAGGCGGATCATGTCCTCGTACCCGTAGCGGCGGCGGCCGTCGCCGCCCCGCTCGGGCTCGGGCAGCAGGCCGATCTCGTGGTAATGGCGGATCGCCCGGGGCGTGCTGCCGACGAAGGCCGCCGCGTCACCGATCTTGACCTGGCGGGGTGGCATGAAGGACGCATGCATGAGCGGGGACCTTTCCTCAAGGCATCGGGACGTGGGTCCACCGGACCACATGCCGCTACGGAAGGTGCAACCCGTACCCACCGCTCCGCGCCCTACCGGGGAATGCGCCACGCGCCCTACCGGGAAGTGCGCCAAGCCCTTGCGGGGAAATGCGCCCTTCCGGCCGTGCGGTGACCGGGGTCGTCACCGCACGGCCCGGATCTCCCGCCGTATCGGGACCGGGCGGGCGCGGTTCACGGGTGGCGGGGTGCCGCCAACCCCATCATCCGGTCCTTCAGTACGGGGAACCGCTCGCGGGTCCGCGCCACCTTCCCGGGGTCGAACTCCACCGAGAGGATCTCCTCGCCGGCCCCGGCCTCCCCCAGCACCTCGCCCCACGGATCCACCACGATCGAGTGACCCGCCTGCGGAACTCCCGCATGGGTACCGGCCGTTCCACAAGCAAGTACGAACGCCTGGTTCTCCACCGCCCGCGCCCGAGCCAGCAGCGTCCAGTGCCCGCGCCGCCGCTCCGGCCACCCGGCCGGGACGACCAGGGTCTCGGCCCCGGCGTCGACCAGCCCACGGAACAGCTCAGGGAATCGGAGGTCATAACAGGTGGCCAGCCCGACCACGGTCTCCGGCAGCCGTACGGTCACCAGCTCACGCCCGGCCGCCATCAACACGGCCTCGCCCTTGTCGAAGCCGAAGCGATGGATCTTGCGATAGACCGCGGCCGGTTCACCGGAAGGGGAGAAGACGAGAGAGGTGTTGTGGAGCGGCCCCTCGGGGTCCCGCTCGGGGATCGACCCGGCGTGCAGCCAGACGCCCGCGTCGCCCGCCGCCTTCGCCATGGCCTCGAACGTCGGCCCCTCCAGCGGCTCGGCCTCCCGGCCGAACTCCTCGTAGGCGAACGCCCCGGTGGTCCACAGCTCCGGCAACACGACAAGATCCGCGGTCCCGGCCTGCTCCCGCACCAGGCGGGCGACCCGCACCCGACGCGATTCGACCGATTCGCCCCCGTCTACTGCGATCTGGAGGAGAGAGGCGCGCACACTACCACCGTCCTGGCATTCGAGCCGTCCATACGGGCCTACGATCGTCACACGAAAGCACTGCCGGGGTGCCACACAGCAGCGTAGCTTTGGGGCTCCCCCCGGTTCGAGTCCAGCCACGAACCGGGATGGAGTTCCGAGACACCGCCGACAGCCACCTCCCACTGGCACTGCCGCCACAATCTGCCCGTGACACGACCGCCGAGGGGTCCCGTTCCGTGAGTCTGCATCCCACTCTCCAGCCCTACGCCGACGCCTGGACCCACTCGATCGAAGCCATATCCGAGCTGGTGCAGCCGCTCGTGGAGGCCGACTGGAACCGGCGCACCCCGTGCCCCGGCTGGTCGGTCCGGGACATCGTGTCCCATGTCATCGGGCTGGACAACGAAATGCTGGGCGACCCGCGCCCGATCCACACCCTGCCGCGCGACCTGTTCCATGTCACCAACGACCACCAGCGGTACATGGAGATGCAGGTCGACGTCCGCCGCCACCACACCTCGCCGGAGATGACGGCCGAACTGGAGTACACGGTCATCCGGCGCAACCGCCAGTTGCGCAACGAGTCCCGTGACCCCGGCACCAAGGTGCGCGGCCCGCTCAGCACCGAGGTGACGCTGGAGGAGTCGATGCGCGGCCACGCCTTCGACATCTGGGTGCACGAGCAGGATCTGCGCACCGCCCTCGGCCGCCCCGGCAACCTGGACTCGCCCGGCGCCCAGGTCGCCCGGGATGTGCTGCTGGCCGCGCTGCCCGAGATCGTCGCCAACAAAGCCGACGCGCCCCGCAGTTCGGCGATCGTCTTCGATGTGCACGGGCCGATCGAGTTCCTGCGCACGATCCGGGTCGACATCCAGGGCCGCGGCACCCTGGAGACCGCTCCCGCCCTCGGCCCCGCCGCCACCCTCACCCTCGACTGGGAGACCTACGTCCGTCTCGCCTGCGGCCGGGTCACCCCGGAGGCGGTGGCGGACCGGGTGAAGGCGGAGGGCGACCCGAAGCTGACCTCGGCGATCCTGAAGCACTTCACGGTGACACCCTGACCTTCCCGGCATCCGCCGACGCCCGCCGACATCCGGCGTCCCCCGGCGGCATCCGGCGGCATCCGGGGACGAGGTGACGAAGGCCCGTGCGGGGCCGGACGCGGGGCTCTGGGGGCGGTGGTCCCCAGCACCGCGAGGGCGACGCGGCCGGTTCAGACAGGGACGTGCACCGTCTCCACCCGGCTGGCGACCAGTCGCTCGCGCTCGATCCGAGCCACCCGCCGCCGCAACCGCAGTATCTGACTCACCCCCAGCCCCTGCAGCAGGAACACCACGGAGAACGCCACCCCATAGTCACCGCCGGAGGCATCCAGCAGCACCCCGACCGCGAACAACGTCGTCATGGAGGCGACGAAGCCGCCCATGTTGGTGATGCCGGAGGCGGTCCCCTGGCGCTGGGGCGGATTCGCGGGGCGCGCGAAGTCGAAGCCGATCATCGACGCCGGTCCGCACGCGCCGAGCACCGCGCACAGCACGACCAGCAGCCACAGCGGCGCCTGTGCGCCGGGCCAGAGCAGGGTCAGCGCCCAGAGGACGGCCGTCGCAGCGACCGTGCCGAGCACGAGCGGGAGCCGCGCGCCGTGGTGCCGGGCGATGATCTGACCGTAGACGAGTCCGACGGCCATGTTGGAGAGCACGACCAGGGTGAGCAGCCCGCCGGCCGCGCCCCGGCTCAGCCCCTGCGCCTCGACCAGGAACGGCAGCCCCCACAGCAGCAGGAAGACCATCGCCGGGAACTGCGAGGTGAAGTGCACCCACAGCCCGAGCCGGGTGCCGGGTTCACGCCAGGAGGCGGCGATCTGGCGCCGGACGTAGGCGACGCCCAGATGCGGGACGGGTTCGGGTTCATGGCCCTCGGGGTGGTCCTTGAGGAAGAGCAGCAGCAGGACCAGGACGACGACACCGGCCAGCGCGCTGCCCGCGAACGCGGCGGTCCAGCCGATGCCGTGCAGCAGCGGGGCGAGGGCGACGGTGGAGACCAGGTTGCCCGCCATGCCCACCAGCCCGGCGAGTTGGGCGATCAGCGGGCCGCGGCGGGCGGGGAACCAGCGGGTGCCGAGCCGCAGGACGCTGATGAAGGTCATCGCGTCACCGCAGCCGAGCAGCGCGCGCGAGGCGAGGGCCGTGCCGTAGGTGGGGGAGAAGGCGAAGCCGAGCTGTCCGGCGGTGAACAGGACGGCACCGATGGCCAGCACCTTCTTGGTGCCGAGCCGGTCGACCAGCAGGCCGACGGGTATCTGCATCCCGGCGTAGACGAGGAGTTGGAGGATGGAGAAAGTCGACAGGGCCGAGGCGTTGACGTCGAAGCGGTCGGCGGCGTCGAGGCCGGCCACCCCCAGCGACGTACGGAAGATGACGGCGACGAAGTAGACCGCGACGCCTATGCACCAGACGGCGACGGCCTGCCGCCCACCCGGTGGATCACCGGGCAGCACCCCTGAGCACCCGGATGCCCCTGAGGAGCCTGAGGAGCCGGATGCCCCTGAGGACGGGGCACTCACCGGACCTCACCCCGGGCGAGGTGGGAGAACCAGCCGACGTGCCGGTGGACGACCGCGACGGCCTCCTCGGCGTCCCCCGCACGCAGCGCGCGCAGTATCTCCTCGTGCTCGGTGAGGGTCTTGGCGATCCGGTCGGGGTGGGAGTACATGACGGCGACGCCCATCCGCAGTTGGCGGTCGCGGAGCTGGTCGTAGAGGCGGGAGAGGATCTCGTTGCCGCCGCTGCGCACGATCTCGGCGTGGAAGCAGCGGTCGGTGACGGCCGCGGCGGCCAGATCTCCGGCCTCGGCCTGGGCCTTCTGCCGGGCGAGGAGTTCCTCCAGCCGTTCGATCAGCGCGGGCGGGGCGGGTACGGCCTTGCGCGTGGCGTGCTCCTCGACCAGCAGCCGGGTCTCCACGACGTCCGCGATCTCCTGGGCCGAGACGGGCAGGACCAGCGCGCCCTTCTTCGGGTAGAGCTTGATCAGCCCTTCGACCTCCAGCCGCAGCAGCGCCTCCCGCACCGGGGTGCGGGACACGCCGACGGCCTCCGCCAGTTCGCCCTCGGTGAGCAGGGCGCCGCCCTCGTAACGCCGCTCCAGGACGCCCTCCTTGACGTGTGCGTAGACACGGTCGGCGGCGGGCGGCTGCTTGGCGGGCTTGGCCGGCTTGGCGGGCTTCAGGACCCTCTCTGGTTGCACGGTCTGCACGGTGACGGGAGACATGGCCACAGGATAGATACAACACGTACGCATGAGGAGGTGCGTCCATCATGCGGACCGGGGTCCGCCTGCGCGCGGGCGGACCCCGGTCTGCGCGCGGGCGCATTTTTTCCTTCCTCCCATGAGCAACCATCAGCACCCTTTGCACGTCATAAACATGTGGCCTTTTCCGTCCCCTCCAACCAGGCTGCACATTAGGGGAATTTCAACTTAATCGGGGTATTTAACTTGATAACCCTCAATACGGGCGCGCGGATCCGCAGAGCCGCCGCCGTCGGCGTCACCTCCGGCGCCCTGCTCGCCACCGTCGTCGTCTCCGCCGCTCCGGCGCAGGCCGTGGCCACGCCCTCGATCGCGGCCAAGGGCGGCTACATCATGAACAACGCGACGGGCAAGACGCTCTACACCAAGTCCGCGGACACCAAGCGCGCCACCGGCTCGACGACGAAGATCATGACCGCCAAGGTCGTGCTGTCGCAGTCCAATCTCAACCTGGACTCCAAGGTCACCATCCAGAAGGCGTACAGCGACTACATCGTCCGCAACAACGCCTCGTCGGCCCGGCTGATCGTGGGTGACAAGGTCACCGTGCGCCAGCTGCTGTACGGGCTGATGCTGCCGTCCGGCTGCGACGCCGCGTACGCGCTCGCCGACAAGTTCGGCAGCGGTTCGACGCGGGCGGCGCGCGTGAAGTCGTTCATCGGGAAGATGAACACCAAGGCGAAGCAGCTCGGTATGACGAACACCAAGTTCGACTCGTTCGACGGCATAAGCAACGGCTCGAACTACTCGACGCCGCGCGATCTGACGAAGCTCGCCAGCAATGTGATGAAGAGCAGCACCTTCCGCTCGATCGTGAAGACCAAGTCGACCAAGCAGAAGGTGACCACGAAGACCGGCGGCTACCGCTACTACCCGTGGAGCAACACCAACACCCTGCTCAGCAACTACAGCGGTTCGATCGGGGTGAAGACCGGCTCGGGCGCACAGGCCAAGTACTGCCTGGTCTTCGCCGCGACCCGCAACGGCAAGACCGTCATCGGTACGGTCCTGACCTCGACCTCCGCCTCGCAGCGGGAGTCGGACGCGAAGAAGCTGCTCACCTACGGCTTCGCGCGACTCGGCTAGACCCGGTCGCGAGCACGTTCCTCGCCCCTGAGCCAAGGGGCGAGGAACGGGTGCCGGGGCCGAGTGCGGGGACCGGGTGCCGGGTGCGGGGACCGGGTGCCGGGTGCGGGGGCCGGGTACGGGGAACGGGTGCCGGGACCGGGTGCGGGGGCCGGGTGCCGGGGCCGGGTCGCAAAAACCGTTGTTCGCCCGCCCGTTCGACCTCTACCGTTTCCACGGTCGGGTCGGTACATCCGACGGCGTGTAGCTCAGTAGCAGAGCACCGGGCTGCAGACCCGGAGGGCGCGGGGGCGGAACCCGCCACGCCGGCTTATGAACGAGCACGCTGACCAGCAGCACACCGTCCAGGTGAATCCCGGTTACGGCTACGGCCAGTTGGCCAGAGCGCTGGAGACCGCCCGTACCCACCCGGACGCGGACACCCGGCGACGCGCCGAGGAGAAGGGCCGCACATGGCGGTCCGTGCTGGCCGGCATGGCCGACGGCCGACTGCTGATCGGTTCCCGCACCCCGGTTGCCGGGCTGCCCGCCTGGGTCACCCCCGAGGTGGTGCGGGGCGGCTTCGCGACGGGCGAGCCCTGCGCGGGCGGACCCCTCCAGCGGTACGAGGCCGAGGCCGCGCGCCGCGCCGGCGTCCCCGAGGAGCGGGCGGCCCTGTTCGCGCACTGCCTCACCGAGGACGGCCTGGCCCACCTCGGCGCCCTGCTGGACAGCGGGCGGTACGAGGTGACGGTCCCCGAGGAGGCCGCGCTGCTCACGGTGGCGTGGCTGGCCCGCGCGGAACAGGTCGACGCCGCGCTGGACCTCGTGGCGGAACTGGCCCCGTTCGCGGAGCGGCTGCGTTTCACACCCCGTCCGTCCACACGTCCGGCGCCGGACGCCGGGTCCGTGCACCGCAGCACCGTCGGGCAGGCGTCCCGGACCTTCGCCGCGCGGCGCCCCAACCCGGCGGTGGAGAGCCAGCGCGAGGCCCTGACGGTCTGGGCCCCGTTCGCGGACGAGATGCTGGCCCACTGGCTGGAGACGGCCCGCGACGACCGCCCCGTGCTGACGCGCGCCCCGGACGAGGACTGGCTGCGGCGGGGCGCCGCGCTGCTCACCCGCTACCGCGCTCTGGCCGCCCGGCACACGTACTGCACCAAGCACCTCAAGCCCCGCGAGAACCTCGGGATCCTGCGCCGCGCGCTGGAGGAGACGGTCGCGGGGCGGGTGCTGGAACCGCGGCTGCGGGGACTGCTGCGGAGCGCGGCGGCCGGGATGGTGGCGCGCCGCGGGGTGCCGGGTTCGGCCGGGCACTCGGCGCTGCGCCACGCACAGGCGGTCCAGGCCGCGCTGCCTTCCCATCACGCCCTGGCCGGGCTGCTGCGGCAGCGGCTCGACGGTCTGCCGCAGGACCAGGGCGTGCCGGAGGTGGAGCCCCTGCTCGCGCCCGTGACGCAGGAGGAGGCGCTGCGGGCCCGCGTACCCGCCGGGGCGACGATCCCGGCGGGCCTGCGCAAGCCGCTGGAGTCGGCGCTGAGCGCGCCGCTCGCGACGCTGGTGGAGCGGGGGGTCGTACCGTCGGCCGAGGTGCTGGCGGAGCTGGTGCCTCAGCTGGTCGCCGCGACGACCGCGCGGGCGTACCCGGACGCCGCCCTGCGCACCCTGGCCGCCGCGAACTACCGCGCCTTCCGCAACCGCCGCTCGCTGCTCCTGCTCCATCTGGAGCGGCAGGTGCGGGCGGAGGAACTGCCGTGGGTGCGGGCGGTGGCGGACGAGCGGGAGCGGAGGGGCGCAAGCGCGGGCGAGGTGTCGGCGCAGGCCCTGCGCCAGCTGGCCGAACTGGCCGTGCAGGCGTTCCCCGGCACGATCCTGCCCAACCCCCTGGTCCGTGAGCTGTCCGTCCTGGCGGGCGCGGCCGACCTCGGCGCACCGCTGGTGGAGGAGTTGGCGGCGGACATCTTCATGGGCACGTTCAGCCCGAAGTTCATGACGGCGGCGAGGCTGGCGGCGGAGCAACTGAGCGGCACCCTGTACGAGCGCTACTACGCGATCGACTACCGGGCCGTCCGCAACCTGGCGATCGAGGAGGCGGCGACGAGCCGGACCACACGCAAGCGTGAGGGGTACGGCTACCGCACCTCCCCCGGCTTCGCCCGCCTGTGCCGTGAACGGGCCGAGGCGTGCTCCCTGGGCTCCCTGGCTCCCCGCCCGGCGGATGCCGCGAAGGACGCCCCGAAGCGCCGTCTCCGGGCGGACCGCTGGTCGACCGCCGGCAACGGCATGATCGTGGAGCAGGCGCAGATCCTCACCACCCACAACCTCGCCGCCCTGACGACCCGGGCCGGTGTCGCCCCGCCCGCCGGCTGGCCCGACCTGGCCCGCCGTGCCTTCACCACGGTCTGCCGCCTGACCGCCCGCCTGGAGGGCAACCCCCGCCCGCTGTCCACGATCAAGGACACGGCGTACGCCTGGCGCCAGATGATCTACTACCTGTCCCTGTCCACCGACCAGGACCTCAGGTCCACCCTGACCTGGCTGACCTCCGAATCCCACCGCCACGCCCCCCACGTCACCCACCGCCTCGCCCCTGCCCTCACCGGCCTCCACCAGTGCGTGAAGGGCCGCGGCCCCGACGAGGGCGAGGGCCGAAGCCTGCTGGGCTGGAGCACGAACGGACACTGGCTGCGGGAGGGCCGGCGAAGCGGCTCGTAGTCACGGGGCCGATCCTGATGTCCATGAACAGGACCGGAGTGAACCAGAGCGAGCGGATACCCGACGCGACCTCCTGGAAGTCCGCGGCGACCACACTGTTCGGCGGTGGCTGGACCTTCGCGCGGGTCGGGCCCCGGCGGCATGACGACTGGCGGCGGGATGTCCGGTCGGTCATGGCGCTGAGGGCCACCGACCCCCGAGGTTGGCACTCGATCGATCACGCGCCGGAGACGGACGACGCGGGCGGTACGGGGTCACCCTGCACGCCTTGCTGTACCCGACGGACTGCGGTCTGGTGGCCGTGTCCGCGGCCGAGGTGGGGGTCTTCTGGGCCTTCTGGGAGGGCTGAGCCTGCCGAGCGGTCATGGGAGACGGGTGCCCGGGCTCGGCAAGTGCGAGTGCGAGTGCGAGCACTGGCACTGGCACTGGCACTGGCACGGGCACGGGCACGGGCACGGGCGCCCCGTCTCTCAAACCGCCCTTGCGGGTGAGGGGTTCATGACCAGGTGATCAGTCGTTTCGGCTGTTCCAGGACGGCCGCCACGTCGGCGAGGACCTTGGAGCCGAGTTCGCCGTCGACCAGGCGGTGGTCGAAGCTGAGGGCCAGTGTGGTGACCTGGCGGGGCTTCACCTTGCCCTTGTGGACCCACGGCTGGGGCTTGATCGCGCCGACGGCGAGGATCGCGGACTCGCCGGGGTTCAGGATGGGCGTGCCCGTGTCGACGCCGAAGACGCCGACGTTGGTGATGGTCACCGTGCCGCCCTGCATCGCGGCCGGGGTCGTCCTGCCTTCCCGGGCCGTGGTGACCAGTTCGCCCAGCGAGCGGGCCAATTGCGGCAGGGTCTTGGCGTCGGCGTCCTTGATGTTGGGCACGAGCAGGCCGCGCGGGGTGGCCGCGGCGATGCCCAGATTCACGTAGTGCTTGACCACGATCTCCTGGTTCGCCTCGTCCCAGGCCGCGTTGACGTCCGGGTTGCGCTTGATCGCCACCAGCAGGGCCTTGGCGACGAGGAGGAGCGGATTGACCCGGAGGCCCGCGAACTCCTTGTCCTCCTTCAGCTCCGCCACCAGCCGCATCGTCCGCGTCACGTCCACCGTCACGAACTCCGTGACATGCGGCGCCGTGAACGCCGACCCCACCATCGCCGCCGCCGTCGCCTTGCGGACCCCGCGGACCGGGACCCGGGTCTCGCGAGTCGCGGTGTCGTACGGGGGGAGGGTCGGGGTCGGAGCGGAGGGTTCGGGTGCGGAACGCGCCGCTACGGGCTGCTCCGGTGCGGGCTGCTCCGGTGCGGGCTGTGCCGGTGCGGGCTGTTCCTGCGGGGCCTGTGGCGTCGTCCCGGTCGGTGTCGCCGCCGCGTGGACGTCCTCGCGGGTGATGATGCCGTCCGGGCCGGTCGGGACCACCGTCGTGAGGTCCACGCCCAGGTCCTTGGCCAGCTTGCGGACCGGCGGCTTCGCCAGCGGGCGCTGCCGCGGCTCGGCGGCGGGCCGGGCCGCGGGCTCGGGCCGCGGGGTCGGGCCGTGGCCGTTCAGCTCCGTCTGGAGCGCCGCCGCCGCTGCCTGCGGCGCACCCGTACCCGTACCCGACTCCGTACCCTTGCGCGGGCGGCGGCGGGTGCTGGACGCGGCCACGCCGTAACCGACCAGGACCGCCTGGCGCTCCTGCGGAGGCTCGGCCTCCTCGGCGGCGGGAGCCGGCGCCGGGGCCGGGGTCTCGGCCGGGGCCGCTCCGCCCACCGACACCGCGATGATCGGCGTCCCCACATCCACCGTCGTGCCCTCGGGGAAGTGCAGGTCGGTGACCACCCCGTCGTAGGGGATGGGCAGTTCCACGGCGGCCTTGGCCGTCTCGACCTCGCAGACCACCTGGCCGTCGGTCACCGTGTCACCGGGCTGGACGAACCACTTGAGGATCTCGGCCTCGGTGAGCCCCTCGCCCACGTCCGGCATCTTGAACTCGCGTACGGACCCTTCGGTCATCGTCGTCACGACCCTCTCCTCAGTACGCCAAGGCGCGGTCGACGGCGTCGAGCACCCGGTCCAGACCCGGCAGGTACTCCTCCTCCAGACGGGCCGGCGGATACGGCGCGTGGTAGCCGCCCACGCGCAGGACCGGGGCCTCCAGATGGTAGAAGCAGCGTTCCGTGATCCGGGCGGCGATCTCCGCGCCCGAGCCGAAGAACACCGGTGCCTCGTGGACCACGACCAGCCGGCCGGTCTTCTCCACCGACGCCTGGACGGTGTCGAAGTCCAGCGGGGAGACCGAGCGCAGGTCCACGACCTCCAGGGACTTGCCCTCCTCCGCGGCGGCTGCGGCGACCTCCTGGCAGAGCTTGACCATCGGGCCGTACGCGACCAGCGTCAGATCGGTGCCCTCGCGCACCACCCGCGCCTTGTGCAGCGGGCCGGGGATGGCCTCGGTGTTGACCTCGGCCTTGTCCCAGTAGCGCCGCTTGGGCTCGAAGAAGATCACCGGGTCGTCGCTCTGGACGGCCTGCTGGAGCATCCAGTAGGCGTCCGACGCGTTCGACGGGGAGACGACCTTCAGGCCCGCCACATGGGCGAAGAGGGACTCCGGGGACTCCGAGTGGTGCTCGACCGCGCCGATGCCGCCGCCGTAGGGGATCCGGATGACGACCGGCAGCTTGACCTTGCCCAGCGCGCGGGCGTGCATCTTCGCGAGCTGGGTGACGATCTGGTCGTAGGCCGGGAAGACGAACCCGTCGAACTGGATCTCCACCACCGGGCGGTAGCCGCGCAGCGCGAGGCCGATCGCCGTGCCGACGATGCCGGACTCGGCGAGCGGGGTGTCGATGACCCGGCTCTCCCCGAAGTCCTTCTGGAGCCCGTCGGTGACCCGGAAGACCCCGCCCAGCTTGCCGACGTCCTCCCCCATGACGAGGACCTTGGGGTCCTCCTCCAGGGCGCGGCGCAGCGACGCGTTGATCGCCCGGCCCAGGGCGAGCTTCTCGCCGGCCCCTGCTTTCTCCGCCGCTTTCTCCGCCGACTTCTGCGCCGCCTTCTCCGCTGTCTTCTCGACCGCCATCTCAGACCCCCTCGGCATCGGCGAACGACGCCTGGTAGGCGGCGAACTGCGCTCGTTCCTCGTCGACGAGCGCGTGCCCGTCCGCGTACACATGCTCGAAGAGGGCGAAGTGGTCCGGGTCCGGCATGGTCCGGATCACTTCCCGCACCCGCTTCCCCAACGCCTCGCTCTCCGCCCCCAGTTCCTCGAAGAATCCCTCGTCCGTGTGGTGTGCGGACTCCAAGTGGCGGCGCAGGCGCAGGATCGGGTCCTTCGCCTCCCAGGCGGCCCGCTCGTCGTCGTGGCGGTAGCGGGTCGGGTCGTCGTTGGTGGTGTGGGCGCCCATCCGGTAGGTGTACGCCTCGACCAGCGTCGGGCCCTCGCCGTTGCGGGCGCGCTCCAGCGCCCACCGGGTCACCGCGAGGGTGGCGAGCACGTCGTTGCCGTCGACGCGGACGCCGGGGAAGCCGTAGCCCTGCGCGCGCTGGTAGAGCGGGACGCGGGTCTGCTTCTCGGTCGGCTCGGAGATCGCCCACTGGTTGTTCTGGCAGAAGAACACCACGGGCGCGTTGTAGACCGCGGAGAAGGTGAAGGACTCCGCGACATCGCCCTGGCTGCTGGCGCCGTCGCCGAAGTAGGCGATGACGGCGGAGTCGGCGCCGTCCATGGCGACGCCCATCGCGTAGCCGGTGGCGTGCAGGGTCTGGGAGCCGATGACGATGGTGTAGAGGTGGAAGTTGTTGGTCGTCGGGTCCCAGCCGCCGTTGTTGACGCCGCGGAACATGCCCAGCAGGTTGGTCGGGTCGACGCCGCGACACCAGGCGACCCCGTGCTCGCGGTAGGTCGGGAAGACGTAGTCGTCGTCGCGCAGAGCCCGGCCCGAGCCGATCTGGGCGGCCTCCTGGCCGAGCAGCGACGCCCACAGGCCCAGTTCGCCCTGGCGCTGGAGGGTGGTGGCCTCGGCGTCGAAGCGGCGGGTGAGCACCATGTCGCGGTAGAGACCGCGCAGTTCCTCGGGGGTGATACCGGCGACGTACTTGTCGTACTCGGCGTTCTTGACGCGCTTGCCCTGCGGGGTCAGCAGTTGCACCAGCTCGGGCTCGGTCCCCGGTGACGTCCGGGTCGATCGCTTACCGGCCGTGCTCCTGGTACCGGCGCTGCGGCGCGGCTTGCGCGGGGCAGTGCTCTCCACGGTCACGTGTGCTCCTCCGTCGGTCCGGCATCCCGGGTTCGCCGGGTGCTGGGATCCCCCTGCTCGTTCCGGAGACAGGGGGAGCGGCTCGCCTTTTCCGTCGGCGCGCACGGGGTGGGTGCGATCCGGCCGGAAAGAGGCGTGACAGGTGCCCCGGCGAGGCCCTGCAACAATCACGTTACCCAGAGCGCCACATTTCTGTGAAACCCCGCCTGACCTGGGATTTTGCTTGGATCTCCAAGTAAATCGGGAAAGCGGGAACAGCTCCAGGTCACAGCCTTGCAGGGGGCCGGAACAATGGCACGTTATCCCGGGCACCCCGGGCACGGGAAGGGTTTGTATGTGACACTGACCGCGTGCGCGAAGAGGGAAAAATCCGGGTATTTCTGCTTGACGATCACGAGGTGGTCCGCAGGGGCGTGCATGAGCTGCTCGCGGCGGAGCCGGACATCGAGGTGGTCGGGGAGGCCGGTACGGCCGCCGAGGCGCTCGCCCGGATCCCGGCCGCCCGGCCCGATGTGGCGGTCCTGGACGTACGGCTCCCGGACGGCAGCGGTGTCGAGGTCTGCCGCGAGATCCGCTCCGACGACGACTCCGTGCGCTGTCTGATGCTCACCTCCTACTCCGACGACGAGGCGCTCTTCGACGCCATCGTGGCGGGCGCCTCCGGCTATGTCCTGAAGGCCATCCGGGGCGTCGAGCTGCTCACCGCCGTGCGGGACGTGGCCGCCGGGAGGTCGCTGCTGGACCCGGTCGCCACCGCGCGGGTCCTCGAACGGTTGCGCGACGGCGGCACCGCCAAGGGGGACGAGCGGCTCGCCCGGCTCAGCGACCAGGAACGCAGGATCCTCGATCTGATCGGGGAGGGGCTCACCAATCGCCAGATCGGTGAACGGCTCCATCTCGCCGAGAAAACGATCAAGAATTATGTGTCCGGTCTGCTCTCCAAACTCGGAATGCAACGGCGTTCCCAGGCGGCGGCCTATGTGGCCCGAATGCAGGCGGAACAGCACTGACGCAGGACGCATTCCGTGAGCGCGCGGCACCGATGCGGATGCGATTCTCGGGACTTACGTCCTGGTCCCCCGGGGTCGGCGGCCCCTACCTCGGCCCGTCCCGCTCGCGCACAGTGGTCGTATGCCCACCGACGAAGCGCCGGCCGACCTGTCCCTCGCCACCGCCCTCCTCGGCCGTGTCGACTACGGCCGGGTCGCGGCGAGCATGCGCGCGCTGCCCTTCCTGGCGCCCGCGCGGCACATCGTGAGCGACGGCGGGGTGCTGCTGCGGATGCACCGGCACTCCGGCTACCAGCAGGCGTGTGTGGGGCACGTCGTCGCCTACGGCACCGACAACATGAGCCTCGTACGGCCCGGCAGCCCCGGTGGGCAGTGGTCCGTGCAGGTCGTCGGCGAGTGCGCGGCGGCCGAGCCGACCGCCGCCGAACTCACCCGCCTCGGGCCCGCCCCCCGGCTGGTCGACGGGCGCCCGTTCGCCCCGGTCTATCTACGGGTGAGCCCCCGGTTCGCCACGGTCCACTCCATGGACGACGGCTCCTCCGACGACTGCTCTGACGATCGCTCTGGCTACGGCTCTGACGGCGGCTCTGGCTACGGCTCTGACGGCGAGCGGTTCGGGGGCTGTTCGGGGGGCCGTGGGGCGCGCGGGACGCACGGGACGCGCGGGAACGGCTGAGGCCGGCCGGACCGGACTGCGGACCTGCCGGACCCGCTCAGCCCAGTACGGGGTCGAGAGTCCCCGGCTCGCCCGTCCCCGTGTCCGTCGGCTCCGTGTCGGTCGGCTCCGTGTCCGTGGGCTCGGTGTCGGTCGGCTCCGTGTCGGTCGGCTCGGTGTCGGTCGGCTCCGTGTCCGTCGGCTCGTTCGTCGGCTGCTGCGACGGGGTGTTCGACGGCTGCTGGGACGGCGTGTAGTCCCAGTCGTCGTCCTGACCGGTGTCCTGGCCCGTGCCCGGGTCGGTCTGCTCCTCCGTCGCGTCGTCGCTCGGCGACTTGCTGGTCTTGTCCTTCTCCTGGGTCTTCGAGGTGGTCGGCGACTGCGTGGTGCCCGAGCCGCCGCCGCCCGCGCCGTCGTTGTTCATGGCCAGCGCCACCCCGGCCACGATCGCGATCACGGCGAGCGCCGCGAGTATCCACAGCTTGCCGGCGCCGCGGCCCTTGTTGCCGTGGCCCTCGAAGCCGCCGTCGTCCCCGTCGCCGTACTGCGGGATGATCGGCTGCGGGATCTGCGAGGTGCCCTGGCCGTCGCCCGGGTGCCCGAGGACCGCCGTGCCGGCCGTACCCATGGCAGGGGTGTGCCGGCCGTCGTGGGCCGCCACCGGGCCGGTGTTCCAGGTGCCGGTGTGGCCGCCCTGCTCGTACAGCATCTGCAGGCCGTACTGGATCAGACCGCGCATCTCCTCGGCGGTCTGGAAGCGGTCGTCGGGGTCCTTGGCGAGCGCGCGCATGGCGAGCCCGTCCAGCTCCGGCGGGGAGGCGTCGGAGACCTCCGACGGGGGCGTCGGGATGTCCTGGACGTGCTGGTAGACGACCGACAGCGGGGTCTCGCCGACGAACGGCGGGCGCAGCGCGAGCAGTTCGTACAGGAGACAGCCGGTCGCGTACAGGTCCGAGCGGTGGTCGACGGCCTTGCCGAGGGCCTGCTCGGGCGAGAGGTACTGGGGGGTGCCCATGACCATGCCGGTCTGGGTCATCGTCGTGGACGCCCCGTGCAGGGCGCGCGCGATACCGAAGTCCATCACCTTGACGGCGCCGTGGTCGGTGATGATGACATTGGCGGGTTTGATGTCCCGGTGCACGATGCCGTGCTGGTGCGAGTAGGCGAGCGCCTCCAGGACCCCGGAGACGATGATCAGGGCCTGCTCGGGCCCCGGCGCCTCGGCGTTGAGCAGCAGATCGCGGATGGTGCGGCCCTCGACCAGCTCCATCACGATGTACGGCACGCTCTGGCCGCCCACCAGGTCCTCGCCGGAGTCGTACACGGCGACGATCGCGTGGTGGTTGAGGCCGGCCACGGACTGGGCCTCGCGCGTGAAGCGGGCCTTGGACACCGGGTCCTCGGCGAGGTCGGAGCGGAGCAGCTTCACGGCGACGGTCCGCCCGAGACGGACGTCCTCGGCCGCGAACACCTCAGCCATACCGCCCCGGCCGAGTCGGTGGGTCAGCCGGTAGCGGCCGTCGCCGACCAGCCCACCGTTGCCCCACAGGTCCGGCGCGTCCGACATCCCGCCGCCGGCCGCCTCGGGGTCGGACGGGCCCTGAGCGCGCTGCTGTGCCATCAGTCCTCGCCGTCGTTTCTGCCCGCGGTGCGCGCGGTGTTGTCACGGTCTCCGTCGGCCACGCTACAGCCTCCGGGCCGGCCGCCGGTGCGTTCCAGGTCGCCCGGACCGGGGCCGGAGCCCCGCCGCGACACGCCCGTGTGCGTGGGGCGGTCGCCCGGCGCGGTGGCCGGTACTCGTCTGCGGCGGACCGGCCATGAAACCGTGCGGCCGTACCGTCGTGCAAATCCTGTGCACCAGCCGTACCGGCGCTGTAACGCTTGCACGACGCTTCCTTCGCGTACGGTCACGGATCGGGCACCGAGCTTGACGTGTCAGTGCCCTGGGGCAGACTTGGCCGGGAATAACACATTCGATCACCGGTGGATCGCGGTGGTAAGGCGACGCGGTGGCCGGTGTCACGGCGACCGCGGTCGCCCGTGCCGATGGGGGACGCAGAACGATGAGCCAGGACGGCGGACAGGGCCGGTACACGGGGCAGGCGCTCGCCGGTGGTCGTTATCAGCTGCGTGACTTGCTCGGCCAGGGCGGTATGGCCTCGGTGCATCTCGCGTACGACGCCGTGCTGGACCGGCAGGTCGCGGTCAAGACCCTCCACACCGACCTCGGGCGCGAACAGGCGTTCCGGGAACGGTTCCGCCGTGAGGCGCAGGCGGTGGCGAAGCTCACCCACACCAACATCGTCTCGGTGTTCGACACCGGCGAGGACGATCTGGACGGGATGACGACTCCGTACATCGTCATGGAGTACGTCGAGGGCCGTCCGCTCGGCTCCGTGCTGGAGGAGGACATCCAGCGGTTGGGCGCGATGCCCGTCGACAAGGCGCTGAAGGTCACCGCGGATGTGCTCGCGGCGCTGGAGATCAGCCACGAGATGGGGTTGGTCCACCGCGACATCAAGCCGGGCAATGTGATGGTGACCAAGCGCGGTGTGGTCAAGGTGATGGACTTCGGCATCGCGCGTGCCATGCAGTCCGGCGTCACGTCCATGACCCAGACGGGCATGGTCGTCGGCACCCCGCAATACCTGTCCCCGGAGCAGGCCCTCGGCCGCGGGGTGGACGCCCGCTCCGACCTCTACTCGGTCGGGATCATGCTCTTCCAGCTCGTCACCGGACGGCTGCCGTTCGAGGCGGACTCCCCGCTGGCGATCGCCTACGCGCATGTGCAGGAGGAGCCGGTCGGCGCCTCCTCCATCAACCGGGCGCTGCCGCCCGCCGTGGACGCGCTGATCACCCGCGCGCTGCGCAAGAACCCCAACGAACGTTTCCCGACCGCCGAGTCCATGCGCGACGAGTGCCTGCGGGTCGCCGCCTCCGTCCAGGCGACGCCGCCCAGCATCGTGCCGGGCACCGCCGGACAGAGCGGCGCGGGGGTCGGCTCCGCCGTGTTCCCGCCGGTCGACCAGGCCGCCCCGGCGCCGCAGGGCAACGTCCAGACGCCGTACCAGCCGCTGCCGCCGCACCACCCGTACGGCACGCCCGCGCCGTCCCCGGCGTACGGCTATCCGCAGCAGGACGCGTATCCGCAGCAGGGCGGCTATGCGACCCCGGCGGTGGCCGGGTACCCGCAGCAGCCCGGCGGCCCGTCGACCCCGCCGTACCACCTCGCCCCGCAGTCCACCCCGCCCGCGGGCGGGGGCGGGGGCGGAGGCGGCAAGGGCAACCGGCCGGTGATCATCGGCGCGACGCTCGTCGCGCTGCTGGCCGTCGGCGGTCTGGTCCTGGGCTTCGCGCTGCGCGGCGGCGGGGACAGCGGTGACGACGCGGGCGGCGACTCCAGCCCCAGCGCCTCCGCCGAGCAGAAGCCGGGCTACCGGCCCGCGGACACGTCGAAGACGATCGACTCCACGGAGTGCTCGGAGCCGGAGGAGTCCTACAACGACCCCAACAAGATCCGGATCCCGGACTTCCGGTACAAGCACATCGACTCGGTCAAGGAGTGCCTCCAGTCCGCGGGCTGGCAGCTCACCCTGGAGAAGGTCGACGAGAACACGTACGGCGAGGGCGCGGTCACCCGGCAGTACCCCGCGCCGGAGACGGACGTGGACCCGAAGGACATGCCGGAGTTCCAGCTCAGCGTGTCCACGGGGAACCCGCCGTCCTGACCATGCCCTTCCGCGAGCGGATCGGGATCTTCGGCGGGACGTGATGCGGGCCAGGGTTTCGGGACAGGACCGGGACATGAGAAAGGCCCGGTAGAAAGGCCCGGCGTCGTCGCCGGGCCTTTGGTGCGCGCGCACGCCGTACGGTCCGATGCGCGTCTCAGGGTCCAAGGTCCGCGACCTGCGATCCGGGACTCCGGGATCCGGGACTCCGGGATCCGGGACTCCGGGATCCGGGACTCCGGACCCGGGACTCCGGACCCGGGATCTGCGGTCTGCGGTCTGCGGCCTACAGGTAAGGGCCTCCGATACGGCCGCCCGCGCGGGGGTCCTCGCCCTCCGGGCTCGCCCCGGGCGGCAGCGCCCGGCGCATCTGCTCCAGCTGGGCCCGCGCCGCCATCTGCTGGGCGAAGAGCGTGGTCTGGATCCCGTGGAAGAGGCCCTCCAGCCACCCCACCAACTGGGCCTGCGCGATCCGCAGTTCCGCGTCGGACGGGGTGCCCTCGTCGGTGAAGGGCAGGGAGAGCCGCTCCAGTTCCTCGACCAGCTCCGGCGCCAGGCCGTCCTCCAGCTCCTTCACCGAGCTGGCGTGGATCTCCTTGAGCCGCGCCCGGCTCGCCTCGTCCAGAGGCGCCGCCCGGACCTCCTCCAACAGCTGCTTGATCATGCTGCCGATCCGCATGACCTTCGCAGGCTGCTCGACCTGCTCGGTGACCGGGATCTCGCGGGAGTCGTCGTCTCCGCCGCCGAGAGCCATGCCGTCCTGGCCCACGACCAGGATCCGCTGGGCGTTCTCCGGCGACCGTTCGTTCCTCGGCATCTCCATGCCGTCATTGTCTCGCACCCCTCCACCTCATCACCGTGGCGCCCCCTTCGGCGAGTGATCCACGGCATCGGTCCGCATCCGTCGCCTGGACGCCGCCGAAATGCTGGGGTGCGTCCTGGATGTGACGCTTGTCGAGTGACGCGTTCCAGGCCGTCCCCACTGCCCGGGCCGTCCGGCTCCGCGCCGTACTCCCGGGTACGGACCGGGCTCGGGACGGTGACACTGTGCGCCGGACTGATCCTGGGAGCCGCCTACGACACCCAGGCCGCCGAGCACGCCCCGGTGCCGACGCCGGCCGCCGAGCACGCCCCGGTGCCGACGCCGGCCGCCCACCGCGCCCCCGAGTCGGCGCCGGCCACGAGGTACACCCCCCAGCTCGCGGCAGCCGCCAATCGGGCGCCCGGGCCGGTTGACGAGCCCAGTCGGGCGGGGAGTGGGGCCGGGCAGGGGCGGGAGCGGCCGGGGCGGGGCGGGGAGCCGCCCGCGAAGGCGACGCCGGGGGAGCGGGACGACGGCGGAGTCCCCCCGGTGCCGGACGGCACGCAGTCCGGTGCGCCGCCGTACCGGGACGACTCCGCGCCGGACAACGCGGGCGCCCCCGACGTCGGCGGCACCGAACGACCGACCGAACCCGCCCTGCGGATCCTGCCGCTGGGCAGCGGACTGATACTGATCGGCTTCGGGCTCGGCCTCGCCTTCCTGGGCCTGCGACTGCGCCGCGGCTGAGCCCGGCACCCGGGACGATCCGGGCTCGGCCTCGCCGTCCTGGGCCTGCGGCTGCGCGCCGCGGCTGAGCCCGGCACCCGGGACGGTCCGGATCGGCCCTAGACGACCAGCAGCACCTTGCCCACGTGGCCGCTCTCCTCAAGGACACGGTGGGCCGCCGCCGCCTCGCTCATGGGCAGCTCACGGTCCACGACCGGGCGGACCTGGCCCGTCGCGAACAGCGGCCACACATGTTCCCGTACGGCCGCCACGATCGCCGCCTTCTCGCCCAGCGGACGCGCACGCAGCGAGGTCGCGCTGATCGCGGCGCGCTTGCCGAGGAGCGCCGCGAGGTTCAGGTCGCCCTTGGCGCCGCCCTGGAGACCGATGATCGCGAGGCGGCCGTTGACGGCGAGGGTCTGGACGTTGCGGTCCAGGTATTTCGCGCCCATGTTGTCGAGGATGACATCCGCGCCCGCGCCCCCGGTGGCCCGGCGGACCTCCTCCACGAAGTCCTGCTCGCGGTAGTTGACCAGGATGTCGGCGCCCAGCGCGGCACAGCGCTCCAGCTTCTCCGCGCTGCCCGCGGTGACGGCGACCTTGGCACCGACGGCCTTGCCGAGCTGGATGGCCATGGTGCCGATGCCGCTGGAGCCGCCGTGCACCAGCAGGGTCTCGCCGGGCCGCAGATGGGCGACCATGAAGACGTTGGACCAGACCGTGCAGGTCACCTCGGGGAGCGCGGCGGCCTCGGTGAGGGAGACGCCCCGGGGTACCGGCAGCAGCTGACCGGCCGGTACGGCGACCTTCTCGGCGTAGCCGCCGCCCGCGAGCAGCGCGCACACCTCGTCGCCGACGGCCCAGCCGGAGGCCCCGGGGCCCAGCGCCGAGATCCGGCCGGAGCACTCCAGGCCGGGGTGGGGGGAGGCGCCGGGCGGCGGATTGTAGAAACCCTGGCGTTGCAGGAGGTCGGCGCGGTTGACGGCACCGGCCACCACGTCGACCAACACCTCGCCCTCGCCGGGCACCGGATCGGAGACCTCGTCCCACACGAGCGCCTCGGGCCCACCGGGTTCGGAAATCGTGATCGCATGCATGGGAGCGACGCTACTGCGCGCACGGGGCGTTGCCCCACCCACAGGACCGCTCTTCCTACGTCCGTGGTCCCACCCGTTCCGTCTCAGGTCCCGTCCCGTACTCCTTTGGTCGGGTCCCACAAGAAAAGTCTGTGCGGACCGATGAGTCTGCGCCACCGTAAAGGTCTCCCCATGCGTACCTCATGTACGCGGAAGGACCTCCGGAAGGACAACCCAGCATGAGCCAGCAGACCTCCGGCCTGGCCATCGAGACCGCGGGCCTGGTGAAGACGTTCGGCGAGACCAGGGCCGTGGACGGCGTCGACCTGGCGGTGCCCACCGGCACCGTCTACGGCGTTCTCGGGCCCAACGGCGCCGGAAAGACCACCACGGTGAAAATGCTCGCGACCCTGCTCAGACCGGACGGCGGCACGGCGCATGTCTTCGGCCACGACGTCGTCCGGGAGGCCGACGCCGTACGGGCGCGGGTGAGCCTCACCGGACAGTACGCGTCCGTGGACGAGGACCTCACCGGCACCGAGAACCTGGTGCTGCTCGGCCGTCTCCTCGGCCACGGCAAGAAGGCGGCCCAGGCGCGCGCGGGACAGCTCCTCGAAGCCTTCGGGCTGACCGAGGCCGCCGCCCGCCAGGTCAAGAACTACTCGGGCGGTATGCGCCGCCGGATCGACATCGCCGCCTCCATCCTCAACACGCCCGATCTGCTCTTCCTCGACGAGCCGACCACCGGGCTCGACCCGCGCAGCCGCAACCAGGTGTGGGACATCGTCCGGGCGGTGGTCGCGCACGGAACGACGGTGCTGCTGACCACGCAGTATCTGGACGAGGCCGACCAACTGGCGTCCCGGATCGCGGTGATCGACCGCGGCAAGGTGATCGCCGAGGGCACGAAGGGCGAGCTGAAGGCGTCCGTGGGGGCCGGCTCGGTCCATCTGCGGCTGCGGGACGCGGCCCAGCGGCCCGAGGCGGAGCAGGTGCTGCGGGCGGCGCTGGACGCCGAGGTGCAGCTCGAACCCGACCCCGTCGCGCTGACGGCCCGGGTCAGCAGTGCGACGGGCGGGCAGGACGCGGCCGACCGGGCGGCGCGGGCCCTGGGCGAACTGGCCCGCAGCGGTATCACCGTCGACAACTTCTCGCTGGGCCAGCCCAGCCTGGACGAGGTGTTCCTGGCGCTGACCGGGCACGACACCAAGAGCCACGGGCACGACGCCGACTCCCCCACGGACGACATGACGCAGATCTCGAAGACGGACAGCGAGGTGGCGGCATGAGCACCGCGACGACCACGGACACCAAGGACCTCGCCCCGGTCAGCGCGGACACGCTCGCCGAACTGCTGGTCGCCGAGGAACGACCACCGCGGCCCAGCGCCTGGTCGGCGTCGCTGACGTTCGGCTGGCGGGCGATCCTGAAGATCAAGCACGTACCCGAGCAGCTCTTCGACGTCACCGCCTTCCCGATCATGATGGTGCTGATGTACACGTACCTGTTCGGCGGGGCGCTGGCCGGTTCGCCGAAGGAGTACATCCAGTTCCTGCTCCCCGGCATCCTGGTGATGTCGGTGGTGATGATCACGATGTACACGGGGGTCTCGGTCAACACCGACATCGAGAAGGGGGTCTTCGACCGGTTCCGCAGTCTGCCGATCTGGCGGCCGTCGGTGATGGTCGGCTATCTGCTCGGCGACGCCCTGCGCTACACCATCGCGTCGATCGTGATGCTGACCGTCGGCATCATCCTGGGCTACCGCCCGGACGGCGGGGTCGTCGGAGTCCTCGCCGGGATCGCGCTGCTGATCGTCTTCTCGTTCGCGTTCTCGTGGGTCTGGACGATGTTCGGCCTCATGCTGCGCAGCGAGAAGTCCGTGATGGGCGTCAGCATGATGGTGATATTCCCGTTGACGTTCCTGTCCAATGTCTTCGTCGACCCGAAGACCATGCCGGGCTGGCTCCAGGCGTTCGTCAACAACAGCCCCGTCACGCATGTGGCCTCGGGGGTGCGCGGACTGATGGCGGGTGACTGGCCCGCGGCCGAGGTCGCCTGGTCGCTGGGATGGGCGGCGGCGCTGATCCTGGTCTTCGGACCGATCACGATGCGGCTGTACAACCGGAAGTAACCGGCGAAGGACCGATCCCACCGGCAGGCTTCAGGGCCGCCGTTCGGGCCCCTGGGTCATCCACCCGGGGGCCTCGTCCGTGGTCGGCTCGACCCGCACGATGGTGATGACCCGGTCCGTCAGCTCCAGCGGTCCGACCGCCTCGTCGTCGTAGGCGAGGATCCGGTGACCGCGTACGACGCTGACGACCAGGTCGTCGATCTCACGGGGCTTCCTGCCGGTCTCGGCACGGGTGACCGGGCGTTCCACGATGTCCAGGCCGCTGCCCTGGCGCATCAGGTCCTCCATGACCAGCCCGGCGGACGGGCTCAGCACGGACAGGCCCAGCAGCCGCCCCGCCGCGCCCGCGCTGGTGATCACCTCGTCCGCGCCGGAGTGCTTCAGCAGCGGCGCGTTCTCCTCCTCACGGACCGAGGCGACGATCTTGGCGTTCGGGTTGAGCTGCCGGGCGGTCAGGGTGACCAGCACCGCCGTGTCGTCCTGCTGCGGGGCCACGATGATCTTCCCCGCCCGCTGCACCTCGGCCCGCCGCAGCACCGCGCTGCGCGTCGCGTCCCCGGCCACCCCCTCGTACCCCTCGGCCTGCGCCGCCGCGATCGCCTTGGTGCTGGGGTCGATGACCACCACCTGGTCCTTGCGCACCCCGGCCGCGCACACGGCCCGGATCGCGGACCGGCCCTTGGTGCCGAAGCCGACGACTACCACGTGATCACGCAAGAGAACCCTCCGAGTCCCACCGCCGCCGTCGCGTCAGGTGCTGCCCTCGAACCTAACGCCCCGCCGGTCCACCGCCGCGCGCCGCCGTCCGGAGCGTGAGGTAGCGTCCAGCACCATGGTGCCGACCGGAACGATCACCATCACAGGGGGCACACCATGAAGGCGGACGAGCGACCACCCACCCGCGGCTCGCGGGTCTCCATTGTCCGCTCCCTCTGGTACCGCTCGCGCATCGAGGCCCGTGACGACGCCGAGGCCGGCCGCTCCATCTCCATGCCCACGCTGAGCACCAGCCCCCCGCTGCTCCAGGTGCTGCGCAGGCTGGCGCTGGCGATGCTGGTGCTGGGCGTGACCGTGATGATCGTCTACCTCGACGCCGACGGCTACACCGACAACTCCGACGGCAAGGTCGACCTCCTCGACGCCGCCTACTACGCCACCGTCACACTCTCCACCACCGGCTACGGCGACATCACCCCGGTCAGCGACGCGGCCCGGCTCACCAACATCTTCGTGATCACCCCGCTGCGGGTGATGTTCCTGATCATCCTGGTCGGCACCACCCTGGAGGTGCTCGCCGAGCGCACCCGCCAACAGGTCCGCATCCACCGCTGGCGTGCCCGCACCCGTGACCATGTCGTGGTGATCGGCTACGGCACCAAGGGCCGCCACGCGATCCAGACCCTGACCGGCCAGGGCATCGGCCGGGACCAGATCGTCGTCGTGGACGCCCAGCGCAAGGCGACCGGGGCCGCCGCGGACGACGGCCTGGTCTCCGTCACCGGCGACGCCACCCGCACCGACACCCTGCGCAAGGCCGAGGTGCAGACGGCGGCCCAGGTGATCGTGGCCCCGCAGCGTGACGAGACGGCCACCCTCATCACCCTCACGGCCCGCCAGCTCAACAAGCGCGCCACCATCGTCGTCGCCGTCCGCGAGGACGAGAACGTCCCGCTGCTCCAGCAGAGCGGCGCCGACACCGTGGTCACCAGCTCCAGCTCGGCCGGACGGCTGCTCGGCGTCTCGATGATCAGCCCGTCCGTGGCCCGGCTCCTGGAGGATCTGATGACCCTCGGCAGCGGACTCGACCTCATCGAACGGACCGTGCGCGAGGACGAGATCGGCCTCTCCCCGCGCGACTGCTCCGACCTGGTGGTGGCCGCCGTACGCGGCAAGCAGGTGCTCGACTACACCGACAGCCGTCTGTCCCGGCTCCAGCCCGGGGACCATGTGATCACGGTGAGCCGGGCGACCCCTACGCCGGAGTAGACACCGGTGTCTCCACGAGATCGGGTGGGGCGGTCACGGGATCGGGTGCGGCAGTCACGGGATCGGGTGGGGCGGTCACGGAATCGGGTGCGGCGGTCACAGGATCAGGTGGGGCGGTCACGGAATCGGGTGCGGCGGGCTCAAGGTTTCACGTGAAACACGCCGCGATCCCCGCGCTCGCCCACGGCAGATCCAGCAACTCCGTCTCCTGCCCCCGCGCCGCGCCGCCCGGCGGTACGACCGCCAGCGCGTCGGCCGCCGCGATCCCGCGCAGCATCGCCGGACCGTGGTAACGCACCGGCACCGCCCGTTCCCCGCGCAGCACCACGGGCACGAGCCGGGTGTCGTACGGATGCCCCGGTACGGCGTCCTGGAGCGGCAGGCTGTACGGCTCGGGCGCCGGACGGGCCGCCAGGGTGCGCAGCAACGGCTCGGCGAGCGTGAGCAGCCCGGAGACGGCGGCGAGCGGGTTGCCGGGCAGCCCCACCAGATACTGGCCGCGCCGGACCCGGGCCAGCAGCATCGGGTGACCCGGCCGCACCTTCACCCCGTCGATCAGCGACTTGGCGCCGATCCGCTCCAGGGTGGGGTGGACATGGTCGACCGGGCCCGAGGCCGTGCCGCCGGTCGTGACGATCAGATCGGCCTCACAGGTGGTGATCGCCTCGTGCAGGGCCTCGGCGTCGTCCCGGAGCCGGCGCACGGCGGTGACCTCGGCGCCCAGCGCCCGCAGCCAGGGCGGCAGCAGCGGGCCGAGGGCGTCGCGGATCAGCCCGTCGTGCGGCAGGCCCTCGGTGAGCAGTTCGTCGCCGAGCACCAGCACCTCGGTACGGGGGCGGGGGATGGCGGTGAGGGTGTCGTACCCGGCCGCCGCCGCGAGGCCGAGGACCGCCGGGGTGACCAGGGTGCCGGGCGGCAGCAGTTGGTCGCCGGTGCGGCACTCCTGGCCGCGCCCGCGGATGTCCTGGCCGTGGCCGACCTCGCGCAGGGCGTGCAGC
Organism: Streptomyces sp. NPDC091377; assembly: GCF_044757045.1. Taxonomy (NCBI): domain Bacteria; kingdom Bacillati; phylum Actinomycetota; class Actinomycetes; order Kitasatosporales; family Streptomycetaceae; genus Streptomyces; species Streptomyces sp. NPDC091377. Next base: position 334,299 of record NZ_JBIVUE010000008.1, on the reverse strand, counting down.
CGGTCCTTGCCGTCGGTCCTGCCGTGCTCGCTGCGGATCACGGCGGTGGTGTCGGCCGGGATCCGGCCGCCGGTCGCGATCCGTACGGCCTCCCCGTCGGCGAGCGGCTCGGCCCGCCCGTGCCCGGCCAGCACTCCCTGGTCACGGACGGTCCAAGGGCCGGGTCCGGCGACGGCCCAGCCGTCCATCGCGGAGGTGTCGAAGGAGGGCAGGTCGGTCAGCGCGTCCAGCGGGGCCGCCAGGACCAGGCCGAGGGCGGCGTCCAGAGGGGCGGCGACGGGCGCGCGGCGGGCGCCGGGGCGACGGGCCGCACGGGCGGCGGTCTCCCGGGCCTCGGGCCAGGGGATGGCGTGCTGGCGCTGGGCGGGCGGGGGATCCGCCCGGGGGGAGTCGCCGGTGTCGTTCACGAGAGCGAGCACCTCCTCGATGTCGAGGTCCCCCACGTCCCTGCCGCCGGGGCCGCCCTGAGCGGCGGGGGCGGTCATCCGGCGTCCGGCCCGGACTCGGCGGCACCCTGCTCCGGCGCGGCGTCCTGCTGCGGCGCGGCGTCCGGTCCGGGGTTCTCCTCGGCCCAGCGCAGGGCGAGGGCGGTGGCCTTGCGGGACGCCTCGGCGACCGCCTCGGGGCCGCCACCGGCCTGGGCGGCGGCGTACCCGATGAGGAACGTGGTCAGTGGCGCCGCCGGTCGTGCCACCCCGTGGGCGGCGTCCCGCGCCACATCGAGCAGACCGCGGAAGTCGACTTCGAGGTCGATACCGAGTTCGTCCTTGACTACGGTGATCCATTCGTCCAGCACGTGACCATGCTCCCTGATGCGTGCCCTGGCAGTGGCGATGTCGTCCCAGGTGTCGCAGTCGAAGGACGCGACGGGGTCGGCGAGACGGGTGAGATCCAGCGCGGCGACCAGCCGGCGCAGGGGGAGTCCGGTGAGCCCGCCGTGCTCCGCGGCGATCGTGTCGAGCGCGTGCCGCAACGGTTTCGCACGGTACGCGGCGACCAGCGGCTGGTCCCGGCCGTCGGGGTCGGTCAGCAGCACCCCGTCGTACGGACCGTCGTCCAGCGCGGCCAGCAGCCGTCCCACCGTGGACTCCTGAAGGAACGGCAGATCGGCGGAGAGTACGACGAGCCGCTCCGCCGAGGTGTCCCGCACCCCGGCGCCGAGCGCGGCGAGCGGACCGCCGCCCGGCGGGTCCTCCCGCGCCCAGGTCACCGGGCGGGCGGTGGGCCGGGCCCCGGCGACGACCACGGTGGTCCGGGCCCCGGCGCAGGCCCCGAGCACCCGGTCCAGCAGCGCCCGACCGCCGACCCGCACCGCCGGTTTGTCCACACCCCCGAGCCGCCGCGCCGCGCCCCCGGCGAGAACGACGGCGTCGTAGCCGACCCCGGACGCGCTGCCGGACGCGATCCCGGACACGGTGCCGGACTCGGCGTCGCATCCAGGCTCGGACTCGGGCTCGGACTCGGGCTCGGACTCGGAACGTTCCGGTGAGGTCACCCTCCGAGTATGCGGGCCATGGTGATCGCAGGGAACGGCCCGGCCCCCTCACCGGGGCCCGGTCCCGTCACAGCGTCCGCAGCAGCACCGCCGGCTGTTCCACGCAGTCCGCGAAATATCGCAGGAAGCCGCCCGCGGTGCCGCCGTCGCAGACCCGGTGGTCGAAGGTGAGCGAGAGCTGGACCACCTGGCGGACCGCCAGCTCGCCCTCGTGCACCCACGGCTTGGGGACGATCCGGCCGACGCCCAGCATCGCGGCCTCGGGGTGGTTGATGATCGGCGTGGAGCCGTCCACCCCGAACACCCCGTAGTTGTTCAACGTGAAGGTCCCGCCGGTCAGCTCACCCGGCGCGAGCCTGCCCGCGCGACCCGCCTCGGTCAGCCGCGCGAACTCGGCGGACAGCCCCTCCGCGTCCCGCGTGTGCGCGTCCCGCACGACCGGCACGACCAGCCCCCGGTCCGTCTGCGCGGCGAAGCCCAGATGCACCCGGTCCAGCCGCACGATCTCCTTGGCCGCCACGTCGACCGTGGAGTTCAGCTCGGGGAACTTGGCCAGCGCGGCGACACAGATCCGGGCCAGCACCGCGAGCACCGAGATCTTCGGTCCGTCCACGGCGTTCATCGCCGCGCGGGCCCGCATCAGCTCGGTGGCGTCCGCGTCCACCCAGCAGGTGGCGTCGGGTATCTCACGCCGGCTGCGCGAGAGCTTGTCGGCGACGGCGCCGCGGATGCCCTTGAGCGGGATCCGGGTCGCCCCCTCGGCCGCCGCCACCGGGGCGGGTTCGGGGACCGTCACCACGGACGGGGCCGTACGCCGTCGGGCCTGCGCGGCGCGGACCGCGTACTCCACGTCCGCCCGCAGGATCAGCCCGTCCGGACCGGAGCCGGTCATCTCCCGCAGATCCAGCCCGTGCTCACGCGCGAGCCGCCGGACCAGGGGGGAGATCACGGGGACGGGGCCCTCACCCCGGCCAAAGTCGTCGGAGTCCGCCGCGGGACCCGCCGCTCCCCCGGCCGGACCCGGCACGGCCGCCACGGTGGCCGGGGGCCGCACCCGGCGCCGCCGCGCGGGCGCCGCCGCGGTGCCGTACCCCACCAGGACGTTGCCGGAACCCTCAGCCGCCCCCGCACGCGCACCGTTCCGCACCTCAGCACCGGAGCCACCAGAGCCACCAGAGCCACCAGAAGACCCTGAAGCCCCTGAAGCCGCTGAAGCCCCGGAAGACCCTGAAGCCCTGGAAGACCCTGAAGCCGCTGAGGCCCCGGCCGTCACACCGGAATCACCCGCACCAGAGCCACCGCCCGCGCCCCCCGCATCCGAGGTACCCGCGCCCCCGCCGGAGTCCGCCCCCACCGCCACCGTCAGCAGTGGTGCGCCGACCGGCAGTTCCGTGCCCTCCTCGCCGAAGCGGGCCGTGACCACACCGCCGTAGGGGCAGGGGACCTCGACCATCGCCTTGGCCGTCTCGACCTCCACCACCGGCTGGTCGATGGCGACGACGTCGCCGACCTGCACCAGCCAGCGCACGATCTCCGCCTCGGTGAGCCCCTCACCGAGATCGGGGAGCTTGAACTCCAGCACCTGTGCCATCAGCCCTCGGCCTCCCACTGCAGACGCGCCACGGCGTCCAGGATGCGGTCGACGCCGGGCAGATGGTGCCGCTCCAGCATCGGCGGCGGATAGGGGATGTCGAACCCGGCCACCCGCAGCACCGGCGCCTCCAGATGGTGGAAGCAGCGCTCCGTGACCCGGGCCGCGATCTCCCCGCCCGGCCCCCCGAACCCGCCCGACTCATGCACGACGACCGCTCGCCCGGTCCGTCGTACGGAGGCGCAGACCGTCTCGTCGTCGAAGGGCACCAGCGTGCGCAGATCGACCACCTCCAGCTCCCACCCCTCCGCCCGGGCGGCCTCGGCGGCTTCGAGACAGACCGGCAGCGACGGGCCGTACGTGATGAGCGTGGCGCTCCGGCCGGAGCGCCGCACCACCGCGCGGCCTATCGGCTCAACGGACGGCGGCGCGTCCGGGTTCCAGGTGTCCTTCGCCCAGTACAGCCGCTTGGGCTCCAGGAAGACCACCGGGTCGTCGGAGGCGATGGCGGCGCGCAGCAGCCCGTAGGCGTCGGCGACGGTCGCGGGCGTGACCACGTGCAGGCCGGGGGTGGCCATGTAGTACGCCTCGGAGGAATCGCTGTGGTGCTCGACGCCGCCGATGCCGCCGCCGTAGGGGATGCGGACGGTGATCGGGAGGGGCTGCCGGCCGCGGGTGCGGTTGCGCATCTTGGCGACATGGCTGAGCAGTTGCTCGAAGGACGGGTAGGCGAACGCGTCGAACTGCATCTCCACGACCGGCCGCAGCCCGTACATCGCCATGCCGACGGCGGCGCCGAGGATGCCGGCCTCGGCGAGCGGGGTGTCGGTGACCCGGTCGTCGCCGAACTCCTCGGCCAGCCCGTCGGTGATCCGGAAGACCCCGCCCAGGGTGCCGACGTCCTCGCCCAGGACGTGCACGGCCGGGTCCTCGGCCAGCGCGTCGCGCAGCGCGCCCCGGAGGGCCTGCGCCATCGTCACCGGTTTCACCGCGACCGTGGTCATCAGCGCGTCCCTTCCTGATCCGAAGCCCCGCCCTGTGCCTGTCCCGCGCCCTCGTCGCGCTCGGCGTCGAGTTCCGCCCTCAGCAGGGCCTCCTGCTCCCGGAGCTGCGAGGTGGGCTCGGTGTACACGTGCGCGAACAGCTCCATGGGGTCGAGCACCGCGTCCGCGTTCATCCGCGCGCGCAGGTCCGTGGCGAGGGCCTCGGCGGCGTCGCGCGCGGCCGTCCGGCCGGCCTCGTCCAGCAGCCCGCGCGCCTCCATCTCCCGTTCCAGCAGCAGGATCGGGTCGTGGTCGCGCCAGGCGTCGATCTCGGCGTCGACCCGGTAGCGGGTCGCGTCGTCGGCGTTGGTGTGCGCGTCGATGCGGTACGTGATGGCCTCGACCAGCGTCGGGCCGCCGCCCTCGCGCGCGCGGCGTACGGCGTCGGCGAGGACCTCGTGGACGGCGACGGCGTCGTTGCCGTCGACCAGGCGGCCCGGCATGCCGTAGCCGACCGCCTTGTGGGCGAGGGACGGGGCGGCGGTCTGCTTGTCGAGCGGGACGGAGATGGCGAAGCCGTTGTTCTGGACGAGGAAGACGACCGGGGCCTGCCAGACGGCGGCGAAGTTCAGCGCCTCGTGGAAGTCGCCCTCGCTGGTGCCGCCGTCGCCGACCATGGCGAGGGCGACCACGTCGTCGCCCTTGAGGCGGGCGGCGTGCGCGAGCCCGACGGCGTGCGGGAGCTGGGTGGCGAGCGGGGTGCTCAGCGGGGCGACCCGGTGCTCGTGGGGGTCGTAGCCGGTGTGCCAGTCGCCGCGCAGCAGCGTGAGGGCCTGTACGGGGTCCACGCCGCGCGCGATGACAGCGAGAGTGTCGCGGTAGCTGGGGAAGAGCCAGTCGCGCTCTTCGAGCACCAGAGCGGCGGCGATCTCACTCGCCTCCTGGCCGGTGCTGGAGGGGTAGACGGCGAGGCGGCCCTGTTTGGTGAGGGCGGTCGCCTGCACGTTGTACCGCCGGCCGCGGACCAGCTCGGCGTGGAGCCTGCGCAGCAGGGCGGGGTCCGTGTCGGCGGCGGCCTCGGTGCCGAGGACGCGGTGGGGCTCCGGATCGGGCAGCAGCGGCGCGGGGTCCGTACGGGGCTGCCAGGCGGGCGGTGGGGCCGGCCGGTAGGCACCCCGCTGCTCCATGACCGTCATGACGGCACCTCCTGGGCGCGGCTCGGGAAGACGCGTCGGCAGTGAGGCGTCTCACCTACCGATTGTTCGGTAGTCGGCACATTTTGGCTACGGACGGCCCAAGGCTGTGGACAAACGGTTCTCCACAGCCTGTGATGGACGCAGGACGTCCACACCACGGAGGCGGGGGGACATGGCGCCTGAACAAATGGCCGACGGGCCGGAATCCGGGGCCCTGCCCGAAGGACCCCTGCCGCCCGGGGGCACCACGCACGGAAGCGCCCTGCCTGGAAGCGCCCTGCCCGGGAGCACACTCTCCGGGAACACGCTCTCCGGGAACACACTCTCCGGGAGCCCCTTGCCCGGCGACGCGCTGTCCGAAGGCGCCGCGCGGGCCCCGGACGTGGAGCCGCCGCCCGCGCGTCCGCTGGACGCCATCGACGAGGACATCCTGCGGATGCTCCAGGCGGACGGCCGCGCCTCGATACGGTCGGTCGCCGAACGGGTCCATGTCTCGCGCGCCAACGCGTACGCGCGGATCAACCGGCTCGTGGAGGACGGTGTCATCCGCGGCTTCGGCGCGCGCGTGAACCACCAGCGGGCGGGCCAGGGCACCTCGGCCTACATCACCCTGAAGATCGTCCAGAACTCCTGGCGGACCGTCCGCGAGCAGCTCAGGCAGTTGCCGGGGGCCGCCCACATCGCCCTGGTCGGCGGCGACTTCGACGTCCTGCTCCTGGTCCATGTCTCCGACAACCGCGCCCTGCGCGAACTGGTCCTCACCCGCCTCCAGGCCCTCCCGGAGGTGCTCAGCACCCGCACCCTGCTCGTCTTCGAGGAAGAGGACCTGGAACCCCTCGGCTGACCTCAGCCCTCCCGCCGCAGCCCCCCGAACACCAGCAGCGCCACCGCGTCCGCCACCTCCTGGGCGCTCTGGCCCCGGGCGTCCGGGCGGTACCACTCCACGATGGAGTTGACCATGCCGAAGACGAGCCGGGTGGCCAGGCGGACCTCGATGTCACCGCGTACGTCGCCGTCCGCGGTGGCGGCCTTCAGCAGTTCGGCCACCTGGTGGTCGAAGTCGCGGCGGCGCTCCAGCGCCCAGCGCTCGGTGTCGGTGTTCCCGCGCACCCGCAGCAGCAGGGTGACGTAGGGCAGTTCGTTGATGAGGACCTCGACCATGCGGCGCACGACGTGTTCGAGGCGGTCGGCGGCGCGGCCCTCGCGCGCGCGGGGCTCGTCCAGGATGCCGAAGAGGCCGTCCAGCGCCCGGCTCACGGAGCGCCGCAGCAGTTCCTCCTTGCCGGACACATGGTGGTAGATGGAGGACTTGGAGATCCCGGCGGCCTTGGAGAGGTGCTCCATGGACGTGCCGTCGTAGCCGCGCTCGATGAAGACCTGGACGGCGACGGAGAGCAGGCTCTCCGGGGTGTAGGTGTCGCGTTTGGCCGTGGTCATGAGGTGCTGCCCTCCCGCTTGTCGGTGGCGTACGCGTGGCGGTAGAGCGCGAGCGACGGCGCGTACCGTCCGGACGGGTCGCGCAGATGCAGATCGTCCAGCAGGGCGTACGCCCAGTTGCGGCCGAGCCGGCGGCTCCATTCGAAGGGGCCGAGCGGATAGCTGACGCCCAGCCGCATCGCGGTGTCGATGTCCTCCTCGGTGGCCACGCCCTTGGCGACGGCGTCGTGCGCGAGGTCCACGATCCGGGCGACCGTGCGGGCGACGATCATGCCGGGGACGTCCCCGATGACGCTGACCTGCTTGCCGAGCGCCTGGAAGAGGCCGACGGCCTCGGCGAGGGTCCGCGCGCTGGTGTCCTGGCAGGCGGACAGGGCGACGCGGGTGCAGGCGCGGTAGTCGAAGGCGAGGTCGAAGTAGACCACGTCCCGGAACTCCACCGAGGTCTGGCCGTCGGCGAGCGCGAGCTGTCCGCCGCTCGGCAGGACCAGCCGGGTGCCGTGGTCCTCGTCGTCCTCGCGGACCTGGACGCCCGCCTCGCGGATCAGGGCGAGCAGTTCGGCGGCGGGGCCCAGGTCGCCCTCGGCGACGACGTGGGCGGGCGGGTCGGCGGGTTCGGCGGTGTGCGGCTCCGGGGCCTCGGCGCCGTCCCGGTGGTCGTACCAGCCGTGTCCGGACTTGCGGCCGAGCCGGCCCGACTCGACCAGGCGGCGCTGGGCGAGCGACGGGGTGAAGCGCGGGTCCTGGAAGAACGCCTGCCACACGGAGTGCGTGACGGACTCGTTGACGTCCTGTCCGATGAGGTCGGTCAGCTCGAAGGCGCCCATCCGGAAGCCGCCCGACTCGCGGAGCACGGCGTCGATGGTCGCGGGGTCGGCGCCCTGGGCCTCGTGGACGGCGAACGCCTCGGCGTAGAAGGGCCGGGCGATGCGGTTGACGATGAAGCCGGGGGTGTCGGCGCAGGCGACCGGGGTCTTGCCCCAGGCGCGGGCCGTCTCGTACGCGCGCGTGGCGGACGAGACGTCGGTGGCGAACCCGGAGACGACCTCGACCAGCGGCATCAGCGGCGCCGGATTGAAGAAGTGCAGGCCCACCAGGCGGCCGGGGAAGCGCAGCGGGCCGCCGATGGCGGTGACCGACAGGGAGGAGGTGTTGGTCGCCAGCAGACAGTCCTCGGCGACGATCCCCTCCAGCTCGCGCAGCAGGTCCTGTTTGGCCTCCAGACGCTCCAGGACGGCCTCCACGACCAGCGAGCAGTCCGCCAGGTCGGTGAGGTGCCCGGCGGGCAGCAGCCGGGCCCGGGCGGCGTCCCGGTCGGCGGCGGAGAGCCTGGCCTTCTCGACCAGCCGGTCGAGGCGGGCGGCGATCGCGTCGGCCGCCTCCCGCGCGCGCCCGGGAACGGCGTCGTACAGCCGTACGGTGTGGCCCGCCACCAGCGCGACCTGGGCGATGCCCTGGCCCATGGTGCCGGTGCCGACCACGGCCACGGGGCTGCTGAGGTCGAGTGCTGTCATGTGCGCGATCCTCCCGCACCACGTTGTCCACAGATACGGCGGACCCCCTTGTACCGACCGATCGTTCGGTTACTCTAACCCTGTCGTCCCGTTCCTGCCCATGTCTCCGCCCAGGTCATGAGGCTCACCGGAGCACCGGGGAGCCCGTGAGACGAGGAGTTGGTCACCCATGACCGCCGCCGCACTCCCGGCGAGCGACCTGCTCGCCCGCCACCGCGCCACGCTCGACCAGGCGCTGGAGGCGATCCGCACGCGCGCCTACTGGTCCCCCCACCCCGAGCACCCCAAGGCGTACGGGGAGCACGGCAGCCTGGACGCCGCCGCGGGCAAGGCCGCCTTCGACGCCCTCCTCGGCACCCGCCTCGACCTCGGCCAGCCCGGCACGGACGACTGGGTGGGCGGCGAGGTCTCCCCGTACGGCCCCGACCTCGGCGTCACCTACCCGCACGCCGACCTCGACGTCCTGCTCCCCGCCATGAAGGCCGGACAGCGCGCGTGGCGGGACGCGGGCCCCGAGGTCCGCGCGCTGGTCTCGCTGGAGATCCTCAAGCGGATCAGCGACCGCACCCACGAGTTCGCCCACGCGGTCATGCACACCTCGGGCCAGGCGTTCATGATGGCCTTCCAGGCCGGCGGCCCGCACGCGCAGGACCGCGGCCTGGAGGCCGTGGCGTACGCGTACGCCGAGCAGGTCCGCACCCCCGGCACGGCCGAGTGGAGCAAGCCGCAGGGCAAGCGCGACCCGCTGGAGCTGACCAAGAGCTTCACGGCCGTGCCGCGCGGCATCGCCCTGATGGTCGGCTGCAACACCTTCCCCACCTGGAACGGCTACCCGGGTCTGTTCGCCTCCCTCGCCACCGGCAACGCCGTGCTGGTCAAGCCCCACCCGCGCGCGGTGCTGCCGCTCGCGCTGACCGTGGGCGTCGCGCGCGAGGTCCTCGCCGTGGCCGGGTTCAGCCCCGACCTCGTGGCGCTGGCCGCCGAGCGCCCCGGCGAGGGCATCGCCAAGACACTCGCCACCCGCCCCGAGATCCGGATCGTCGACTACACCGGCTCCACCGCCTTCGGCGACTGGCTGGAGGCCAACGCCCGCCAGGCGCACGTCTTCACCGAGAAGGCCGGCGTCAACACGGTCGTCATCGAGTCCACGGACCGCTACCAGGGCATGCTGTCCAACCTGGCCTTCTCGCTCTCCCTCTACAGCGGCCAGATGTGCACCACCCCGCAGAACCTGCTCATCCCGCGCGAGGGCATCGCCACCGACGAGGGCCACAAGAGCTACGACGACGTCACCGCCGACCTCGGCCGCGCGGTCGCCGGGCTGCTCGGTGACGACGCGCGCGCCAACGCCCTGCTCGGCGCGATCGTCAACCCCGACGTCAAGGCCCGTCTGGAGGCCGCCGCCGGTCTCGGCGAGGTCGCCCTCGCCTCCCGGGAGATCACCCACCCCGACTTCCCGGACGCGGTCGTGCGCACCCCCGTGATCGTCAAGCTGGACGGGGCCAAGCCGGACGACGAGGCCGCGTACATGAGCGAGTGCTTCGGCCCGGTCTCCTTCGCCGTCGCCGTCGACTCCGCCGCCGACGCGGTGGAACTGCTGCGGCGCACCGTGCGCGAGAAGGGCGCGATGACGGTCGGCGCCTACACCTCGGACCCGGAGGTCGAACGGGCGATCGAGGAGGTGTGCCTGGAGGAGTCGGCGCAGCTCTCGCTGAACCTGACGGGCGGGGTGTACGTGAACCAGACCGCCGCGTTCTCCGACTTCCACGGCTCGGGCGGCAACCCCGCCGCCAACGCCGCGCTGACCGACGGGGCCTTCGTGGCCAACCGGTTCCGGGTCATCGAGGTCCGACGGGAGGGCTAGGACACCCGGGGGGGCGGGGGGCGGTGCGGGCCCGGTCAGGGGCTTCCGCACTCACCCCGCCCCCTCCCCTCAGGGGCGCTGGGCGCTCCAGTGGTACAGCGTCATCGCCACACTGGTCGCCAGGTTGTAGCTGCTGACCTGCGGGCGCATCGGCAGGGCCAGCAGATGGTCGGTCCGCGCGCGCAGGGCGTCCGACAGCCCGGTGCGCTCGGAGCCGAAGGCGAGCACGGCGTCGTCCGGCAGCCTCACCCCCCGCAGGTCCTCGCCCTCGGGGTCCAGCGCGAACAGCGGGCCGGGCGGCAGTTCGGCCGGCTCCAGCCGCTCCACGGCCGTCGCGAAGTGCAGTCCCGCCCCGCCCCGTACGACCATGGGGTGCCAGGGGTCCAGCGTGCCGGTGGTGACCACTCCGGTCGCGCCGAAACCGGCGGCCAGCCGGATCACCGCGCCCGCGTTGCCGAGGTTGCGCGGCTGGTCGAGGACGACGACCGGCGCCGGACGCGGCAGCCGCGCGAGCGTCTCCAGCTGGGCCGCGCGGGACGGCCGTACGGCCAGGGCGGCGACGGCCGTGGGATGGGGGCGCGGGACCAGCGTCCGGTACGACGGCTCCGGGATCTCGGTCAGCAGCGCGTCCAGCGCCTCGCCCAGGTCGGGCGCGAGCGACTCGGCGAGAGCGAGGGCCGCCGCCCGGTCGGCGGTGACGGCCACCGGGACCTCGGCTCCGAAGCGCAGGGCGTGCTTGAGGGCGTGGAAGCCGTCGAGCAGCACCGAGGTGTCCGCCAGCCGGTGCCAGACGCGCAGCGGGTCGTTCATGCCGGGAAGCCTACGCGGACGCCCCGACCGTCCCCTCGGGCCGCCCGGTCACCCCCTCGCCCCCGGATCCGGTCACCCCCTCGCCCCCGGATCCCGGCGGCGCCTCACCGGCCCCCGACCGACCGTCGGGCTCCTCCCGAGCCCCCTCAGCCCCAGAAGCCCCCTCAGCCCCAGGAGCCCCAGAAGCCCCAGAAGCCCCAGAAGCCCCCGCACGCCCCGCACACCCCACCCGCAAGCGCAAGCGCAAGCGCGTACGTACGCCCACCCCCACGCCCCCCACGAAACCCCCCACCCTCCGCAGGAACGACGTCGGCAGGAAGACCAGGTCCGCCGCGATCATCGCGAGCGAGAAGAACGGCAGCCCCAGCACCACCGCGATCGCCGCGTGCTCGATGATCATGGCGGTGAGCAGTACGTTCTTGGCCCGCCGGTGGAGCAGGGTGAACGGGAACGCGATCTGCGCGAAGACCGTCCCGTACGTCACCAGCATCACGATCGTGCCGCTGGCGGTCAGCAGGTCGCCGAGGGCGGGCCAGGGCGAGAAGTAGTCGAGGTGCAGCGGGTAGTAGACCGCCGTGCCGTCCTGCCAGCGCGAGCCCTGGATCTTGTACCAGCCGGCGGTGGCGTAGATCAGACACGCCTCGGCCATGATGACCAGCAGGGCGCCGTTGTGGACGATGTTGGCGATCACATCCAGCAGGACCCTCGGCCGAGGGCGGGTACGCGCCACCCGGGCGAGCCCCCACCACAGGGCCTGGGTCAGCAGGACGCCCCACAGCAGCACCGGCACGGACCATTCGCCGTCTGCGCCGTCCCCGCTGTTCATGCGCCCCGACAGCGTCACCGCGGTCAGCGCGAACGCCATCACGCCCCACAGCACCGGCCCGGCCCGGTCCGTCACCCACTCCCCGCGCGCGCGGGCCGCCGCCGCCCGCCGCTCCCGGCGCGCGTCCAGCGACCAGACCTGACCGCAGCGCGTGAAGACGAGGTAGAAGGACATCAGGTGCAGCACGTTGTCGCCGCCGTCACCCACGAACACACTGCGGTTCTGGAGGGAGAACACCCCGACCATGAACAGCACCGACATCGTGCGGGTCCGCCAGCCCAGCAACAGCAGCAGCGCCGACAGCGCGGCGAGCAGATAGACGCTCTCGAACCAGAGCTGCCCGTCCGTCCACATCAGGGCCGTGAACGAGCCGTTCAGCCCGATCAGCTCCTCGGCCAGCGCCCAGCTCCACGGCCCGTCGGGACCGTACAGCTCCTGCCGGTACGGGAACTCCCGCAGCAGGAAGAGCAGCCAGGTCGCCGCGAAGCCGATCCGGATGACGGCGGTCTGGTACGGCCCCAGCGCGCTCTCGGTGACCCGCCCGATACCGCGCGAGACCGCGAGGGAGAAGCGGTTCATCCGATCCCCCCGACGCCCTCGCGCGCGGGCACCCGCCACCAGGGCAGCACCCGGTGCACCGGCTCCGTCGAGATCTTCTCGTCGCTCCACTCCGGCGGCCTGACATTGGTCGTACGGGACCTGACCTGCACCCGCTCGATCCGCCCGTGCTCCCCGGTCACCCCCTCCCGGTGCAGCCGCAGCACCACCAGCCGCCGTACGTACGTCTCCGCCAGCGTCCCGCGCGAGCCGGTCGCCCGGTTCTCGGCGTCGTGCGTGGCGGCGTAGAAGTCCCAGGCCCGGCGCAGCTGGTTCTGCTGGGTGTGGCTGGGCAGCGGATTGCCGTCGATCGCCCGGCCGTCGGCGGCGGACAGGTCGTACCAGCCGGTCGTACGGCCGCTGCCGTCCGGCGTGCGGAGCTGGGCGCGCACCTGGACGGCGACGTTCTGCTGGAGCGGATTGGGCGCGAACAGCTTCCAGTTCTGCTCGAACTCCGGGTAGACCCAGTCCTCGATCACCTCACCGTGCTGCTTGGTGACCGTGTTCGAGGGCGCCACATGCAGGAAGACCATGCCGAGATGGACACAGACCGCCACCGCGACACCGGCGAGCGCCAGCGCGACCCCGATCTGGTACGGCAACGAGAGGGCCGCTATCCCGCTCCGGGGAGCGGGCGACTCCCGAGCCTCCGCACCAGCCTCCGGAACGCGCTGTTCCGCGTCCCGTGCGCCCTGCGCGTCCATTCCGCCCCGATTCCTGTCCGTTCGCGGCGGCGCTCCTGCCCCCGACAGGCCACCGCACTCACCACCGCACTCACCGCACACCACCCGGATGGAGGACGGTGCTCGAACGCGAACGGTACTCAGCCGCGCCCGCCTCGCGCAGCCTCTCCGCCAACCCCCCTCCCCCTCCCCGTTCCCTTCTCATAGAACCTGTTCTATCTTGACGCTCCGTCAGATGGCATCTGATCGCGAAGGATGCGCGCACGCGCCGGGAGGACGGAACCGTGGACTTCACCTTCAGCGAGGAGCAGCAGGCGGCGGCCGAGGCGGCGCGGGGCGTCTTCGCCGACGTCGCCCCCGACGCCGTACCCAGCCCGGCCCTCAGCTCCGGCCCGGTCGCCGACGACCTCGACCGCGCCCTGTGGGCCAGACTCGCCGACGCCGACCTGCTCAGTCTGCTGCTCGCGCCCGAGCACGACGGCGCCGGCCTGGACACCGTCGCCCTGTGCCTGGTCCTGCGCGAGTCCGCCAGGGTCCTCGCGCGCGTCCCGCTCCTGGAGAGCACCGCCGCGGCGGCGGCCGTACAGCGCTACGGCGACCCGCGCACCCACTCCGCCCTGCTCGCGCGCGCGGGCCGCGGCGAGAGCGTGCTGACCGTCGCCGCGCACGGCCGCACCGGCCACGACCCGGCCGAACGCGCGGTCACCGCCCGGCGGGACGGCGACACCTGGGTGCTGGACGGCACCCAGACGGCGGTGCCCTGGGCGTACGAGGCGGACCTCACCCTCGTACCGGCGCACACCGGCGACGACCGGAGCGTGCTCGCGCTGGTGCCGCGCGGACATCCCGGGACCGGGCTCGCCGAGCAGGTCTCCACCTCCGGCGAGCGGCTGGGCGAACTGCGGCTGGACGGCGCCAGGATCCTTGCCCGCGAGGTCATCGACGCCGCGGGGGCGTGGGAGTGGCTGCGCGATCTGCTGGCCACCGGCACCTGCGCGCTGGCGCTCGGCCTCGGTGAGCGGGTCCTGGCCATGACCGGCGAGTACGCGGGCAAACGGGAGCAGTTCGGGCATCCGATCGCCACGTTCCAGGCGGTCGCCGTACAGGCCGCGGACCGCTACATCGACCTGCGCGCGATGGCGGCCACCCTGTGGCAGGCGGCCTGGCGGATCGACGCGGGCGTGACGGGCGCGCTGCCCGTCTCCGGCGATGTGGCGGTGGCCAAGATCTGGGCCTCGGAGGGCGTACGCCGGGTGGTGCAGACGGCACAGCATCTGCACGGCGGCTTCGGCGCCGACGTGGAGTACCCGCTGCACCGCTATCACGCCTGGGCCAAACAGCTGGAGCTGTCGCTGGGCCCGGCGGCGGCCCACGAGGAGACCCTGGGCGACCTGCTGGCCGCCCACCCCCTGGCCTGACCTACAGGACGTGCCCCGGTTCGCCCCCGTCCGTCACGACGGGGCGGCCGGCCGCCTCCCAGATCTGCATCCCGCCGTCCACGTTCACGGCGTCCACGCCCTGCTGGGCAAGGTACATCGTGACCTGCGCGGAACGCCCGCCCGAGCGGCAGATCACATGGACGCGGGCGTCCTGCGGCGCGGCCTCGGTCAGCTCGCCGTACCGGGCCACGAACTCGCTGATCGGGATGTGCAGCGCCCCGGCGGCGTGACCGGCCCGCCACTCGTCGTCCTCGCGGACGTCCAGCAGGAAGTCACCGTCCTTGAGGTCCATGACCTGGACCGTGGGCACACCAGCTCCGAAATTCATGTCACCGACGCTACCCGAAAGCCCGGACGCCACCCGAAGCCCCCGGACCGCGGATCAGCCCCGCTCCTCCGGCCGCTGCTCGTCCCGCTCCTCCGGCCGCTGCTCGTCCCGCTCCTCCGGCCGCTGCTCGTCCCGGTCCGCCGTCGCCTCCAGCTCGGACAGCTCGGCCAGCTCGGTCTCGCGCCGGTCGACCTCCGCGATCAGCTGGTCGGCGATCTCCTCCAGGAGCCGGTCGGGGTCGTCGGGCGCCAGCTTCAGCATGGAGCCGATCGCGCTCTCCTCCAGCTCCCGTACGACGAGGGAGAGCAGTTCCTTGCGCCGGGCGAGCCATTCGAGACGGGCGTACAGTTCCTCGCTCTCGATCGGCCCCTGCTCCTCGGGCCGCGGCCCGGCGGCCCACTCCTCGGCCAGCTCCCGCAACTCGGTCTCGTCGCCGCGGGCGTACGCCGCGTTCACCCGGGTGATGAACTCCTCGCGCCGGGTGCGCTCGCCCTCCTCCTGCGCCAGGTCGGGGTGGGCCTTGCGGGCCAGTTCGCGGTAGAGGCGGCGGGCCTCCTCGGTGGGCCGTACCCGCTGCGGGGGCCGTACCGGCTGGTCCGTGAGCATCGCCACGGCCTCCGGGAAGAGCCCCTCGCCGTCCATCCAGCCGTGGAACAGCTCCTCCACGTCCGGCATGGGCATGACCCGCGCACGCAGCTCGTGCGCCTTGGCCAGGTCCTCGGGATCGCCGGTACGGGCGGCCCGGGCCTCGGCGATCCGCGCGTCCAGCTCTTCGAGCCGGGCGTACATCGGGCCGAGCCGCTGGTGGTGCAGCCGGGAGAAGTTGTCCACCTCGACCCGGAAGGTCTCCACCGCGATCTCGTACTCGATCAGCGCCTGCTCGGCGGCGCGCACGGCCTTCTCCAACCGTGCCTCGGGCCGCGACTGCTCAGCTTCCGGGGTCGTCACCCGCCCAGCCTAGGCCACACCGCCCCGGCCGGACCGATCCCGCCCCGCCCCGCCGGTGGCCGGGCCCCGCCCCGTCGGTGGCCGCCGGTGGCCGTCACACCCCCAGCTCCGCGGCGACCCGCCCCTCCCGCACCGCCGACACCAGCGCCGCGTGATCCGCCTCGGTACGGTCCGCGTAGGCCACGGCGAACCCGGCGATCGCCTCGTCCAGCTCCTCGTTCTTGCCGCAGTACCCGGCCAGCAGCCGGGGGTCCGCGCTGTGGCTGTGGGCGCGGGCGAGCAGCGCGCCGGTCATCCGCGCGTAGTCGTCGAGCTGGTCGGCGGAGAGGGCGGCCGGATCCACACTGCCCTTGCGGTTGCGGAACTGCCGTACCTGGTACGGCCGCCCGTCCGCCGTCGTCCAGCCCAGCAGGGTGTCGCTGACGACCTGCATCCGCTTCTGCCCGGCGACCACCCGGCGCCCCTCGTGCTCCGTCGGCGCCACCTCGAACCCGGCGGTCACCAGATGCGGCACCAGCACCGACGGCCGGGCCTCCTTGACCTGGAGTATCAGCGCCTCGCCCCGGTGGTCCAGCAGCAGCACGACGTAGGACCGCGTGCCCACACTGCCCGTGCCGACGACCCGGAACGCCACATCGTGCACCGCGTGGCGGGCCAGCAGCGGATGCCGGTCCTCGGGCAGCGAGCCGACGTACCCCTCCAGGGCGGTCACGACGGCCGCCGCCTCCGCGTCCTCGACCCGCCGCAGCACCGGCGGCGCGTCCACGAACCGCACGCCCCCGTCCTGCGTCGGCTCCGTCGACCTGGCGGCGAACCGCCCGCTGGTGTTGGACCGTGCCTTCTCCGAGACCCGCTCCAGCGTGCCCAGCAGATCGTGGGCGTCGGTGTGGGACACCAACTCCTCGTCGGCGATGGCGTGCCATGCCTCCAGCACCGGCATCCGGGCCAGCAGCCGCAGGGTGCGCCGGTACGCGCCGACCGCGTCGTGGGCGGCCTCCCGGCAGATGGACTCGTCCGCGCCCGCCTCGCGCCCGGCCAGCACCAGGGAGGTCGCGAGCCGCTTGAGATCCCACTCCCAGGGGCCGTGCACCGTCTCGTCGAAGTCGTTCAGATCCATGACCAGCGCGCCCCGCGCGTCCCCGTAGAGACCGAAGTTCGCCGCGTGGGCGTCCCCGCAGATCTGCGCGCGGATCCGGGTCATGGGGGTGCGGGCCAGGTCGTACGCCATCAGCCCGGCGGAGCCGCGCAGGAACGCGAAGGGCGTGGCCGCCATCCGGCCGACCCGCAGCGGGGCCAGTTCGGGGAGCCGTCCCCGGCTGGACTCCTCCACCGAGGCCACCGCGTCCGGCCGGGCCGCGTCGATGTCCAGCAGCGCGTGCGAGCCTCGGGGCACCCGCTCGCGCAGCGCCTTGCCCTCGTCCTTGGGTGAGGCGAGTCCGTGCGCGGCCCGTTCGGCGAACCCGGCCACCGGCGGGATCCGCACCCCGACCGCGGAACCCGTGGAACCCGCGGAGCCCGCGGAATCCAGGGCATTACGGGAATCCAGGGAATCCGGGGAATCCGGGGAATCCGTCCCCGACTCGACCTCGACCTCGGCCATCGCGACCGCCTCCCCCGTCTGCTCGAACACCGATCCGGTGGGCAGACCGTACAGCGTCACCCGCCGCCGGAGGGAGGCGCGTCGGATTCCGCGGGGGTGGGGATCCATGTCGGCGGCGAGGTGTCGACCGGCGGCACCCACGGCGCCAGGTCCGTGGGCTCCGTCGTGCTGCTCCAGGAGGGCAGCACGGCGTCCGGCGGCGGCGCGAACGGCCCCGCCCGCAGCTGCATCAGCAGCAGCACGATCCCGCCGACGACCACGCTCATCACGATCAGCGCCAGACCGACGGGATGGCGCGGGTTGTAGACGTACCGGGCCGTCCCCCACGGGCTCTTCTTGAAGACCGGTTCGTCGTCGTCGCATCGCACAGCGACCTCCCCCTTGACAGTGCCGCTTCCCCTGCCGCCGCTCCCTGAGACCTTCCTCACAGATCGCGCGCCCACCGGCCGTCAGAAGAGAGCGGACGGAAAAAGGATCGGGCGGCATCGCCTCAGCGATGCCGCCCGATCCCTCGGTTGTGCGCGAGGGGGGAGTTGAACCCCCACGCCCTTGCGGGCACTGGAACCTGAATCCAGCGCGTCTGCCTATTCCGCCACCCGCGCATTGGGTGTGTCCTCGGGCCCTTCCCGCATGGGGTCCGGCGCCCTCCGACACGCAGAACATTAGCACGCTGGACCGGGTGGGTTCACCTCCCTTGTTCAGGGCAGACGGCCCTCCCAGGCAGCCCGCGGGCCCCCCGCCGGGCCCGTGTCGAACCGCCAGGACCTACCGGCACGTATCAACCTCGTACCGGTCCTCCCCTTCTCCCCCGAAGCAGGGCGGTCTCCACAGCACGGTGCGGGACACTGGTGAATGGTCGGCTCTACGATCCAGGGGCAGGACCACGCCCCGGAAGGAGTTCGAAGAGGCCCTCCAGCGGGAACGGTCGCAGGCGTCGGACCCCGTCGGCGAAACGACGGACCGACGAACCTTCGACCGGCCCGACCAGGGGAACCAGCCGATTGAGCGGCGCGTGGATACGATCAGTAAGCAGTACCAGGCAAGCAGCACCCGTAAGCGCAGCACCACACAGAGCGACATCCGCAGCACACCCGGCGGCGGCCGGCGCAGTACCCAGAGTGGCAACGACGGAGGAGGTGCCCCATGGGAGTCCTGAAGAAATTCGAGCAGCGTCTCGAAGGTCTGGTCAACGGCACCTTCGCCAAAGTCTTCAAATCCGAGGTCCAGCCCGTGGAGATCGCCGGCGCGCTCCAGCGCGAGTGCGACAACAACGCCACCATCTGGAACCGCGACCGCACCGTCGTCCCCAACGACTTCATCGTGGAGCTGAGCACGCCGGACTTCGAGCGGCTCAGCCCCTACTCCGGACAGCTCGGCGACGAGCTGGCGGGCATGGTGCGCGACTACGCGAAGCAGCAGCGCTACACCTTCCTCGGGCCGATCAAGGTGAATCTGGAGAAGGCGGACGACCTGGACACCGGTCTGTACCGGGTGCGCAGCCGTACGCTCGCCTCGTCCACCAGCCAGCCCGGCCCCTCGGGCCCCATCACGCCCACGCCCGGCGCCCCGGCGCCCGGTGGCGCCGCCCCCGCCGGGCCGCGCCCCACCGGCTACCCGTCGCAGCCGCCCGCCGGCGCGCCCCCCATGCCCGCGGCCCCGCCGCCCGCGAGCGGCGCGCGCCCGGGCGGCGGGTACGGCTATCCGCAGCCCGCGGCCCCGCAGCGGCCCGCGGCCGGCGGCGCCCGCACCCGCCACTGGATCGAGATCAACGGCACCCGCCACCAGATCTCCCGCCCTACGCTCGTGCTCGGCCGCAGCACCGAGGCCGACGTGCGGATCGACGACCCCGGCGTCTCCCGCCGGCACTGCGAGATCCGGACCGGAACGCCCTCGACGATCCAGGATCTCGGGTCCACCAACGGCATCGTGGTGGACGGGCAGCACACCACCCGCGCTACGCTCCGCGACGGCTCGCGGATCGTCGTGGGCAGCACCACCGTTATCTATAGGCAAGCCGAAGGGTGATCCGGGGGCAATGTCAGAGCTGACCCTCACGGTCATGCGGCTGGGTTTTCTGGCCGTACTGTGGCTGTTCGTGATCGTGGCCGTGCAGGTCATCCGCAGCGATCTGTTCGGCACGCGCGTCACACAGCGCGGGTCGCGACGGGAAGCGGGGCGGCCGCAGCAGCAAGCGGCCCGGCAGGCGCCGCCGCCGCAGCGCCAACAGCCGTCGGGCGGCCGGTCGCGCCGTAACGCCCCGACCAAACTCGTGGTGACGGAGGGCACCCTCACCGGCACCACGGTCGCGCTCCAGGGCCAGACCATCACGCTGGGCCGCGCGCACGACAGCACGATCGTGCTGGACGACGACTACGCCTCCAGCCGTCATGCCAGGATCTACCCGGACCGGGACGGCCAGTGGATCGTCGAGGACCTCGGCTCCACCAACGGCACCTACCTCGACCGGGGCCGGCTGACGACCCCCACACCCGTTCCGCTGGGTGCGCCGATCCGCATCGGCAAGACGGTCATCGAGTTGCGGAAGTAGTGCTACATCATGAGTGAGCGCGAGCGGAGCGAGCACGCAGCGGCGGTTCTCACCCAGGACCCTTGCGCGCTCCCGACCGGAGGGTGGGCAGTGTGGCTCGACACGACCGGCTGTACCCGGAGCCGACGGGCGAGGTGGGCATGAGCCTGTCACTGCGCTTCGCCGCCGGATCGCACAAGGGCATGATCCGGGAGGGCAACGAGGACTCCGGTTACGCCGGTCCGCGGCTGCTCGCGATCGCCGACGGCATGGGCGGCGCCGCCGCCGGCGAGGTCGCCTCCTCCGAGGCCATCTCCACCATCGTCGCCCTGGACGACGACATCCCGGGCTCCGACATCCTCACCTCGCTCGGCACCGCCGTGCAGCGGGCCAACGACCAGCTGCGCGCGATGGTCGAGGAGGACCCCCAGCTGGAGGGCATGGGCACCACGCTCACCGCCCTGCTGTGGACCGGCCGGCGGCTCGGTCTGGTGCACGTCGGCGACTCGCGCGCGTATCTGCTGCGCGACGGGGTGCTCACCCAGATCACCCAGGACCACACCTGGGTGCAGCGGCTCGTCGACGAGGGCCGGATCACCGAGGAGGAGGCCACCACCCATCCGCAGCGCTCGCTGCTGATGCGCGCGCTGGGCAGTGGCGACCACGTCGAACCGGATCTCTCGATCCGCGAGGTGCGGGCCGGCGACCGGTATCTGATCTGCTCCGACGGGCTGTCCGGGGTGGTCTCGCACCAGACGCTGGAGGACACCCTCGCCAGCTACCAGGGCCCGCAGGAGACCGTGCAGGAGCTGATCCAGCTCGCGCTGCGCGGCGGCGGCCCCGACAACATCACGGTCATCGTCGCGGACGTCCTGGACCTCGACACCTCCGACACCCTCGCCGGGCAGCTCTCCGACGCCCCGCTGGTGGTCGGCGCGGTCGCCGAGAACCAGCACCAGCTCAGCGACAACGGCATCATGCAGACCCCGGCCGGCCGGGCCTCCGGACTCGGCCGCCAGGTGCCCGGCCAGGGCGGGGGCGGCGAGTTCGGCCCGCCCGGCTCCGGCGACACCACCGGCTACATCCCCGCCGACGGCTTCGACTACGGCGACGACGACTTCACCAAGCCCCGCAGAGGCCGCTGGCTCAAGCGCTCCCTGTTCGGGGTGCTGGCCCTGGCGGTGGTCGGCGGCGGACTGTACGGCGGCTGGCGCTGGACCCAGACGCAGTACTACGTCGGCACCAACGGCGAGCATGTGGCGCTGTACCGGGGCATCAGCCAGGACCTGGCCTGGGTCTCGCTGTCGGAGGTCGAACGCGACCACCCCGAGATCGAACTCAAGTACCTGCCGCCCTACCAGCAGAAGTCGGTGGAGGCGACGATCGCCGAAGGCGGACTGAAGAACGCCCAGGCGAAGATCGACGAGCTGGCCCTGCAGGCGTCCGCGTGCAAGAAGCAGGCGGACCGGCAGGCGGCCGAGAGCGCGAAGAACTCCGAGAGCGGAGAGGGCGAGGCCGGAGGCACCACGGGAACCACCCGTTCCTCCTTCACGTCCAAAGCGTCACCGAGCCCTTCGGCCACCCCGACGGACCCGGCGTCCCCCAACCCCGACTCGTCCACGTCCCCGCCCGCGACCACGACCAGCCCCGGCCCGAGCCTGTCGGAGGAAGAGCAGAAGGTCGTCTCGAATTGCGGTACGCAGTGAGCACGCCGTGAGAGGCCCTGTCACACGATGAGCAGCACTTCCAACTCCTCGCAGCACACGTCCACGATCGGCGCCATCGGAGCGCCCAGCCGCCGCAACACCGAACTGGCACTGCTGGTCTTCGCCGTCGCCATCCCGGTCTTCGCCTACGCCAACGTGGGCCTCGCCATCAACGACGAGGTACCGGCCGGCCTGCTCGGCTACGGCCTGGGCCTGGGTCTGCTGGCGGGCGTCACCCATCTCGTCGTACGCAAGTTCGCCCCGTACGCGGACCCGCTGCTGCTGCCGCTGACCACCCTGCTCAACGGGCTCGGGCTGGTCGCCATCTGGCGGCTCGACCAGTCCCCGCTGCTCCAGGACATCGGACAGGCGGGCAGCGCGGCACCCAACCAGCTGATGTACACGGCGCTCGGCATCGCCCTCGCCATCGTCGTGCTGGTCTTCCTCAAGGACCACCGGGTCCTACAGCGCTACACCTACATCTCCATGGTCGGCGCGCTGTTCCTGCTGCTGCTGCCGCTGGTCCCGGGGCTCGGCAAGGACCTGTACGGCGCGAAGATCTGGATCTCGGTCGCCGGATTCTCCATCCAGCCCGGTGAGTTCGCGAAGATCGTCCTCGCGGTGTTCTTCGCCGGCTACCTGATGGTCAAGCGCGACGCGCTGGCCCTCGCCTCCCGCCGCTTCATGGGCCTGTACCTGCCGCGCGGACGCGACCTCGGCCCGATCCTGGTGGTCTGGGCGATGTCCATCCTGATCCTGGTCTTCGAGACGGACCTCGGCACCTCGCTGCTGTTCTTCGGAATGTTCGTCATCATGCTGTACGTCGCCACCGAGCGGACCAGCTGGATCGTCTTCGGTCTGCTGATGTCCGCGGTCGGCGCGGTCGGCGTGGCCTCCTTCGAGCCGCACATCCAGCAGCGGGTGGACGCCTGGCTCGACCCGATGCGCGAGTACACCCTCAGCCAGCAGGGCGTGTTCGGCCATTCCGAGCAGGCCATGCAGGCGCTGTGGGCGTTCGGCTCCGGCGGCACCCTCGGTACCGGCTGGGGCCAGGGCCACTCCGATCTGATCCGCTTCGCCGCCAACTCCGACTTCATCCTCGCCACCTTCGGCGAGGAACTGGGCCTGGCCGGTGTGATGGCGCTGCTGCTGCTGTACGCGCTGATCGTGGAGCGCGGGGTGCGTACGGCGCTGGCCGCCCGCGACCCGTTCGGCAAGCTGCTCGCCGTCGGCCTGTCCGGCGCCTTCGCCCTCCAGGTCTTCGTCGTCGCCGGCGGTGTGATGGGGCTCATCCCGCTGACCGGTATGACGATGCCGTTCCTCGCGGCCGGTGGTTCCTCCGTGATCGCCAACTGGGCGCTGATCGCCATCCTGATCAGAATCAGTGACACCGCCCGCCGCCCGGCGCCGTCGCCCGCGCCGCACCCCGACGCCGAGATGACCCAGGTGGTCCGCCCGTGAACAAGCCCCTGCGCCGGATCGCGATCTTCTGTGGACTGCTCGTCCTGACCCTGCTGATCCGGGACAACTGGCTCCAGTACGTCCAGGCCGACGAACTGGCGACCGACCCCAAGAACCGCCGGGTGGCGATCGAGCGGTACGCCACCCCGCGCGGCGACATCATCGTGGACGGCAAGGCCATCACCGGCCACCGCGAGACCAAGAGCGGCGACTTCGAGTACGTCCGCACCTACAAGGACGGCCCCATGTGGGCGCCGGTGACCGGCTACACCTCGCAGGCGTTCGGCGCCAACCAGCTGGAACTCCTTGAGGACGGCATCCTCACCGGCAACGACGACCGGCTGTTCTTCCGCAACACGCTGGGCATGTTCACCGGCAAGGACAAGGAGGGCGGCAACGTCGTCACCACCCTCGACACCGCCGCGCAGAAGGCCGCCTACGAGGGGCTGGCCAAGCGCGGCAAGGGGGCGGTCGCCGCGATCGAGCCGACCACCGGCAAGATCCTGGCGCTGGCGTCGTACCCGTCGTACGACCCGACCTCCATCGCGGGCTACTCGGACTCCGACGCCAAGGCGTGGAACAAGCTCCAGAAGAAGCAGAACCCCGACGACCCGATGCTGAACCGGGCGCTGCGCGAGGTCTACCCGCCGGGCTCCACGTTCAAGGTCCTCACGGCCGCCGCCGCGCTGGAGCACGGGCTGTACGGGGACGCCGACGAGAAGACGGACTCGCCGGACCCGTGGACCATGCCGGAGACCACGACCAAGCTGCCCAACGACGGCAACATCCCCTGCAAGAACGCCACCCTGCGGGTCGCCCTCCAGTGGTCCTGCAACACGGTGTTCGGCAAGGTCGGCTCGGACCTCGGCAACGACAAGATGCTGGAGACGGCGAAGGAGTTCGGGTTCACCTCCGAGCAGTTCACACCGGTGCGCTCCACCGCGTCGGTGTTCTCGGACGACATGAACCCGTCGCAGACCGCGCTGTCCTCCATCGGCCAGTTCAACACCGCCACGACCCCGCTCCAGATGGCGATGGTCGCCTCCGCGATCGCCAACGACGGCAAGCTGATGAAGCCGTACATGGTCGACAAGCTCCAGGCGCCCAGCCTGGACACCATCGAGCAGAACTCGCCGGAGGAGCTGAGCCGGCCGCTGTCGCCGGAGAACGCGCAGATCCTCCAGTCGATGATGGAGACCGTCGTCAACGACGGCACGGGCAAGGCGGCGCAGATCCCGGGCGTCGCGGTGGGCGGCAAGACCGGTACCGCCCAGCACGGTGTGGACAACAGCGAGAAGCCGTACGCGTGGTTCATCTCCTACGCGAAGGGCGACGACGGTTCACCCGTGGCGGTGGCCGTGGTGGTCGAGGACGAGAACGCCGACCGCGGTGACATCTCCGGTGGCGGACTCGCCGCACCGATCGCCAAGAGCGTGATGGAGGCGGTCGTCAAGGCCAAGCAGTGACTCCGGTCACGCCCCTTTCCCATCGGTGCACGTTGCGATACCGGTCATGTATCGGGTCACGGGCTTGGCCAGGTCACACCATTCCATCCGGGTACGGTAGGCCCGGACGGCAGCCTCCGGACCGCACACATGTGCGGGCCGGGACCGACGGAGAGGGCTGGTAGGAAGCTATGGAAGAGCCGCGTCGCCTCGGCGGCCGGTACGAACTGGGCCAGGTGCTCGGTCGTGGTGGCATGGCGGAGGTCTACCTCGCGCACGACACCCGGCTCGGTCGCACCGTGGCGGTGAAGACGCTGCGCGCGGATCTCGCGCGCGACCCGTCCTTCCAGGCCCGGTTCCGCCGGGAGGCCCAGTCGGCCGCCTCGCTCAACCATCCCGCGATCGTGGCGGTCTACGACACGGGCGAGGACTACATCGACGGGGTCTCGATCCCGTACATCGTCATGGAGTACGTCGACGGTTCCACGCTCCGTGAGCTGCTGCACTCGGGCCGTAAGCTGCTGCCCGAGCGGTCGATGGAGATGACCATCGGCATCCTCCAGGCCCTGGAGTACTCGCACCGCAACCAGATCGTCCACCGCGACATCAAGCCCGCGAACGTCATGCTGACGCGCAACGGCCAGGTCAAGGTCATGGACTTCGGTATCGCCCGCGCGATGGGCGACTCCGGGATGACCATGACGCAGACCTCCGCGGTCATCGGCACCGCCCAGTACCTCTCGCCCGAGCAGGCGAAGGGCGAGCAGGTGGACGCCCGCTCCGACCTCTACTCCACGGGCTGTCTGCTCTACGAGCTGCTGACGGTACGCCCGCCGTTCGTCGGGGACTCCCCGGTGGCCGTGGCCTACCAGCATGTGCGCGAGGAGCCGCAGCCGCCCAGCGTCTTCGACCCCGAGATCACGCCCGAGATGGACGCGATCGTCCTGCGGGCGCTGGTCAAGGACCCGAACTACCGCTACCAGTCCGCCGACGACATGCGCATCGACATCGAGGCGTGTCTGGACGGCCAGCCGGTCGCGGCGACGGCGGCGATGGGCGCGGTCGGCTACGGCGGCTACCCCGACGACCAGGCGACCACGGCCCTGCGCTCGGACGGCGGCGCCCCCGCCACCACCATGCTGCCCCCGGTCAACCCGGACGACGGCGGTTACGGCTACGACGACCGCCCCGACCGGCGCCGCCAGAAGAAGAACAACACCTCCACGATCCTGCTGGTCGTGGCGGCGGTACTGGTCCTGATCGGCGCGATCCTGATCGGCCGCTGGGTCTTCGCGGGCGGCGGCGTCGGCAACGACACGGTGAAGGTGCCCAACTTCATCGGCCTCACGGAGGAGGACGCCAAGAGGCAGGCGTCCAACGCCTATCTGGAGACCTCCGTCAGCAAGAAGCCCTGCGAGGACCAGCCCAAGGGCAGCGTCTGCTCGCACGACCCGGCCAAGGACACCGAGGTCGACAAGGGCACCACGATCAACCTGGTGGTCTCCACCGGCGCACCCAAGGTCGCCGTACCGAGCGTGATCGGCGAGACCTTGGAGGACGCCAAGGCGAAGCTGGAGGGCGACGACTACGAGTTCGTCGTCAAGACGGAGACCAAGGAGACCACGGAGGAACCGAACACCGTCCTGGAGCAGGACCCCGGCCTCGGCAAGGAGGTGGAGAAGGGATCCACGATCACCCTCACCATCGCCAAGGAGGTCGAGCAGGCCACCGTGCCGAGTGTCGTCGGCCAGAGCTGTGAGGCCGCCCAGGCCCAGCTGGAGGCCAATGACCTCACCGGTACCTGCACCGAGGTGCCGACGACCGACCAGAACCAGAACGGCAAGGTCATCGAGACCACGCCGGGCGCGGGTTCGCCGGTCGACAAGGGCTCCACGGTGACGCTGAAGGTCGGCAAGTTCGAGGAGGAGAAGGAAGAGGTCCAGGTCCCGGAGGTCCGTAACCAGACGGTCGCCCAGGCCCGGCAGATCCTCCAGGCCGCCGGCTTCACCAACATCCAGTTCGCCCCCGGCAGCGACCAGGGCGACAACGCGCTCGTGGTCAACCAGTCGCCGGGCGCGGGCGAGAAGACCGACAACCCCGGCGGCACGGCCGTCACCCTCACCACGGTCGGGTTCGGCCAGGACAACGGGGGCAACGGCAACGGCAACGGCGGTGGGGACGGCGGCGGATTCCTCGGCGGCAGGGACGACTGAGCCGCGTCAGCCCACGTGAGCAGGCCCCGCCGGGAGGTTCCGGCGGGGCCCACTCATGTCCGGTGAGGCCCACTCATGTCCGGTGGGGCCTGCTCGTGTCCGGTGGGGCCTGCTCATGTCCGGCGGGGCCTGCTCATGTATGCCGGGCCCGCTCATGTCCGGGGGACGGGCTGCCGGCCGCTCGCCGCCGGCCGCTCGCCGCTCAGCGTGCGCGCAGTTCCTTCGGCGGGGTCCGCTTCTCGTCGACCTTCTCGACGCGCTGCAGTTCGCCCCACACGATGTACCGGTAGCGGCTGGTGAACACCGGGGTGCAGGTGGTCAGGGTGATGTACTTGCCGGCCTTCTTGCGGCCGGACTCCTTGGGGATTGGGGCGAGGACCTCGACGTTGTACTTGGAGGTCTCCGGGAGCAGGGCGTAGACCTTGTAGACGTACCAGTCGTCCTTGGTCTCGTAGACGATCGGGTCGCCCTTCTCGATCTTGTGGATGTCGTGGAACTTCGCCCCGTGTCCGTCCCGGTGTGCGGCGAGCGAGAAGTTGCCGTTCTTGCCGCTGGTGGGCAGGGCGGCCTTCACCGGGTCGGTGTAGTAGCCGGCGACACCGTCGTTGAGGAGGTCGGTGTCGGTGCCCTTCTTGATCAGGATCTCGTCGCCGCTCATCGTCGGGACGTGCAGGAACCCGATGCCGTCCTTGGTGTCCAGCGCGCCGGGACCGCCCTCGGCGCCCTCGGCCCAGTGATCACGGACCTTGTCGCCCTCCTGGTCGGCCTTGCGGTCGGCGAGGACGTTGGTCCACCACAGGGAGTAGACGACGAAGAGGCCGAGCACCAGCCCGGCCGTGATGAGGAGTTCACCGAAGACACTGACCGCCATGGCGATCCGGCCGGGCCTGCGGCGCGGGCGCGCGGGCGCCGGCTCGGGTGCCTCGGTGTGCTGCTCGGTGTCGTCGGTGGTCGCTGCCACTGTCATCTGCCCTTAACTGACGAGCGCATCCGGTTTGCCCTTGCTGCGCGGCCGTTCCTCGACCATCTTGCCCCACACGATCAGCCGGTACTTGCTGGTGAACTCCGGCGTGCAGGTCGTCAGGGTGATGTAGCGGCCCGGCTCGGTGAAACCCGCGTCCTTGGGGATCGGGTCGAGGACGCTGATGTTGCCGGGCGAGGTCACCGGGAGCACCGAGGCCATCTTGTAGACGTAGTACGTGTCCTGGGTCTCGACCACGATGGGATCGCCCGGCTTGAGTTTGTTGATGTAGCGGAACGGCTCGCCGTGGGTGTTGCGGTGGCCCGCGAGCCCGAAGTTGCCGCTCTTGTCGCCCGGCATGGCGGTCTTCAGCTGACCGTCGGCGTAGTGGCCGACCATGCCCTTGTCCAGCACCCGCTTGCTGCTGGTGCCCTCGGCGACCGGCACGACCACGTCCAGGGTGGGCATCCGCAGTATGGCGAAGCCCTGGCCCGGTTCGAAGGAGCCGGGGTTGCGTTCGCCGTTGGCCCAGTCCTCCTGGAGGTCGCTGGCCTCCTTGCCGGCGGCGGCGTGGGCGCGGACGTTGGTCCACCAGAGCTGGTAGGTGACGAACAGGAGCATCAGGACGCCGGTGGTGATGAACACCTCGCCGATGGCCCGGCTGGCGATCACGGCCGGCCCGGGCTTGCGGGCCCGCGCGAGCCGGCGGGCCTCGACGCGGGAGAGGGGGGCGCGGGGGGTGCCGTCGCCCGCTCCCGCGGCCGTTCCCTCGGCGTGGGCGCGGGTGGCGCCGCGGGCGGCGGGGGCGGCGGGGGTGGCTCGGGCGGCTCGGGTAGCGGGGGCACCGCGGGTGGCGGGGGTCCCTTGCCCGCCGCGACGCCCGTTACGCCGTTTGGCGGCCTTTCTGCGGGCCGCGCGACCGCCGGGGGCGGGAGAGGTGCCGGAGGGGGCGGCCGGGCCGCCAGCGGCCGATATGGGCCGCGTCGGCGGTTCGGCCACCCGCAGCGCGACGGTCTCGTCGTCGGGGGGCGGTCCGGGGGCGGGTGCCGGGCGGTCGACGGGTGACCGGCCGGGGGCGGATGTCCGACCTGCGGAGGGCGGCCCCGTGGCGGGCGGTGGCTCGGTGATGGGCGGGAGGATCTGCGTCTCGGCCACCGAGGAGCCGGGGTCGTACGGGGGGTGGTCGTAGGGCTGGGCGGAGCCGTCGTAGGAGCGGCGGGAGGCGTTGTCGCCGGGACCGGGGCCGGGGCCTTGGCGGGCGGGGTCGTGGTGGGCAGGGCCGCCAGGGCTGTGGCGGGCGGGGCCGCCGGCGTCGTGGCGGGCGGGGTCGTGGCGGGCGGGGTCGTGGTGGGGCGTCGCGTCCCTGAACGCCGAGGCGTCCCCGTATCCGGAGCTTTCTCCGTACGCGGGGCCGGACTCGCGCTCGGGGCGCAGCGCGGTCACGCCGTGGCCCTGCCCACCACCGGGGCCAGCCCCGCCGATCTGGCCACCGCGTCCCGGTCGCCGCACTCCACGAGCCAGTTGGCGAGCATCCGGTGGCCGTGCTCGGTCAGCACCGACTCGGGGTGGAACTGCACACCCTCGACGGGCAGGTCACGGTGGCGCAGCCCCATCACGATCCCGTCATGGGTGCGCGCGGTGATCTCCAGCTCGGCCGGGACGGTGGCGGGCTCGGCGGCCAGCGAGTGGTACCGGGTCGCGATGAACGGCGAGGGCAGCCCGGCGAAGACGCCCTTGCCTCCGTGCTCGACCGGCGAGGTCTTGCCGTGCAGCAGCTCGGGAGCGCGGTCCACGACACCGCCGTAGGCGACCTGCATGGACTGCATGCCGAGGCAGACACCGAAGACGGGGACGCCGGTGGCGGCGCAGTGGCGGACCATGTCGACGCAGACGCCGGCCTGCTCGGGGGTGCCGGGGCCGGGGGAGAGGAGCACGCCGTCGAAGCCGTCCTGGGCGTGGGCGGTGGCGACCTCGTCGTTGCGCAGAACTTCGCACTCGGCGCCGAGCTGGTAGAGGTACTGGACCAGGTTGAAGACGAAGCTGTCGTAGTTGTCCACGACGAGAATGCGCGCGCTCACTGGTTGTCCACCGTCACATCGTTGAAGGGAAGCAGCGGTTCGGCCCACGGGAACACGTACTGGAACAGGACGTAGACCACGGCCACGACGAGCACCAGTGAGAGCAGCGCCTTCACCCACGCGTTCCCCGGCAGATGCCGCCAGATCCAGCCGTACATGCCGCCTCTTCCGTCCCTTCGGTCGACCTACGGCACCAGTCCCCCGCCGTACCCGCACCAGACTAACGGCGGAGGGCCTCCGGTTTCCCGGCCTCCACAGGCTGGGTGGAGTCCAGATGCGCCCAGACGATCAGCCGGTGGCTGCGGCCCCACTCGGGTTCGCAGGTGGTGAGGGTGAGGTAGCGGCCCTCGCGGGTGTAGCCGGATTTCCTGGGCACAGGATCGATCACGGCGACGTCGGTCGGCAGGGTTTTGTAGGGACCTTTGTCGATCCGGTAGGTGAACCAGGTCGTCCCGTCGGTCAGTACGACCGCGTCCCCGGGCCTCAGTCCCGGGAAGTCCTTGAAGGGGTCGCCGTACGTACGCCGGTGTCCGGCCACCGAGAAGTTCCCCTTCTCCCCGAGCCGCGCGGTGGAGGCGTAGTGCCCGAGCCCCTTCTTCAGGGTGTCGGTGCCGGTGCCCTCAAGGACGGGCTTGTTCCACGTGAAACCAAGCCGCGGAATGTACATGATCGCAAACGGTTCGCCGCTTTTGTACGTTTTCTGCGCCGGTGGGTCGCTCACCGGGGAGCCCGGCGCCGACTGCGGCGGGGCGGTGCCGGTGCCCCCCGGCGGGGTGGTGGCGCCCGCGCCCCCCTGAGGTGGGGCGGGGCCGGTGTCTCCCTGGGCCCACGCGTCCTGGAGCCGGTCGATCTGGTCGTCCATGGCGCCGTCGGCCTTGATCCCGGTCCAGAAGACGACATACGTGACGAAGAGCACGATCAGGGTGCCCGCCGTGATGCAGAGTTCGCTGACCGTCCTGACGACAACGCGCACCGGCGGCTCCAGTAAGACCGGCGGCTCCTGGGGAGACGCTTACTCCACGGGCTGGGCGTAGTGCAGATCCACTGTGCCCGAGTAGCCGGGAAGAGTCACCGCCCCGTCGTCCTCCACTTTCCAGCCGAGCCCGTAGACGTTGACGTACACCATGTAGTTCTGGATCGCGGGGCTCTCGCTGAGCGCCTGCTTCAGCTTCTCCGGGTCCCCCACGGCGGTGATCTTGTAGGGCGGTGAGTAGACCCGGCCCTGGAGGATCAGGGTGTTGCCGACGCAGCGCACGGCGCTGGTGGAGATCAGCCGCTGGTCCATGACCTTGATGCCCTCGGCGCCGCCCTGCCAGAGCGCGTTCACCACGGCCTGGAGGTCCTGCTGGTGGATGACCAGGTAGTCGGGCTGCGGCTCAGGATAGCCGGGGAGCTTGGCGGTGGCGCCGGGCGGGGCGTCGTTCAGCGTGACGGTGAGGGCCTCGCCGGTCAGCTCCTGGGTGCCGGCGTCCTTCTCCAGGGCGGTGAGCTTGTCGTCCTCCGCCTGGGTACGGCCGTCGTCGCGCTCGGCGAGGGAATCGACCCGGTCGCGCAGGGCGGCGTTGGCCTCGCCCTGCTCACCGTTGTCCCGGCTGCGCTCCTGGATCAGGTCGGAGAGCTTCAGCAGCGAGGCGTCGGTGCGGATATTGGTGCCCTTGGCCGTGTTGAAGCTGGTGAAGAAGATCAGGCCGGCGAGGGCGAAGACCCCGACCGTGAGGACCCGTACCGGGCGGAAACGCCCCCGATGGGCGGCGTTCGTTCCGGTCTCGGGGGAGTCGGCGGAATTGCTCAACGTACCCTTACTCTCCTTCGGCGCCGCGGAAGCACTACGCTAACGGACGCCCGGGGGAGCACTCAGTGTCCCCTTGTACGCTGCCCCGAGCCCGACCCGAGTTCCCTGCGCGGCCACGCAGCGCATCGACAGGAGAGACCCTCGTGCCGAAGTCACGTATCCGCAAGAAGGCCGATTACACGCCGCCCGCGTCCTCGAAGCAGGCGACGACCATCAAGCTGAACAGCCGCTCCTGGGTCGCCCCCGTCATGCTGGCGATGTTCCTGATCGGCTTGGCGTGGATCGTCGTTTTCTACGTCACCGACGGCGAACTCCCCATCAGCCAGCTGAGCAACTGGAACATCGTGGTCGGCTTCGGCTTCATCGCCGCCGGATTCGGTGTCTCCACCCAGTGGAAGTAGCTCTGATGTAGCTCTGCCCAGGGGTATCCGCTGAGTTATCCACAGCCCTTGCGGAATTTCCACATCTCACCTGGGGAAAAGACGAAGATCTGTGGATAACCTCTGGCGGGTTGACGCCGGTACGACCGTCACACGACCCTTCGGAAACCTGTTCGCCCCCTGCCTGACCTGCATAAACGCAGGTCGGTGACAGGGGGCACAGCTGTTCCCGTACCGTATGCACAAGATCGGGCACACGCTGTGGACAACAGCCGGGGCCACCCGGCTCAGGTGAGCTGGAAGGTTCTCAGCAGCGTGAGGGCGATCACCGCGACCAGCACCAGCCCACAGGTGCCGTACTGCACCAGGGCCCGGCGCTCACGCGGGGCGTGCACCATCGCGTACCCGACGACCACCCCGGCCACCAGACCGCCGATGTGCGCCTCCCAGGCGATACCGGACCAGGTGAAGGTGAAGATCAAGTTGATCGCCAGCAGGGCGAGCACGGGCCGCATGTCGTAGTTCAGCCGGCGCATCAGCACCGCCGTGGCGCCGAACAGACCGAAGATCGCACCCGAGGCACCGAGCGAGCCCTCGGAGGGCGAGGCCAGCAGATAGGTCAGGGCGCTGCCCGCCAGACCCGAGACCAGGTACAGCGCGAGATAGCGGACCCGGCCGAGCGCCGCCTCCAGGGGACCGCCGAGCCACCACAGGCTCAGCATGTTGAAGGCGATGTGCCAGATCTCCTCGTGCGTGAACATCGAGGTCACCAGGCGGTACCACTCGCCCTCCGCGACCCCCTCCGTCGGCATCCACGGCGCCGGCGGCCACTGCCCGATCAGCACCAGGCTGTTCAGCAGGGAGTTGTTCATCTGCACCGCGAGGAACACGGCGAGGTTGATGACGATCAGGATCTTGGTGAACAGCCGCGGATCCGCCGCGATCGTGCCGCCCGCGATCGTACGGGGCAGGGTGGCGGTCGGGGCATGACCGGTACCGGACCCGTCGCGCACACACTCCGGGCACTGGAAGCCGACGGAGGCACTGATCATGCACTCCGGGCATATCGGGCGCTCGCAGCGGGTGCAGCGCACCCCGGTCTCCCGGTCCGGATGCCGGTAGCACGTCGGCAGGCTCGGTGCGGGCTGGGGAGCCTGCTCCCCCGGGCCCTGCGGGCTGCCTGGCGCCTGGTCCATGCGTACCCCTCACGTGTCATCTGCGGGCCGACGGGCCTGCGGGCAATAGGACGCCCCGCCCATCATTACGGATGAGCGGGGCTGTGAGTTCCCTACGGCCGGGTCAGGCCGAGCGGGACTCGATGACGACCGACTCGATCACCACGTCCTTCAGCGGACGGTCGGTGCGCGGGTTGGTCTGCGTGGTCGCGATGGTGTCCACGACCTTCTGACCGGCCGCGTCCGTGACCTCGCCGAAGATGGTGTGCTTGCCGCTCAGCCAGGCCGTCGGGGCGACCGTGATGAAGAACTGCGAGCCGTTGGTGCCCGGACCGGCGTTGGCCATGGCCAACAGGTACGGCTTGGTGAACTTCAGCTCCGGGTGGAACTCGTCCTTGAACTTGTAGCCGGGACCACCGGTGCCATTGCCCAGCGGGTCACCGCCCTGGATCATGAAACCCTCGATCACCCGGTGGAAGACCGTGCCGTCGTAGAGCTTCTCCGAGGACCGCTGGCCCGTGGCGGGATGGGTCCACTCGCGCTCGCCCTGGGCGAGCTCGACGAAGTTCCTGACCGTCTCCGGCGCGTGGTCCGGGAAGAGCCGGATCTCGATGTCGCCGTGATTCGTCTTCAGGGTGGCGTAAAGCTGCTCGGCCACGATCTGCCTTCCGTTGTCTTCCTGTGACTCCCCGATCCTCGCACGGACCGCGCCTCACGTCGCCCGCCACCCTGTACCCGCACCGCACACAGGCGCATCCGTACCCAATTCGCGCCCGCCCGCCCCGGGACCCACGCACACCACGACGATCCGTGGCATGGTCTACGACAAGCTCCTGTTAACCCCCTATTCATCCGTATCCCTCTCTGCCTCTTCAGCATGAACAGGGCCCGGCCGGGAAGCAGAGACCATCCGGACCGGACCCGGACGTGACCCGGATGCCCGCCCGCGCATGCTTCGCGTCCGCCCAGCAGGCATGATCCGTAAAAGGGTGGAAAGTCGAAATACCGTACGCCACCGAGGAGGAGGATCCCGTGACCCGCATCGACAGCGTGCGCACCGCAACCGGCTCGGCGAAGGACAGCGTGCTGCACGCCGCGGAAGTGGTGGCGCCCTACGCCGACACGGCCAAGGACAAGGCCGCGTACTACGCGGCGGAAGCACGCGGCCGGCTGGCGCCCAAGGTGTCGCAGGCCGCCGAACAGGCCCGCGCGCAGTACGAGGCCCATCTCGTCCCACGCCTGGAACAGGCCCGTACCCATGTGCCGCCCAAGGTCGACCAGGCCGCGCAGGAGGCCGCCGTCCGTGCCCGGGTCGCCGCCCGGCAGGCCGCCGACTACTCCCGGCCCCGGATCGAGCAGGCCGTGGCCGCCGCCGTCCCCGTCAAGGACGAGGCCGCCACCCGGGGCGCCGCCGCCATCGCCGCCCTGCGCAATCACGTCACCGCCGAGGACATCGAGAAACTCGCCCGCAAGCACGCACGCCGCGGCAAGGCCGGCCGCGCGGCGAAGGCGGTACTGATCCTGGGTGTGCTCGCGGGCGGCGCCTTCGCCGCCTGGAAGTGGTGGGACAAGCAGGCCAACCCCGACTGGCTGGTGGAACCCCCGGCCGCCACCGAGGTTCCGGAGACGGTCGACGGCAGCGGCCGATCCGCCCTCGACCCCGAGGTCCAGGCCAAGGAGGCCGAGGAGGAAGCAGCCAAGCACGACAAGGACCACTGAGCTACGAGGGCACCGCTCAGCGACGTGGTCCGCTCAGCGACGTGGTCCGCTGAGGAAAGAGGTCCGCTGAGCGGCGAAGACCACTGAGTGACAAGGTCCGCTGGAGTGACAAGGTCCGCTGGAGCGACGAGGTGCGCTGGAGCGACGAGGTGCGCTGAATAACGAGGGCTGCTGAGCAACGAGGGCCGCTGGGCGCGGGACCTGACCGCGAGGGTTCGTTCCCGGGTCGCGGCAACTCAACTCCACCCGTGGGGCGGGAGACTTGAACGTCTCCCGCCCCACGGTGCTGTTTCACGTGAAACCGCCGCCCCCGAGCAGCCGCCCCACCTCGTCACTTTCCGAGTACACCCTCGATGACTTTTGCAACGCCCGACATGTGCAGGTTCCGTACAGACTTATTGACGCTACGCATCACAACAGCTACACACAGGCCGCTGGCCTGCTGATTACAAGGACTCCGGGCGACGCCCGCACTACTGACACTCCAAGGCGAAAGCCCCGGGGTCCCCCACACCCCCTCCACAGCAAATATTTGCGCAAACTTCAGCAATGTCTTCGCGGGCTCCGGACGCGGGTGGAACCAGGCGGGACGAAGGGCGCGACCGGAGCGTAGAAGCAGACGCAGAAGCGGGCGCAGAAGCGGGCGCAGAGGCAGGGCGGATGCGGGGCCACAGCCAGGCAGAGGCGTACAGGGGTGGGACAGGGATGGGGCAGGAACGAGGATCGTGGCGAGGCGGACGCCAGGGTGGGGGCGAAGGCGGAGGCGAGGCAGAAAGAAGACCGGTCGGACGCCCTGAGGGACATCCGACCGGTCGGATCTGTGGAGCCTAGGGGAGTCGAACCCCTGACATCTGCCATGCAAAGACAGCGCTCTACCAACTGAGCTAAGGCCCCGGAAGAGAGGCGTCCACACCGATCGACCACACATCGGCAGGCGCCGCAGACCAGAGTACCGGGTCGCCCCCCGTTTCTCGCAAAAAGATTGGGGGGTCCCCGCAGGCAACCACTCTCCGTAAGATGCTCGACGTGGTTCGCTAGAGCGAACCGCCGTTTTTGGGGAAGCGATGGGGAGACGCAATGGACGCCGCACAGCAGGAAGCCACCGCAAGAGCGCGGGAACTGCAGCGGAACTGGTACGGAGAGCCACTGGGGGCGCTCTTCCGTAAGCTCATCGACGACCTGGGGCTCAACCAGGCTCGTCTCGCGGGGGTCCTGGGACTGTCCGCGCCGATGCTGTCCCAGCTGATGAGCGGTCAGCGGGCGAAGATCGGCAACCCGGCCGTGGTCCAACGGGTCCAGCTCCTCCAGGAGTTGTCCGGTCAGGTCGCCGACGGCAGCGTGAGCGCGGCCGAGGCCACCGCGCGCATGGACGAGATCAAGAAATCACAGGGGGGCTCCGTGCTCAGCAACACCACTCAGACGACGAGCAGTTCAGGTGCTCCCACCGTCAAGCGGGTGGTCCGCGAGATCCAGTCCCTGTTGCGGTCGGTCTCCGCCGCCGGTGACATCCTGGAGGCCGCCGAAACCCTCGCGCCCAGCCACCCGGAACTCGCCGAGTTCCTCCGCGTCTACGGTGCCGGCCGCACCTCGGACGCGGTCGCCCACTACCAGGCCCACCAGAACTGATCCGTCCCCCGGTCGCCGAACGGGGGTGCGGCGACCGGAACGGGGAAGCCGGTGAACGGGGGAGGACGGGAGGCGTCGTACCGCTTCTGTCGGGGGAGGCAGAGGGGGACGAGACACCGGGGCCGCCCGAGGGGAGGAGCTGCGCACAGCCATGGGTGAGGTCTTCGCCGCACGGTACGAACTGGTCGACCCGATCGGGCGCGGAGGGGTCGGCGCCGTCTGGCGTGCCTGGGACCATCGCCGGCGCCGCTATGTCGCCGCCAAGGTCCTCCAGCAGAGCGACGCCCACTCCCTGCTGCGGTTCGTCCGCGAGCAGGCGCTGCGGATCGACCACCCCCATGTACTCGCGCCCGCGAGCTGGGCCGCCGACGACGACAAGGTCCTGTTCACCATGGACCTGGTCGCGGGCGGCTCGCTGATCCATCTCGTCGGGGACTACGGGCCCATCCCGCCCGGGTTCGTCTGCACCCTCCTCGACCAACTGCTCTCCGGACTCGCCGCCGTCCACGCCGAAGGCGTGGTGCACCGGGACATCAAGCCCGCCAACATCCTGCTGGAGGCCACCGGCACCGCCCGCCCCAAGCTGCGGCTGTCGGACTTCGGCATCGCCATGCGCTTCGGCGAGCCCCGGCTGACCGAGACCAACCTCGTGGTCGGCACCCCCGGCTATCTCGCGCCCGAGCAGATGATGGGCGCCGAACCCGACTTCCCGGCCGACCTGTTCGCCGTAGGACTTGTGGCGCTCTATCTCCTGGAGGGGGCCAAGCCGGACGCCAAGGCGCTCATCCAGTACTTCGCCACGCACGGGACCCCGACTGCTCCCACGGGGATTCCCGAGCCGCTCTGGCAGGTCGTCGCCACGCTGCTCCAGCCCGACCCCGAGGCCCGCTTCCGCACCGCCAATGGGGCGCGCAAGGCCCTGGCCTCGGCCATGGAACTCCTGCCCGAGCCCGGTCCCGACGATGAGCAGATCGAGATCTTCGACCAACTCGGGCCCCTCCCGTCGGGCTTCGCCCCCGAGGGGCCACTGAAACAGGCGTCGGGGATCGGTCCTTGGTCGGTGGGAGGTGCGGGGGTGGTGCCGCCGGGGCCACCTTGGGTGCCGGGGGCACCGGGGGCACCGGGGGTGCCAGGGGTGCCGGGGGACGGGAGGGGAGCTGGGCTCGCTGGCAGCGGTCCGGGAGCTGGGACGGGAGCGGGGACAGGGGTTGGGGTTGGGGCGGGTGCGGGGGCGTCCTCCGGCCCTGGCCCTGGCTCCGGCTCCGGCTCCGGCTCCGGCTCCGGCGGGAGAGTGGGCCCGGGTGGTGTGGGTGGCGTGGGTGGCCCGGGTGGTGCTTCCGCCGGTCGGGCTGGAAGGGGTGGGGGCGCTGGTGGGGAGGGGGTGGCCGGTGGCGTCGGGGCGGCTGCCGTCGCCGGGGACACCGGGTCGTCCGGGGTGTGGCCCGGTACCGGGTCCGTGTCCCTCGACCCTCGCCGGCCTGCCGAGCGGCAGTCCTCCACTCCACCGCCGGTCAGCATGTCGGACACGGGGAGCTTCCATCTCCCACCGCCCCAGGACACGGGATCCCAGGTCCGGGAGCAGGCCCGCCCGGCGACACCTTCCCCGTACATCCCGCCACAGCCCGCTCACCAACCACAGCCGCATCCACAGCCACAGACCCATGCCCAGCCACAACCACACCCCACGCACCCCACGGAATCCACCCACGTCCTCACCCCCCACCCTCGTCCTGATCCCTCTACTTCTTCGTACACCGCTCAGGACCCGCAGGTTCCCACTCCGCCCCAGGCAGTTCCGCGTCACCGTGCCGACCGGCGCCGCAAGCGCCGTACCGGGCCGCCCGCCAGGGTCGCCGTCCCCGTGCTGCTCCTGGCCCTGGCCTGCTACGCCGTGGGTTTCTGGGCCCTGACCCGCATCTGAACAGGGGACGCGAGCAAGAAGTAAGAAGTAAGAAGAAAGGAATAAGGAGTAAAGGGTGGGGGGATTCACTGAGCGGCAGCGCTCAGGCGGGCGTCGTCCCGCGGCGGTCCGCTCCGTCCCGCCGCCCCCTGGCCGTCCACCACGCCAGCCAGGCCAGGAGCGCGCTGCCCGTTCCGATGCCGCCCACCGCGAGTGCCGTCATCGCGGTGTCGCCCCCCGCAGCGCCGCCGGCCGCACCGTCCGCGCCGTCCGCTGTCGAGGCCCCGCTCCCGTCGCCCCACCCGCCGACCGAGCCGACCGCGGTGAAGACGTCCCCCGGCACCGGCTCCCCCGCGTACTCCGGCGCGGAACGAGCCGCTCCGTCGATCCCCACCCGCAGCGTGAGCCCGAACGGCCCGTCGCCCAGTCGCTCGGCCACCTGCGCCGAAAGGTGCGCGACCAGGTAGTACGAGCCCGCGAACCGCATCCCGGAGACGCGTTCGGCGACGGCATGCCGGTTGGCGTACTCGACCGGCGGCAGTGGTTGCAGCGTGGCCGAGGTCTGCCGGCCGCTGTAGCCGGCGCTCGCGTCCTCGACCGGCGCGCGCACCGGGTTGTGCAGGGTGAGGTCCAGCGCGCCGGAGGTGTAGCGGGACGGCTCGCCCGAGCCGCTCAGCTCGGCCGTCGCCGAGAGTTGGGTGCCCCAGGCGACGGGGACCTCGTAGAAGAGGGTCTGTCCGGGCGCGATCGCGTCCTCCCAGACGCCCTCGCCCAGCGCGGTCGCCGAGGAGAAGCCCGCGCCGCCCGCGCGGCGGACCGCATCGCCGGTGACGGCTTGGGGAGGGGCGGAGTTCCAGCCCTTGGGCGCGTCCGAGGCGCCGGGTTCGGTCAGCGCCGGTTCGGTCACCACGGCCAGCTCCAGCTCCCAGCCGTCCGGCGCCGAGGAGGACGTAGAGACCCGTTCGACCACGACGTAGTACGTGCCCGCGCCCTCGCAGCGGGAGCCCGTCGGGGCGACCTCCCGCTCGCCCCACGCCACGATCGGGTGCGGGCTGCGGGCGGCGCCGATGGTCTCCGTGTCGGAGGAACAGGAGCGGCCGGCGGTGTCCTCGACGGAGACCCGGATGCCGTCCCCGGTGACGACGTCCGAGTCGCCGGGCGGTACGGCGGTGGTGGAGACGTACGTGGTGCTGGTCGCGTCCAGTTCCATGCGGAAGTAGCTCGTGCCGACGGCGGGGAGGGTGCTGCGGTAGGTCGCGCCGGGCCGCAGGCGTTCCGCGCCGGTCGTGGAGTCGGCGGGGTCCACGGTTCGGGCGTCCTCGGCGAAGGCGTAGTCACCGGAGCCGTCGCGCACCTCGTCCCTCTCGTACGTCCCCGAGTGGGCCGGATGGGCGGCCAACAGCGCCGCGGCCGTCCACAACGCCACCGTCGCACCCGTCCATGCCGTACGCCGCCGCCCTACCACGCGCCACCCCTCGCCGCCAGCCGGCCCGAACGGTACCGGGTTCCACCAGCGTCACCGACGTCTTGCACGCCGCGCCCCGGTCCGTGACTCGTACCCCGTACCCGGTACCCGGTCTGCCTCGGGCCCAGTGTTCCGGCGACCCGGCGCCACGGCGCCCGGTCCCCGTGCCTTGTCCGGGCCCATCCTGCCGCGCCGCACCGCCCCGTACACACAAAACCCCGACCGCGCGGGCGGTCGGGGTCTTTCAGTACCGGTCGTCGATCGTCGATCGCTCAGGACCGCTACCAGATGTCGATGCTCACGAACCCGTGGGCACGGAGTCAGTCGCCTCCGTCCACAGATCCTGCTCGGCGCGATCCGCCTGGATCTGGCGGTACACAAGGAGCCCGCCGATGGCGGCCAGTGCGACCAGGAGAAGCTTCTTCACCGCGCGACCTCGTCTTTCCTTGACGTAGGGGACCTCTGGCGCCCGACTATACACACCGGCCGATATCGGTACGTGACCTGTGGCGCCCCTCAACTACCTGCGGGAAGACCGCGATACGAGTGGACCACCGCATTCCGACCCGGAGGGTGATCACACCCCTACAGCCGGTCACTATGTCCCCACTTCCGCCCCCTCCTCCCCTTTCTGACGTCTTGCGTCCATCCGAGTGGTGTTCATCAGACGATGGACGCGTCACGGGCGTCGCTCCACCACTTCTCGATCCCCATACACATGATGAGGAAAGTACGCAAATCGCCCAACCTGAAAGTGAGGGGCCATGGCCGGCAAAAAGGTCATGAAGCTGTGGACCGCCGTCGTCACTGCCTTCATCGCGCTGTTCACGGCGCTCGGATTCGTCACCACGACCGCCGCGGCGGCGCTTCCGCAGACGCCGGAGACGCCGCGGACCGAAACGACGACGCGCCCCAGCGCCGAACCGGTCACCGCACCACCCATGGTGTCCCCCTGGGCCTGGGCCCATGCCCGGTCCCTGCCCCCCACGATGAAACAGCGCATCCGCGCGGAGGCCCACGGCAAGACTCCGAGTTGCCGACACCGCCCCCTGGCGGACACGGCCTCGGACACGACGGGCGGCTCGTCGGACCGCCACTGCGACGACCCCGACGAACAGGCCGACCCCGCCGACGCCGCCCGTACCGCCCCGCTCCTGCGCTGAGACACCCCGCACGACCTGCCCCTCGCGGCACAAAGCCCCTCCTGCAACACCAGCCCCTCCTTCACCGAGAACCTCCGAGCCCTCCAAGGCTCCGGGCCTCCAAGATTCCGGGCCTCCAAGATTCCGAGCCCCCCAGGCTCCGGACCTCCAAGGCTCCGGGTCCCCGAAGCTCCGGAACCCTCCGAGTCTCCGAGTCCTCCGAGTCCTCCGAGTCCTCCGAGTCCTCCGCAGTCCTCCGCAGTCCTCCGAGTCCCCGAGCAAGTCCACGGGACCCATCGAGGCTCCGCACGGACCCCTTGAGGCTCGTTCTCGGCCGCACCACAGGCGATCTTGCGTACGCGTACACGCAGCCCCACCGAAGGCCCGACCGCACCGAGCGGCCGGGCCTTCGTCGTCGTATCCCACGCCGGTTCCAGACGCCCCGTCACCCACCGACCTCCGAACCGCTGGGTACGGCGCACCCAAGCGTCCCTGGGAACGCCAGCGGCTCGATGCGCTGGGGCGGAGCCGACGGCCGGTGCAGGCCGTCACCGCGCTCACGGCCGTGGGCGCGGTGGGCCTGGCCGTGTGGCAGGTACTCGGCCGGTGAGCGGCCAGCCGGGGTGGAGTTCGGAGAAGTGGGCAAAATTCAGCATGCGGGAGGCAAGAGCGCAGGTGGGCGAGGGTATTCCCCGCACGAGCGGGGGTGGTCCCGTCCAAAATCCCCAACAGGCAGGGGCTGGAGGTAGTCCCCGCATGAGCGGGG
This sequence comes from Streptomyces sp. NPDC091377, assembly GCF_044757045.1. NCBI lineage: Bacteria > Bacillati > Actinomycetota > Actinomycetes > Kitasatosporales > Streptomycetaceae > Streptomyces > Streptomyces sp. NPDC091377. The sequence goes on along the minus strand of NZ_JBIVUE010000008.1, from coordinate 292,632 downwards.
GTCACGCCGATGATCGGCGTGAGTTGAACTGCTACGCCCCCCTTTGGCAACCCATCGCGGGCTGTGCAAGGGGGCAGTTCGGCGGGCCTTGGATCAGGCGTCGGGCCGTCGGCCAATGGCCAGCAGGTGGGAGCTGGCGGCGAGCAGTTCGGGATACGGCTCCGCCATGCGGGCTGCGGCGAGCGCCGAGTCAAATAGTGGGGTGTGACGGTAGTCGTCACCGGTGTTGCGCTCGGCCGCGGCAAGCATCGACCAGGCCGGGCCCTCGATGCCGAAGACTTCAGCGGCCTCGAAGCCAGAGGCAGCCGTCTCGGCGCGTAGCTGCTCACCGCTGTGGAAGTAGGCGGCGGTGAATGCCCTCTGCCCGTCGTGGATCTGCGAGGCGAGGATGCCTCCGATGCTCCGCTGCATGGCCTCCTTGTGGAGGTGTGCGAAAGCGGCGTGCTCGAACAGGCTGGAGTATCGGTTGATGCCCGCGGCTGCGAGGAGGCCGCCGGGCTTGAGTACGCGGTGGGCCTCGGCGAGGGCCTGTTCGCGGTCAGCGCGGTCGATCAGGTGGTACAGCGGGCCGAGCATGAGGACGACGTCGTACGACGCATCGGCAGCAGTGAGCTGGCGGGCATCCCCCAACTCGACGGTGGCGCCCGTCTTCTCGGCCTGCTCGATGTGCCGGGCGACCGGGTCGACCAGGTGCACGCGGTAGCCGTCCTCAACGAGCCAGCGGGCATGGGCCCCAGGGCCACCGCCGACATCGAGGATCCGGGCGGGCGGTGGGGGGAGGTAGCGGCGAAGGAGTTCCTGGGTGCGTACCATCTCCAGTCTGCCGTCGGCCGTCGTGCTCAGCCGGTCCTCCTCGGCGGCTGACGTGTAGTACCGCACGATCTCCGGAGCTACCTCGGTTCCCGTCATGGGGGCATTCTGGGGGTCGACCGGTGGACCAGTCCAGTGATCGGAAGTGCCCCATGCCGTTGTTGAAGTACGAGCAGATCGCGGATGACCTCAGAAGCCGGGTCGCGAACGGCGAGTTCGGACCTGGCGACCTCCTGCCGTCCAGCCGTGACCTTGCCGAACAGTGGAACGTCTCCAGGGCCACGGTCGTCAAGGCGTACGACGTGCTGCGCAACGACGGCGTCGTGGTCGCCCGCCAGGGCGCGGGTTTCACCGTGGCGGAAACGCCGGTCGCACGGCCGGCTGGTGGACGCCGGGCCGACTCCGCTCGGGTCTCAGGTGCGCCGTACCGCCGGCTCGGAGTACCCGACCGGGTCGTGCCGCCTGTTCAGGTCCGGGAAGCCCTTGGGCTGGGTGCCGATCAGCCTGCGCTGCGGCGGATGCGGCTGGTGCTCATGGACGACGCCACGCCCGGCACTCTGGTGACGGCGTGGTTCCCGCTGGACATCGCCGATGCCGCTCCGCGGTTGGCCAAACCTGGGCCGATCACCGAAGGCACGACCCACTACGTGCGTCGGGAGACCGGCCGCTCACCGGCCGAAGGCGTAGACGTCACCACGGTGCGCCTGGCGACCGAGGAAGAGGCCCGCCTTCTGGAAGTGGATCGGCCTGCGGCTGTCGCAGTGGTGCTGCATGTGGCCTACGACCAGGAAGGTCGACCGTTGGTGTGTGAAGTGGGCGTCACCGCGGCGGGCGTGTTCGAGGCGATCGATCGGTACCCCATGAGGTAGCGCAGTCTTCACCCATGACTTGACTGGACCGGTCCACCGGTCCAGTCTCTTTTTATGCGGTGCCCGCACCGTTATGACGCCTCGTCATGACGGTGCCCCGTGTGTCTGCTGATGGGAATCGGCATGCACCCCCGCGACCGCGCGACCGGTCCGGGGGCATGGCCACCAGCCTCAGAGGAGCTGACGACGTGAGTATTATCCCCAAGATCGTACGGCGGGTGCTGGACCTCTTAGTGCCCGGTCCGGGGAAGCGGCGGGCTGGATCCCGTCCGGCCCCCGCCCCTTCCCCGCAATGCGCGGGCGCCGCCCGCCCGGCCACCCCGCAGGTTCGCGTCCTGCGGTCCCCCTACGGACTCCACCAGCCCATCGACGGCGCGGGCACCGCACTCATCCGCCCCTACCTGATTGCCGCCGAGCGGGAGCGCGAGCAGCGGCAACGGCGGCGGACTGTCCTCGTACTCGCCACTGGCTTCGGCATCGACCTGGACCTCCACGTCATCGGTGCGAGGGGGGCAGTGCGATGAGCGGGCCCGCCGTAGAGGGGCGCCGGTCGGCGGAGTGCGCGCTGGCTGCCGCGCGGCCGGGGTACGAGCTGCTGCATGACGACTGCCGCCAGACGAAGGACGTGCCGTTGCCCCACGGCGGAGGCACGGCACTCGTCCCGCGCTGCACCTGCCCCTGCCACACACCGGACGGGAAGGGGGAGCGGTGAACGCGGGTACCAAGCCCGCTCCGGGCAGGTCGCGGATGACGATCGAGACGTACCGGGTCGGTGCGGACCGCAAGCCGAAGGGCCCGGTCGTACGACGTACCTACCGGGCAATCCCGGGTCCGCTCTCGGATGTCTCTCAGGCGTGGCCGCCATGCCGGTGTGCGCGCTGCCGCGACACGGGCGGGCTCTCGTGGCGCGGGCGGGAGGTGTGACATGCCGACGGCACCTGAAGCGCGGGAGCGGCGGATAGGTGAGGTGTGGGCGCAGTGGGACGACGGGCGTGACCCGCACGGGTTCCTCGTGCTGCCCGAGGGCAACACCCTCAACCGTGGGGCGCCCGGCGCCACCGAGGAAGCGTGCGGGCTGTTCGCCCGGCATCCGGGCGGCCACAGCTTCGAGTTCGCCGATCCGGTGCGGGAGGCGTTCGAGCGGTCGCCGCAGTACCGGCAGGCGATGGTGCCGTGGATGAGAGGACGCGCCGTGCGGAGCCGGATCCCCCGGACCATGCCACGGGCGCGCAGCACCCCACGCAGGAGTGGGCACCGCCCGCGTGAACGCCCCTCCGCCCGCCAGGCAGCAAGGCCCCGGGCGGAGGGAGCACCAACCGCCCGCCCGCCCCGCATCCATCCGGTGCCCCCGGCGGGGCGTGCAGCCCTCCCCACACCTGCCGACCCGAGCACCCATGCCAAGGGGGGAAGAGACCCGAACATGGACACCCCACACAGTCCGCCCCCCGGACCCGCAGAGAAAACGGATCAGCTCTCCACCGCGTTCACCGCGCTCAGGGCCGCCGAGACCGCACCGAGCACCGTCCGCGACCCCCTGGAGGCGACCCAGCAGACCCAGCCCCAGCAGCGCCGGGCCCACTGCTCCCGCACCGGAAGACACAGCGCCCACGACCCGCGCCGCCCATGAACGCCGCCGAATTCCTCCCCGTCCCCCGCACCACAGAGCTGACCACCGAGCAACTCAACGGGCAGCACTGCGTGTGGTGCGACCAGCCAGCCGTCGTGGACCTCGGGCCCCGAACAAGCGCCATCGACGGCCACATGCAGGGATGGCGACCCCGCGGCTGCCACACCTGCACCACACACGAGGCGACCCGAGTGCACCACATCCACAAGAGCGTCTGCCCCCGCTGCACCAGCCGCCGCTACTGCCCCAACGGCAACGCCCTCCACACCCTCACAGCCCTCACCCCTGCTCTGACCCCTACTCCACCCACAGCTCCCGCCCCAGGCCGGTGAATCCCGCCAAGCACCCCCGGCCCCGGGCGGGCCATCCTCTATCCCGCAGAGAGAAGGAAGGCGACCAGCGATGACGCTGCCCGACCCCCCATTAGGGTTCGCATGGCTCGAAGTCACAGGGCGCTGCAACCTGGAGTGCGCCCACTGCTACGCGGGCTCCTCCCCGCGCGGCACACACGGCACCATGACCGCCGCCGACTGGACGGAGACAATCACCCAGCTCGCCGCCATGGGCACACGGGACGTTCAGTTCATCGGCGGCGAGCCCATGCTCTATCCGCACCTCAAGCAGTTGATCGTGCACGCCCGGCAGGCCGGCCTCACCATCGAGGTCTTCTCCAACCTCACGACCGTGAGCGCGGACCTCTGGCAGACGTTCACCGACCACAACGTCCGCCTGGCGACGTCCTACTACTCCGACGCCGCAGCCGACCACGACGCCGTGACCGAGCGGAAGGGCTCGCACTCCCGCACCCGGCAGAACATCCAGCGCGCGCAGCAACTGGGGCTCACGCTACGGGGCGGGGTGATCCAGGTGCTCCCCGGACAGCGCGCCCGCGAGGCGCAGCAGGATCTGAGGGACCTGGGCCTCTCGGAGGTCGGAGCGGACAGGATGCGCGCGTTCGGGCGGGCCGGCCGCGGAGTGGCACCGACGATGGCCGACCTGTGCGGGCACTGCGCCGAGGGGAAGATTGCGATCGGTCCGGACGGCACGGTCTGGCCGTGCGTCCTCGGCCGGTTCATCAGTCTGGGCAACGTCAAGGACCGACCGCTAGCGGACATCTGGTCGGGGCCGGCCACGCGCCGGGCCCGCGCGGAGATCCAGGCCGCGCACGGGAACCTGCCGGGACAGTCCTGTACCCCTCCGCAGTTTCTCCCGATGTGCGGGCCCTGCAGCCCGTGCGTGCCGTCCGTGGGCCACTGCGATCCACGGACGGCCGAGGCCCCGGGCGCTACGATCGGCACCCCGGCTGGAGATTGACCGAGAGGCACCCATCGTGGAACGCACCGAGGAAGAGTGGGCGACCGTCGCGGGATATGTACGGCATGCGCTGAACAAGCTCGCACCGTCGCCGCTCCCCCTGTGCCTGCCGGGAGAACCGCAGGCATGCGGCAAGGACGCACAGGAACACGTACTGCTCTGGTCGGCCGAGCTGAAGGCCGTGGCGCACAACCTGATCGAGACGTCGGCGCCGACCCACGACGCTGCCACGCACTACTCCGGACCCATCTACCGGGCGACGCTCGAATCGCTGCGCGAAAGTCGAGCCGCGTAACAGTACCGATCAGGCAGCCCCGAACTGCACTTCCAGCCCGCCCGCGGCAGCTCAACCGGTCTGATTCTCCCCATGCACGCAGCCGTACCACGCCATCAGCGGAAAGGTCGTGCTGGCGCCGAGGGACTTGCGGGCGGTGGAGAGTTCCTTGTCGATCGCGCTGCGGATGCGCCCGATACGGTTCGTAATCTGCGCCTGCGAGTGGCCGTCCACCAGCCCACGCAGGATGCGGAGCTGACGCTCGCTGCCCGATCCGGGCGATCCGGTGGGCCGCTTTCGCACTGCTCGCCGCCGCCATCCTGGGCGTCGCCGCGGCGGTCGGTGCCCCCGGGGCACCCGAGAACGCACAGGTTGGGGATATCGGCTGGGGTGTCACCACCAGCAGTCAGCCGACAGAAGCCGCACCACCGGCCCGCCCGATCGGCGCCGCCGCGAGCGACATCGCCTGCGGCTGATCCCCACAGCCGCAACAGACTCCGACCGACCGAGTTCGTCAACCTGTGGCCCATACAGACCTCCAGGGAAGTCTGTGCGTAAGTTACGGACCAGTAGCGGACTCTCAAGATCATCAAATGTAGACGGCCGGTAGATCCTGAGGATCTACCGGCCGTCTCACCTGGCGCTTCACGATGTGGGGCTAACAGGATTTGAACCTGTGGCCTCATCCTTATCAGGGATGCGCTCTAACCAACTGAGCTATAGCCCCGCCGCGCTCTGCGGTGTATGTCCCGCGCGCTGACCCCTGAAGATTAGCGCACGACCGGTGCAGTCCCAAAATCGATAGTCGGGGGGCTGTGAGCACCGTGCTTCCACCGTCGCCGGAAGGCGACCGGCACGGGTCGCACCCTCACTCCAAGGGGCATCGGTGCAACGCCTGCACCCCCGCGCGAAGGCGAATCAGCAGGGGTTCGCCCTGCGCGCCCAGGGAAACCCCGTCACTCGACGTTCGCCCCGCACGCCCAAGGAAACCCCGTCACTCGACGTTCGCCCCGCGCGCCCGGGAAAACCCCGTCACTCGTCCTCCGCCAGCGTCAGTTCGACGCCGCCCACGAAGCCGGCCGACAGGTTGTAGATGAAGGCGCCCAGGGTGGCCAGCGCGGTGGCCAGGACGACGTCGATCACGGCGATGATCGTCGTGAACATCAGGACGTTCGGCAGCGACAGGAACGACTGGAGGTCGAAGCCGTTCGACTCGTTCGAGCCGGTGGCCTCGGAGATCGTGCCGCCGACCGTGGAGAAGACGCCCATCGCGTCCATGACCATCCACAGCACCGCCGCCGCGACGACCGTGCAGATGCCCAGCGCGATGGAGAGCAGGAAGCTGACCTTCATCACCGACCACGGGTCGGCCTTGGCCACCCGCAGCCGGGCCTTGCGCACGCGCGGGGTGGTGCGCGCCCCGGTGCGCGGTCGGCGCAGCGAGCCGCCGAGCCCGCCGTTGCCGCCGTTGGTGCCGCCCGCACCACCGCCCTGCGTCTGGTACGCCTGCGGCGGGTGGTACGGAGTCTCCGGCTGCTGCGGCTGGCGCTCGCCCGGCAGGGGCGAGGCGCCTTCCGGGGCGGCCGGCTGGGCACCATGGGCTGCCGGGCCCGCGCCGGCCGCGTACTGCTGGGTCTGCGGGCCTCGGGTGTCCGTCACAGTTCCCCCCTGGGATCCATGAGTGTCGGGCGCGTGCGCGCCGGCCGGGGACGGCTTGATCGGTTGCAGATTGGTCGTGTGAGGATCGGTGGTCCGCGCGGCGGAGCCACGGCCGCCGCCCGTCTTCGCGCCGGTGGTTTGACCGGCCGGAGTACCGGCCGACCCGGCGCCCGTGGCTCCGCTCACGCTGACTCACTCCTCGTGCTACTCGGCCGAGGGCGCCTCACCCTCGTCCGTGTCGGTGGTCGCGGCACCCTCGGCGGACTCGCCGACGGCACCGATGGGGCCGGCACCCGTGGCGGAGTCGTCGGCGATCTCGCCGTCGACCTCCTCCGCCTCGCGTCCCGCCTCGGCGTTGCGTGCGATACCGACGACGGCATCGCGCTTGCCCAGATTGATCAGTTGGACGCCCATGGTGTCACGGCCCGTCTCCCTGACCTCGTTGACTCGCGTACGAATCACACCGCCGGACAGCGTGATGGCGAGAATCTCGTCGGTCTCCTCGACCACCAGCGCGCCCACGAGCGATCCGCGGTCCTCCACGATCTTGGCGGCCTTGATGCCGAGGCCACCGCGGCCCTGGACGCGGTACTCGTCGACGGGAGTCCGCTTCGCGTACCCACCATCGGTGGCAGTGAACACGAACGTACCGGGTCGAACAACATTCATCGAGAGCAGCTCGTCGCCCTCGCGGAAACTCATTCCCTTGACACCCGAGGTCGCACGGCCCATCGGGCGGAGCGAGTCGTCCGTCGCAGTGAACCTGATCGATTGCGCCTTCTTGCTGATCAGAAGCAGATCGTCATCGGACGACACGAGTTCGGCCCCGATCAGTTCATCATCGGATCCGTCCTCCCGCTCGCGCAGGTTGATCGCGATGACACCGCCGGAGCGGGGCGAGTCGTAATCCTTCAGAGATGTCTTCTTGACCAGGCCCGCCTTGGTCGCGAGGACCAGATAGGGCGCGGCGTTGTAGTCGCGGATCGCGAGGATCTCGGCGATCGCCTCGTCCGGCTGGAAGGCGAGCAGGTTGGCGACGTGCTGCCCGCGCGCGTCCCGGCCGGCGTCCGGCAGCTCGTACGCCTTCGCGCGGTAGACCCGGCCCTTGTTGGTGAAGAAGAGCAGCCAGTGGTGGGTCGTGGACACGAAGAAGTGGTCGACGATGTCGTCTTCCTTGAGCTTCGTGCCGCGGACGCCCTTGCCGCCGCGCTTCTGGGCCCGGTAGTCGTCCGTCTTGGTGCGCTTGACGTAGCCGCCGCGCGAGACGGTGACGACGATGTCCTCCTCGGCGATCAGGTCCTCGATGGACATGTCACCGTCGTAGGGGATCAGCTGGGTCTTGCGGTCGTCGCCGTACTTCTCGACGATCGCGGCGAGTTCCTCGCTGACGATGCCGCGCTGGCGGACCGGGGAGGCCAGGATCCGCTGGTACTCGCTGATCTTCGCCTGAAGCTCGTCGTGCTCCTGGACGATCTTCTGCCGCTCCAGGGCGGCCAGCCGGCGCAGTTGCATCTCCAGGATGGCGTTGGCCTGGATCTCGTCGATGTCGAGGAGGTCCATCAGTCCGCCGCGCGCGATGTCGACCGTGTCGCTGCGCCGGATCAGCGCGATGACCTCGTCGATCGCGTCCAGCGCCTTGAGCAGACCGCGCAGGATGTGGGCGCGCTCCTCGGCCTTGCGCAGCCGGAACTTCGTACGGCGGACGACGACCTCGATCTGGTGCGTCACCCAGTGGCGGATGAACGCGTCCAGGGAGAGGGTGCGCGGGACGCCGTCGACCAGGGCCAGCATGTTGGCGCCGAAGTTGGTCTGGAGGTCGGTGTGCTTGTACAGGTTGTTCAGGACGACCTTGGCGACCGCGTCGCGCTTGAGCACGATGACCAGGCGCTGACCGGTACGCGACGAGGTCTCGTCACGGACGTCCGCGATACCGCCGATCTTGCCGTCCTTCACCAGGTCGGCGATCTTCTGCGCGAGGTTGTCCGGGTTGACCTGGTACGGCAGCTCGGTGACCACCAGGCACTGGCGGTTCTGGATCTCCTCGACCTCGACCACCGCGCGCATGGTGATCGAGCCGCGGCCGGTGCGGTACGCCTCCTCGATGCCCTTGCGGCCCACCACCAGCGCGCCGGTCGGGAAGTCGGGGCCCTTGATCCGCTCGACGAGCGCGTCCAGCAGCTCCTCGTGCGTGGCCTCGGGGTGCTCCAGGTACCACTGGGCGCCGGAGGCGACCTCGCGCAGATTGTGCGAGGGGATGTTGGTGGCCATCCCGACCGCGATGCCCGCCGAGCCGTTGATCAGCAGGTTCGGGAAGCGGGAGGGCAGGACGGTCGGCTCCTGGGAGCGGCCGTCGTAGTTGTCCGTGAAGTCGACGGTCTCCTCGTCGATGTCGCGGACCATCTCCATCGACAGCGGCGCCATCTTGCACTCGGTGTAGCGCATGGCGGCGGCCGGGTCGTTGCCCGGCGAGCCGAAGTTGCCGTTGGAGTCGACCAGCGGCATCCGCATCGCCCAGGGCTGGGCCAGCCGGACCAGGGCGTCGTAGATGGAGCTGTCGCCGTGGGGGTGGTAGTTGCCCATCACGTCGCCCACGACACGGGCGCACTTGTAGAAGCCGCGCTCGGGGCGGTAGCCGCCGTCGTACATCGCGTACAGGACCCGGCGGTGGACGGGCTTGAGGCCGTCCCGGACGTCGGGCAGCGCGCGGGAGACGATGACGGACATCGCGTAGTCGAGATACGAGCGCTGCATCTCGGTTTCGAGCCCGACCGGCTCGACGCGGAGGACCGGGCCCTCCGCCTCAGGCGTGACAGGGGTGTTCTCGTCGGCCATAGCTGGTGAAGATCCTTCCTGGTGCGGTCAGCTGGGACCGACTCAGATGTCGAGGAAGCGGACGTCCTTGGCGTTGCGCTGGATGAACTGGCGGCGGGCCTCGACGTCCTCGCCCATCAGCACCGAGAACAGCTCGTCGGCCTGGGCGGCGTCGTCCAGGGTGACCTGGCCGAGGACGCGGTGCTCCTGGTCCATGGTGGTGACCCGCAGTTCCTCGGCGTTCATCTCGCCGAGGCCCTTGAAGCGCTGGATCGAGTCCTCGCGGATCCGCTTGCCGCGCTGGCGGCCCATCTCCAGGAGCGCGTCGCGCTCGCGGTCGGAGTAGGCGTACTCGATGTCCTCCCGGCCCCACTTGATCTTGTAGAGCGGCGGGCGGGACAGGAACACATGGCCGGCCTCGACCAGCGGGCGCATGAAGCGGAACAGGAAGGTCAGCAGCAGGGTGTTGATGTGCTGGCCGTCGACGTCGGCGTCCGCCATCAGGATGATCTTGTGATAGCGGAGCTTCTCGATGTCGAAGTCCTCGTGGACCCCCGTGCCGAAGGCGGAGATCAGCGCCTGGATCTCCTGGTTCTGCAGGATCTTGTCGATCCGGGCCTTCTCGACGTTGAGGATCTTGCCGCGGATCGGCAGGATCGCCTGGTACTCCGGGTTGCGGCCGGACTTGGCCGAGCCGCCGGCGGAGTCACCCTCGACGATGAAGATCTCGCACTTGGTGGGGTCGTTCGACTGGCAGTCGGAGAGCTTGCCCGGCAGGGAGGCGCTCTCCAGCAGGCCCTTGCGGCGGGTCAGATCACGGGCCTTGCGGGCCGCCACGCGCGCGGTGGCCGCCTGGATGCCCTTGCGGACGATGTCCGCGGCCTCGTTCGGGTTGCGGTCCAGCCAGTCGTTGAGGTGCTCGTAGACCGCCTTCTGCACGAAGGTCTTGGCCTCCGTGTTGCCCAGCTTGGTCTTGGTCTGGCCCTCGAACTGCGGCTCGCTCAGCTTGACCGAGATGATCGCGGTCAGACCCTCGCGGATGTCGTCGCCCGTGAGGTTGTCGTCCTTCTCGCGAAGCAGCTTCTTGTCGCGCGCGTACTTGTTGATCAGGTTCGTCAGCGCCGCGCGGAAGCCCTCCTCGTGGGTACCGCCCTCGTGGGTGTGGATGATGTTGGCGAAGGAGTAGACGCCCTCGCTGTAGCCGCTGTTCCACTGCATGGCGACCTCAAGGGACAGGCTCTTGTCCTTGTCCTCCGCCTCCAGGTCGATCACGGTGGGGTGCACCACGTCGCCCTTGCGGGAGTTGAGGTACTTCACGAAGTCGACGATGCCGCCTTCGTAGTGGTACGTGACGGTCTTGGCCTCGGCGTTGTCGTCGGCGCCGGCCTCGTCCGCCCCGACCACGGCCTTCGCCGACTCGCGCTCGTCGGTGAGCCGGATGGTCAGGCCCTTGTTGAGGAAGGCCATCTCCTGGAAGCGCCGCGAGAGCGTCTCGAAGGAGTACTCCGTGGTCTCGAAGATGTCCGGGTCGGCCCAGAAGGTCACCGACGTACCGGTCTCCTCGATGGCCTCGTGCTGGGCCAGCGGGGCCGTGGGGACGCCCATCTTGTAGTCCTGCGTCCAGCGGTGGCCGTCCGTGCGGACCTCTACGGCGACCTTGGCCGACAGCGCGTTGACCACGGACACGCCCACGCCGTGCAGACCGCCGGAGACCGCGTAGCCGCCGCCGCCGAACTTGCCGCCCGCGTGCAGCACGGTCAGGACGACCTCAAGGGCCGGCTTGCCCTCGGAGGGGACGATGCCGACCGGGATGCCGCGGCCGTTGTCCACGACACGCACACCGCCGTCGGGCAGGATCGTCACGTCGATGGTGTCCGCGTGTCCGGCCAGAGCCTCGTCCACGGAGTTGTCGACGACCTCGTACACCAGGTGGTGCAGACCCCGCTCACCGGTCGAGCCGATGTACATGCCGGGGCGCTTGCGGACCGCGTCCAGTCCCTCCAGGACGGTGATCGCACTCGCGTCGTACGACGCGGTGACCTCACCGCTCAGGGTGCCGGCCGCGTAGGTCACCTCGGCGTCGGTGGACGGGTTGTTCTCGTTGGGGTTGCCGGAATCGGCCACGAAGCGCCCTTTCTGGCACAGCACGAGCCAGACTCCTGGGGATCCCCCCTCGGGGAGAGGGGTGCCGGAGCGGCTGCGGCATGTTGCGTTGGTAAGCCTTGATCAGCCTTGATCAGCGTTGCTCAGCTTTTCCCGGACGGTCCCCACGGGCGGGGCGGGATTGGCTTCCAGTCTACCGGTAGCACTGACACTGATGGGCGTTTGCCGGTACCTGAGTCCGCATGTGCCGCCCTGAACCATCCTCCGCCGGGTCCCGATATGCGGAAGGGGGCTCCAAGAGGCTCACGGAGCCACTCAGCGCTTCGGGATGTCAACCCTTGGCTACTCCTGAGTCAGCTCCGCACCGGCCCGGGATGCGCCCTCACCGGAGCCTCGATCCGGGGCATTTTGCGTGCCTTGTACGACTATCAGTCCACAGGCTGTGGAAAACGCGGGCCTCAGGGGCGTGGAGAGGACGTCCACGGGCCTCGAACGGACCGCCGAGGGCAGCCGAAGGAGCGCCTACGAGATCGGCGCCGGGGCCGGGCGAGCCGGGAGCGGGCCGCCGCCGGGGGCTCCGACGTGATGTCGCTCTCAGATCACGTACGGGGCGGTGCGGTCGGGGCAGCGGGGCGGGGGACTGTGAGGTCGCTCACTTCGGGGCGGGTGGTCTGGTCCTGCTGATGATCTACGGCTCGCTGACGATCCGCAGTGTGCTGACGACCCGCGGTCTGCTGACGATCCGCAGTCTGCGGTCCGCAGTGTGCTGACGACCGCATCCTGCTGACGACCCGCAGCCGCTGATGATCGACGGCCGCTGATGATCGACGGCCGCGTCCGTCCGGCGGGCGGGTGGCGGCTACCGGTAGGTGTCGCCGGGCCCCGTGCTGCCGGGCGCGCGCAGTGGGCCGTAGCGGCGGGCGGGACCGCCCGGGTTCAGCACTTTGATCATCCGTACGCTGCCGTGGCCCAGGTCCTCATTGAGCCGGGCGACCAACGCGGGCGACAGATGCCGTAGCTGGGTCGCCCAGGCCGTGGAGTCGCACTGCACGACCAGCACCCGCTCGTCCTCGTCGTACCGCTGCGGCACACAGTGCTTGGCGAGGTCGTCACCGACGATCTGCGGCCAGCGGCCCATCACTCCGCCGACCGCGGCCGGGGTCTCCCAGCCGCGCTCGGTGATCAGCCGGTTGATCGCCGCGCCGAGCGCCATGGGGTCGCGCCCGTCGGCCCGCGCGCCGGAACGCAGTCCGCCCCGCCGCGCCTGCTTCTTCTGCTGCACCGCGTCACCCCGCGCGCGGGCCGCCTCTTTCGCCGCGCGCAACGCCACGCGCGCGAGGTCCACGCCGGAAGCGGCAGGGGCGCCGGAGGGGGCAGCAGGGCCGAGGGGGCCTGATGACGACCCCGGACCTGAGGCGCCGGGGAGGCCAGGGAGGCCGGGGAGGCCGCTCCTGCCGGAACCGCCGTTCCCGGAGGCCCCGCCGGCGGCGCCGTTGCCCGGGAACACCGGCCCGTCGCCGCCGACCCCCGTCATACGCGCTCCACCGTCCCGTCGGACACCTCGTACCGCACCCCGCTCAGCACCTCCGGTACGTCGTCGTCCACCGCGGCCGTCACCAGCACCTGCTCGCCGGGCGCGACCAACTCGGCGAGCCGCTCCCGGCGCCGGGTGTCCAGCTCGGCGAAGACGTCGTCGAGAATCAGCACCGGTTCATTGCCCTCGGCCCGCAGCAGGTCGTAGGAGGCCAGCCGCAGCGCGAGCGCGTAGGACCACGACTCGCCGTGCGACGCGTACCCCTTGGCGGGCAGTTCACCGAGCTTCAGCCCCAGATCGTCCCGGTGCGGTCCCACCAGGGTCACGCCCCGCTCGACCTCCTGCTTACGGACCTCGGCCAGCGCGGCGATCAACTGTTCGAACAGCGCCTCGCGTGTGTGCGCCTCACCGGGCGCGGACGGCTTGTACTCCAGCCCGACCGGCCCGCCGCCGGGCGCCAGCTGCTCGTACGCCTTGTCGGCCAGCGGGCCGATCGCGGCGATCAGATCGAGCCGCTGGGCGAGAAGTTCGGCGCCCACGCGCGCGAGGTGCTGGTCCCAGACGTCGAGGGTGGACAGGTCCATGGACCGCCCGCCGTGCCGCCGCGCCAGCGCCGCCGACTTCAGCAGGGTGTTGCGCTGCTTGAGGACCCGGTCGTAGTCGGAGCGGACCCCGGCCATACGCGGCGAACGGGCCGTGATCAGCTCGTCCAGGAACCGCCGCCGCTCCCCGGGATCCCCCTTGACCAGCGCGAGATCCTCCGGCGCGAAGAGCACGGTCCGTACGATGCCCAGTACGTCGCGGGGTCTGACCTGCGAGGACCGGTTGATGCGGGCGCGGTTGGCGCGGCCGGGGTTCAGTTCGAGCTCGACCAGTTGCTGCCGCTCGCCCTGGCGGATCTGCGCCCGGACGACCGCGCGCTCGGCGCCCATGCGGACCAGCGGCGCGTCGGAGGAGACCCGGTGGCTGCCGAGGGTGGCGAGATAGCCGACCGCTTCCACCAGGTTGGTCTTGCCCTGCCCGTTGGGGCCGACGAACGCGGTGACGCCCGGGTCCAGCGGGACCTCGACCCGGGCGTACGAGCGGAAGTCGGCGAGCGACAGATGCGTGACGTGCATGGGGTGCGCCGACCTCCCCCGAGGTTGTGGACCGCCGGGGCGGTCCTGTGGATCACTTTCCGTACTTCGGTCTCTGTCTCTCCGTCGTCGTCTTCCCGACGGCGATCACCGGTCCTGGACCGCCGCCGCCGTCACTTCTTCTCGACCGCGTGTCCGCCGAACTGATTGCGCAGCGCGGCGATCATCTTCATCTGCGGCGAGTCGTCCTGGCGGGACGCGAACCGCGCGAACAGAGAGGCCGTGATCGCCGGGAGCGGGACGGCGTTGTCGATGGCCGCCTCCACGGTCCAGCGGCCCTCTCCGGAGTCCTGCGCGTAGCCGCGGAGCTGCTCCAGGTGCTCGTCCTCGTCCAGCGCGTTGACCGCGAGGTCCAGCAGCCAGGAGCGGATCACCGTGCCCTCCTGCCAGGAGCGGAAGACCTCCCGGACGTCGGTCACGGAGTCGACCTTCTCCAGCAGCTCCCAGCCCTCGGCGTACGCCTGCATCATGGCGTACTCGATGCCGTTGTGGACCATCTTCGCGAAGTGGCCCGCGCCGACCTTGCCCGCGTGCACCGCGCCGAACTCGCCCTTCGGCTTGAGCGCGTCGAGGACCGGCTGCACCTTGGCGACGTTCTCCGCGTCGCCGCCGTACATCAGCGCGTAGCCGTTCTCCAGGCCCCAGACGCCGCCGGAGACTCCGCAGTCGACGAAGCCGATGCCCTTGGCGGCCAGTTCCTCGGCGTGCTTCTCGTCGTCCGTCCAGCGCGAGTTGCCGCCGTCCACGACGACATCGCCGGGCTCCAGGAGGACGGCCAGCTCGTCGACGGTCGACTGGGTGGCGGCCCCGGCCGGGACCATGACCCATACGACGCGCGGAGCCTTGAGCGCGCCCACCAGCTCAGGAAGGCTGTGGACATCGGCGAGGTCCGGGTTGCGGTCGTATCCGACGACGGTGTGGCCCGCGCGGCGTATCCGCTCGCGCATGTTGCCGCCCATCTTGCCGAGGCCGACGAGACCGAGCTCCATCAGTTGTTCCTTAAGTCGCGATGTGGCTTGAGGCACTTTCGTACCTGCGTCCGAGCCTAGACCCGGACGGGTGCGCACATCTGTGGGCATAGGCGCTCAAACGCCCCTGCCCCGAGCTGTCAGCGATGTCAGCGCTGTCGGCTTGCCGTCGGGCTCAGCGCTCAGCCGCTCAGCCGCACCGGCATGATCAGGTACTTGTACGCCTCGTCCGCCTCGGCGTCGAGCGCGGGCTTGCCGCTGAGCAGCGCCGGCTTGGTGGAGGTCGTGAACGAGAGCTGGGCCACCGGCGAGTCGATCGCGCTCAGACCGTCCAGCAGGAACGTCGGGTTGAAGGCGATGGAGATGTCGTCGCCCTCCAACTGCGCGTCGACCCTTTCCACAGCCTGTGCGTCGTCGCTGGAACCGGCCTCCAGGATGAGCACGCCCTGCTCGAAGCTGAGCCGCACCGGGGTGTTGCGCTCGGCGACCAGCGCCACGCGCTTCACGGCCTCCACGAAGGGGGCGGTCTCGATCACCGCGACCGAGTTGAACTCGGTGGGGAAGAGCGTCCGGTACTTCGGGAGGTCGCCCTCCAGGAGCCGGGTCGTGGTGCGTCGGCCGGCGCCCTCGAAACCGATCAGGCCCTCGCCTGCGCCCGAGCTGGACAGCGCGAGCGTCACGCTGTCGCCGCTGGTCAGCGCCTTGGCGGTGTCGAGGAGGGTCTTGGCGGGCACCAGCGCGACGGCGGACGCCTCGGGGTTCTCCGGCTTCCACAGGAACTCACGGACCGCGAAGCGGTAGCGGTCGGTGGAGGCCAGCGTGACCCGGTCGCCCTCGATCTCGATGCGCACACCGGTGAGCACGGGCAGCGTGTCGTCACGGCCCGCGGCGATGGCGACCTGGGACGCGGCGGAGGCGAAGACCTCACCGGGGACCGTGCCGGTCGCGGAGGGCATCTGCGGCAGGGCCGGGTACTCCTCCACCGGCAGGGTGTGGAGGGTGAAGCGGGAGGAACCGCAGACCACGGTCGCCCGTACACCGTCTGTGGAGATCTCCACGGGGCGGTTGGGGAGCGCGCGGCAGATGTCGGCGAGCAGACGGCCGGAGACAAGGACCGTGCCCTCCTCCTCGACCTCGGACTCGACGGAGACCCGTGCGGAGACCTCGTAGTCGAAGCTGGACAGGCTCAGCTGGCCTTCCTCGGCCTTCAGCAGCAGTCCGGCGAGGACAGGGGCCGGCGGACGGGCCGGGAGGCTGCGCGCCGCCCACGCCACTGCCTCCGCGAGTACGTCGCGTTCCACCCGGATCTTCACTGTTGCCGCCTCCTGCTGTTGCCGGCGCTCTCGCCCTGCCTGGCCCGTCGTCTGTCCCGGTGTCATCCACTGCTGTGGAGGGAAGGACACCGGGGAACAGTCTGACGCACACCACTGACAGTAGGTGCCTCTCGGGGTCAAGTCGTGACGAGGGGCGGTCGGGCAACCCGGAGCGAGTTGTGCACAGGTCCCGCTTCGAAACGGATTCCCAGCTCTCTCTAGTCGGGAGTAGTAGTAGGGCCTGTGGATACCGTGGATAACCTCGTTCGCGCAGCTCAGCGCCGGTTTTTTATCCACTGCACCTGTGGGTGGGGCCCGTGGACAACCCGGGTCCGCTGTGGAGAACCGAAAGTTCTGCACACCCCGTGCACAGGGAGGGGCGACTTCTCCCCAGACCCGTCCCCAGGTTTACCCGTCTTTCCCACAGGCCAACCCGGCACCTTGATGTGACGCCTTTCACTCGACCCAGTGATCAGGCGCGTCGCGTTGCCGAACAGTGGACAGAGATGTGGAGAAGCGGCCGATCACTGGGGACAACCGCCCCCAGCCTGTGGGTTGTCGGTGGACAACTTTATGCACAGCTTGTGGATCACCGGGTTGTCCACAGCCTGTGGAGATCGTTTGTCCACCAATCCACAGGCACCTGACCTGGTCTGATGGTCCTTCAACAGACCGGGCTGTGGAAGAGATCTGGACAACTCGGTGGTCCCCAGGATGTGGACGGCAGAAAGTCACCGAATCTGTGGAGGGCGGCCGTAACCCGGCGAGTATTCGAACAAGGGCCGGTCCCCGTCCGGGGTGTGGAACGACCGAGGGCGCCCCGGGGAACTGCTCCCGGGGCGCCCTCGGTGCCGTCAGAAGGGGGCTCGGACGGGGTCGGGCCGTGGCTGGGACGCCGCTCGGGCGGGACTGGACGCTGCTCGGGCGTGGCTCGGATGCTGCTCGGGCGTGGCTGGGCTGTGGCTGGGATGCCGCTCGGCCGTGGTCTGGACGTGGCTCGGGCGTGGCTCGGTGAGGGCTCAGGCGCGGCGGCGACGGTGGCCCGGCGCGGGCCCCCACCGGGCCCGGTGGGGCTCAGCCGTTCTTGATGCGGTTGGTCAACTCTGTGACCTGGTTGTAGATGGAGCGCCGCTCGGCCATCAGATTGCGGATCTTGCGGTCCGCGTGCATCACGGTCGTGTGGTCCCGGCCGCCGAACAGCGCGCCGATCTTCGGCAGCGACAGATCGGTCAGCTCACGGCAGAGGTACATGGCGATCTGCCGGGCGGTGACCAGCGCCCGCCCGCGGGAGGTGCCGCACAGGTCCTCCACCGTCAGTCCGAAGTAGTCGGCGGTGGCGCCCATGATGGCCGTGGAGGTGATCTCGGGCGCCGAGTCCTCGCCGCCGGGGATCAGGTCCTTGAGGACGATCTCCGTCAGGCCCAGGTCCACCGGCTGCCGGTTGAGCGACGCGAACGCCGTCACCCGGATCAGCGCGCCCTCCAGCTCACGGATGTTGCGCGAGATCCGGGAGGCGATGAACTCCAGCACCTCGGGCGGGGCGTTGAGCTGCTCCTGGACCGCCTTCTTGCGCAGGATCGCGATCCGCGTCTCCAGCTCGGGCGGCTGGACGTCGGTGATCAGCCCCCACCCGAAACGGTTCCGAAGCCGGTCCTCCAGCGTGACCAGCTGCTTGGGCGGCCGGTCGCTGGAGAGGACGATCTGCTTGTTGGCGTTGTGGAGTGTGTTGAACGTGTGGAAGAACTCCTCCTGCGTCGACTCCTTGTCCGCGAGGAACTGGATGTCGTCGACGAGCAGGATGTCCATCTCGCGGTACCGCTTGCGGAAGCTGTCGCCCTTGCCGTCGCGGATGGAGTTGATGAACTCGTTGGTGAACTCCTCCGAGCTGACGTACCGCACGCGCGTGCCGGGGTACAGGCTGCGCGCGTAGTGGCCGATCGCGTGCAGCAGATGCGTCTTGCCGAGGCCGGACTCACCACAGATGAACAGCGGGTTGTACGCCTTCGCGGGCGCCTCGGCGACCGCCACGGCGGCGGCGTGCGCGAACCGGTTCGAGGCGCCGATGACGAAGGTGTCGAAGAGGTACTTCGGGTTCAGCCGCGCGGTCGGCTCACCGGGGCCGGCGGCCGGCGCGGGCTGCCCGGTCAGCGGACCGGCACCGCCACCGGAGGAGGAGTGCAGCCCGGGTCCGCCCGGTCCGCCGCTGAGGCCCGGTCCGCCGGGAGCACCCGGTCCACCGGGACCACTGGGGCCACCGGACCCGCCCGGCCCTCCAGGACCGCCGTGTCCTCCCGGTCCCCCCAGTCCGCCCGGTCCGCCCCGATGGCCGCCGGGGCCGCTGCCGCCGGACGGCTCGGACAGATCACGCCGGGAGTCGCGCTGGTCGTAGTCGCCGCGCGCGGAGTCGTACTCGGAGCGTGACCCCTCGTACTCACCGCGCTGCTGCTCGTACGGCGGGCGCTCCCGGTCGTAGCCGCCGCGTTCCATCGCGTCGTACGACGGGCGCTCGCGGCCCTGGTCCCGGCCTTGGTCCCGGCCCTGACCGCGGTAGTCCTGGCCGCCGCCGTAGGAGTCGCGGGAGGCGTACGGGTCGCGCTCGGGGAAACCGAGGCGCTGCTGCTGCCAGCCGTAGTCGTCCTGCGCGGGCGGGCGCGGCCAGCCGCCGGGCTGGGGGCGCTGGTACTCGGAGGGGTACGCCGGGCGCGGGGTCGGGAGCTGGTCGCCGGGGCCCTGGTGCTGGTCGGGGCGGCGGCCGTAGTCGTCGTACTCGTTGTCGCGCGGGGAGCCGTCGTAGGCGGGACCCGCGTACGGGCCGCTCTCGTACGAGGTGCCCTCGTAGCCGCCGCCCTCGTAGGGGGCCGACGGAAGCTCGGGCTCCTCGTAGCGCTGGGGCGGGGCCGGGGGGCCGGGGGGCTCGCCCGCCGAGTCGTCCACGGTGATCGCGATACGGATCGGCCGGCCGCACTCGCGGGTCAGCGTCTCGCTGACGATCGGCGCGAGCCTGCCCTCCAGGACGTTCTTCGCGAATTCGTTCGGTACCGCGAGGAGGGCGGTGTCCGCGACCAGCGCGAGCGGCTGGCAGCGCCGGATCCAGTGCTCGTCCTTGGCCTCGACACCCTGACCGCGGCCCTCGCCGAGAAGCTGTTCGAGTACGCGTGGCCACACTGCGGCAAGATCGGCAGGTACGTCAGCCACAGGGCACGCTCTCTCATGGGTCCCACGAACGTGTGGTTCGCGGACGGGTCGGGGTGGAGTCGGTGTCGAACAGGATCTTCGGCGGGGTCGAACGGCAGGCAGCGGGACCGGTCGGAAGGAGGTGCCGGGTGGATCCGGCGGGGCGATCCCGCTCGGGCGGCGGCAAGGGGACGAAGGGGAGTCCGGCCACGGTAGTCAGGGCGACGGCCAGGGTTCAAGTTGTTGTCCCCAGCCTGTGGACAGTGTCTCCCACTGGTCGCTGGTTTGACCGGATGGCGTAGCCGCGCGTACCGTAACCAGGTCGAGTTGTCGATGGCTGCTGCCGCCTGCCTCCGATGGGCACAGATCGCGTCAGGTGATCGGAAAGCGGTGCACTCGGGCGTAACGAGAGCTACTCGTGGGCGCACGGTGACAGCCAGGACGGCACCCGCCAACCCCGATTTATCTCTGGAGCCCCCGAGTGAGCAAGCGCACCTTCCAGCCGAACAACCGTCGTCGCGCGAAGACCCACGGCTTCCGGCTGCGTATGCGCACCCGTGCCGGCCGCGCGATTCTCGCGTCCCGCCGTAGCAAGGGTCGCGCCCGTCTGTCCGCCTGATCACGGTCAGGTCATGACGTCGTGCTGCCCACCGAGAACCGGCTGAGGCGGCGCGAGGACTTCGCGACCGCGGTACGACGGGGCCGCCGGGCAGGCCGCCCGACCCTCGTCGTCCATCTTCGTAGCGGTGCCACGGACCCGCACGCGCCTGGGGAGAGCGCTCCTCCGGCTCGTGCGGGTTTCGTCGTGAGCAAAGCGGTGGGTGGTGCGGTCGTACGCAACTCGGTCAAGCGCAGACTGCGTCATCTCATGCGAGACAGGGTCGCCCTCTTGGCCCCCGGTAGCCTGGTAGTGGTACGAGCGCTGCCCGGGGCGGGTGACGCCGACCATGCACAGCTGGCCCAAGACCTGGATGCCGCCCTACAGCGGCTGCTGGGAGGGGGCGCGCGATGAAGTACCCGCTGCTGGCACTGATCAAGCTGTACCAGTGGACCATCAGCCCGTTGCTCGGGCCGGTGTGCAAGTACTACCCGTCGTGTTCCCACTACGGCTACACGGCCATAGACCGGCATGGTGCGATCAAGGGCACGGCACTGACGGCCTGGCGCATCCTGCGGTGCAATCCGTGGTCATTGGGCGGTGTGGACCATGTCCCGCCGCGCAAGCGCCCACGGTGGCACGAGATGCTGCGCAACGCATGGCGCGCACACAAGGGCGGGTCCTCCGCCGCCGAACCGGCCGCCGAAGCGATCCCTGCTTCGAGCCCGGCCGCAGAGACCCCGCCCCATGCCCAAGGAGCATGATTAGTGGACACGATTGCCGGCTTCTTCAGCTTCATCACCACACCCGTCTCGTGGGTCATCGTCCAGTTCCACTCGCTGTACGGTGCGGTCTTCGGCCCTGACACGGGGTGGGCCTGGGGCCTGTCCATCGTGTCCCTGGTGATTCTGATCCGTATCTGTCTGATCCCGCTCTTCGTGAAGCAGATCAAGGCGACACGGGCGATGCAGACGCTCCAGCCCGAGATGAAGAAGATCCAGGAGCGCTACAAGAACGACAAGCAGCGTCAGTCCGAAGAGATGATGAAGCTGTACAAGGAGACGGGTACCAACCCGCTCTCCTCGTGCCTTCCCATCCTGGCGCAGTCACCGTTCTTCTTCGCCCTGTACCACGTGCTGAACAGCATCGCGAACAACGACACCATCGGTGTGATCAACGAGCGGCTGCTGGCCAGCGCGCAGAAGGCGCACATCTTCGGCGCCCCGCTCGCGTCGAAGTTCACCGACGGCTCCGCCGAGGTGCAGGCGCTCGGTTCCACGATCACCGATGTGCGGGTCGTCACCGCCATCATGATCGTGCTGATGTCGCTGTCGCAGTTCTACACCCAGCGCCAGCTGATGACGAAGAACGTCGACACCTCGGTGAAGACGCCCTTCATGCAGCAGCAGAAGATGCTGATGTACGTCTTCCCGGTCATCTTCGCGGTCTTCGGCATCAACTTCCCGGTCGGTGTCCTCGTCTACTGGCTGACCACCAACGTGTGGACCATGGGCCAGCAGATGTACGTCATCCACAACAACCCGACCCCGGGTTCCAAGGCCCAGGCCGCCTATCTGGACCGTCTCTACAAGCACGTCACGAACCACGGCAAGACCCGCAACCGGCGTGAGCGCGCCGTGGTGAAGGCCATCGTCGCCAAGGGCCGTGACCGCAACGATCACGAGCGCAAGTTCATCACCGGTCTGTCCAAGGCCGGGCTCGCCGCCCAGGCCGACGGCACCGTGGACAAGAGCGACACCGCCGTCGTCGTGGAGCACGAGGACGGTACGACGACCACCACGGCGGCCACCCCCAGGCGCCAGCAGCCCAAGCGTCAGTCGAAGTCCCAGCGCCAGTCCGGCAGCGTCAAGCCGACGGGCGGTGAGAAGGGCGCGTCCTCCGACGCGACCTCGGACACGTCGTCCGAGGAGTCCGCCCCGATGTCGCTGAGCAAGTCAGACGCGTCCGACGCGTCCGACGAGTCCGACGGCAAGCAGGGCGGTTCCGCCGGTAAGCAGGGCGGAGCTGCCGCCAAGCAGGGCGGTTCGTCCGGTAAGCAGGGCGGCAAGTCCGGCAACGGCCGCAGCCGGGCCCAGTCCGGGCAGCGCAAGGGCGGCCCCCAGCGGCCCAAGTCCCCGACCAAGAAGTAAGAAGGAGTCCATCCCGTGACGGAAGGCACCACCTCCGCCGCTGCCGAGGGTGCAGACACCCTCACCCGCCTTGAGCAGGAGGGCGAGATCGCGGCGGACTACCTGGAGGGTCTGCTGGACATCGCCGACCTCGACGGCGACATCGACATGGACGTCGAGGGCGACCGCGCCGCCGTCTCGATCATCAGCGACTCGGCCGGCCGCGATCTGCACAAGCTCGTCGGCCGTGAGGGCGAGGTGCTGGAGGCGCTCCAGGAGCTGACCCGGCTGGCCGTGCACCGGGAGACCGGGGACCGCAGCCGACTGATGCTGGACATCTCCGGCTACCGGGCCAAGAAGCGCGCTGAGCTGGCCGAGCTGGGTGCCAAGGCCGCGGCCGAGGTCAAGAGCAGCGGCTCCCCCGTGAAGCTGAATCCGATGACACCGTTCGAGCGCAAGGTCGTGCACGACGCGGTGAAGGCCGCCGGCCTGCGCAGCGAGTCCGAGGGCGAGGAGCCGCAGCGGTTCGTCGTCGTCCTGCCCGCCTGAGCGGTCCTACGTTCCACCGGCCCCGTCTGTAGCGCAGACGGGGCCGAATTTTGTCAGCCTGATTCTGAGACTGACGGTCCCCCGGTAGATCCTGAGCCCTGATGGTCGGCGCGCGGTGCGCTGAAGCGGTATGGAAGGACGGTCCCTGTGACGGAGGCAGCGGAGCTTCCCCCTGCGCCTGAGGAGGCGCGGGCGGTGTTTGGAGATCGCTTCGCGGACGCGGTCCGGTATGCGGAGCTGCTCGCCGAGACAGGGGTGCAGCGCGGTCTGATCGGCCCGCGTGAGGTGCCCCGGCTGTGGGAGCGGCATCTCCTGAACTGCGCGGTGCTCTCGGAGGTCGTTCCCGAAGGGGTCACGGTCTGCGATGTCGGTTCCGGTGCCGGGCTGCCCGGTATCCCGCTCGCCCTGGTCCGGGAGGATCTGAAGATCACGCTCCTGGAGCCGCTGCTGAGGCGGACCAACTTCCTCACCGAGGTCGTCGAGCTACTGGGCCTGGACCATGTGACCGTGGTGCGTGGGCGGGCCGAGGAGGTCATGGGCAAGCTGCCACCGGTGCATGTGGTGACGGCACGGGCGGTCGCCCCGCTGGACCGGCTGGCCACCTGGGGCATCCCGCTGCTGCGGCCCTACGGCGAGATGCTCGCGCTCAAGGGCGACACCGCCGAGGAGGAGCTGAAGGCCGCGGCGACCGCGCTGAGCAAGCTCGGTGCCGTGGAGACGTCGATTCTGCATGTGGGTGAGGGGGTCGTGCATCCCCGCTCGACCGTGGTGCGGGTCGAGGTCGGGGAGAGTCCCGGCGGTGTGCGGTTCGCGGCGAAGCGGGCCAAGGCGGCACGGACGGGGCGGGTGCGACGGCGGCGCTGAGGCATCTGCCATCAGAACCATCCGTACTCCACACAAGCTGCCAAACCCATGCATGACGGAGTGTCGCGACAGTTCGGCCCCTGGCGCTGTGCATCGTGTTTCACGTGAAACGTCGCTCACTGCTGCACGGCATCATCAGTCGCGGCCGGGCCGCGGCCGAACCTCGCGACCGTAAGCCTCTCGGCGCCCTCGGAGAGGCTGCTCCGTCCATCCCGGAACGTCCTCAGTCCCTCGTGAGGGGCACGGAGTTGTCCACAGAGGTGGATTTCTCCACAGAAGAACAGACCTCGCTGGTTCGCGACCCCGAAGGCATGGGAGGCTCTGTTCATTGCGAGCCTGAAGTCGAGGAGAGTGAATCCTTGCGGTCCAACGCCAACATCGCGGGACCGATGACCGATCCGGTCCCCGGCCCCCGTACCGAATCGACGGGGGAGGATGTTTCACGTGAAACACCGCCCCCGATGGACGACACTCCCATCGGACGCGCTGCCCAACTGGCGGTGGAGGCTCTGGGGCGCGCGGGCGAGGGCCTCCCGAGGCCCGAGCAGACCCGTGTCATGGTCGTCGCCAACCAGAAGGGCGGGGTGGGCAAGACGACGACAACCGTCAACCTTGCCGCGTCGCTGGCCCTGCACGGCAGCCGGGTACTGGTGATCGACCTCGACCCACAGGGCAATGCGTCCACCGCCCTCGGCATAGACCATCACGCCGAAGTTCCTTCCATCTACGACGTGTTGATCGAGAGCAGGCCGCTCGCCGAAGTCGTCCAGCCGGTCCCTGATGTCGAGGGGCTCTTCTGCGCACCCGCCACCATCGATCTCGCCGGTGCGGAGATCGAGTTGGTGTCGCTGGTGGCACGGGAGAGCCGGCTTGAGCGGGCGATCCAGTCCTACGAGCAGCCGCTGGACTATGTCCTCATCGACTGCCCGCCCTCGCTCGGTCTGCTGACGGTCAACGCGCTCGTCGCCGGGCAGGAGGTACTCATCCCGATCCAGTGCGAGTACTACGCACTGGAGGGACTGGGTCAACTGCTCCGCAATGTCGATCTGGTGCGGGGGCACCTCAACCCCGCACTGCATGTGTCGACGATCCTGCTCACCATGTACGACGGCCGGACGCGTCTCGCGTCCCAGGTCGCGGAAGAGGTGCGCAGTCACTTCGGTGACGAGGTGCTGCGGACGAGCATTCCTCGCTCGGTCCGTATCTCCGAGGCACCGAGTTATGGGCAGACGGTGCTGACCTACGATCCAGGATCGAGCGGTGCCCTCTCCTATCTTGAGGCGGCCCGAGAAATCGCGCTGAAGGGTGTGGGCGTCTCCTACGACGCTCCCCACGCCCATATCGGCGCCCAGAGTGACCCGAGCATGGTGGAGGGGATCCAGTGAGCGAGCGACGAAGGGGTCTGGGCCGTGGGCTAGGCGCCCTGATCCCCAGTGCCTCGACAGAGAAGACGCCCGCACAGACCGCGGTAGGGGGCGGCGCATCCGGCGGCCCCGGGGCCGTGCCGGTGCTGAGCGATCGCGGGGTGGCTGCGGCTAAGGTTGCCACCCTGCCGCCTGTTTCACGTGAAACAGAGGGGCTGTCGGTCTTCCAGGAACCGGAGCACCCCGCGGCTCCGATCGGCGCGCACTTCGCCGAGATCCCGCTGGACGACATCACGCCGAACCCCCGGCAGCCGCGTGACAACTTCGATGAGGACGCGTTGCAGGAGCTGGTCACCTCCATCAAGGAGGTCGGTCTGCTCCAGCCCGTGGTCGTGCGCCAGGTGAGTGCCGGGCGCTACGAGCTGATCATGGGTGAGCGCCGGTGGCGAGCCTGCCGTGAGGCCGGCCTGGATGCCATCCCGGCGATCGTCCGGGCCACGGACGACGAGAAGCTGCTCCTGGACGCGCTCCTGGAGAACCTTCACCGCGCCCAGCTGAACCCGCTCGAAGAGGCTGCCGCGTACGACCAGCTCCTCAGGGACTTCAACTGCACGCACGACCAGCTCGCGGACCGGATCGGCCGGTCCCGTCCGCAGGTCTCCAACACCCTGCGCCTGCTGAAGCTCTCGCCCAAGGTCCAGAACCGGGTGGCGGCCGGGGTGCTCTCGGCCGGACATGCCCGGGCGCTGCTCTCCGTCGAAGATCTGGAGGAGCAGGAGCGGCTCGCGCACCGTGTGGTGACCGAGGGGCTCTCCGTCCGGTCCGTCGAGGAGATCGTGACCCTGATGGGGTCCCGCCCGCAGAAGTCGCAGCGGGCCAAGGGACCGCGTGCCGGTGCCCGGGTCTCGCCGGCGCTGAACGATCTGGCGTCGCGGCTCTCGGACCGGTTCGAGACACGGGTGAAGGTCGAGCTGGGCCAGAAGAAGGGCAAGATCACGGTCGAGTTCGCCTCACCCGACGATCTTGAGCGCATTCTCAGCACCTTCGCTCCCGGCGAGCGGCTGCTGCTCCAGCAGAGCTTGCTGGGCGGCGACGACGAGGACGCGGTGGAGGACTGAGCCTGAGCCTCGGCCCGGTTCCTGAGAAGGGCTGGGCCGAGCGGATACCGCTCGGCTGAAGCGCAGAGCGGGCCGCGTCCGGTGGGTACCGGGGAGCGGCCCGCTCTTTGCTTTCCGGCGGTGTCGACGCGATCGCCGGCTGGATACGATGCGAAGAGGTAGGGCGCATCCACTGCGTCCACCTGACAGGGCCCGTGACGCCGCGGGCGGAGGAAGCGAGGAACAGCCTTCATGGGGCGTCGGCTCGTACCGCTCACCCTGGACAACCTCCAGGACCTTCCCAAGCGCTGTCGTCAGTGTGTCTTCTGGGAACTGGACCCGGTCCGCGGAGGGGCCGCGGTCAAGGCGGGGACGTCGGCTCTGGAGAAGGAGTCCTGGATCTCCGCCGTCCTGCTGGACTGGGGGTCGTGCGGACGGGTCGTCTATGTGGACGAGGTCCCGGTCGGCTTCGTGCTCTACGCGCC
The DNA here is from genome assembly GCF_044757045.1 of Streptomyces sp. NPDC091377. Lineage (NCBI taxonomy): Bacteria > Bacillati > Actinomycetota > Actinomycetes > Kitasatosporales > Streptomycetaceae > Streptomyces > Streptomyces sp. NPDC091377. The sequence goes on along the minus strand of NZ_JBIVUE010000008.1, from coordinate 265,954 downwards.
GCCCGCCTATGTCCCCCGTGCGACGGCCTTTCCCACCAGTCCGGTCTCACCCGACGCCGTTCAGCTGATGACGGCCTTCATCATGCCGGGGTACCAGGGGCAGGGGCTGGGCCGGGTGATGGTGCAGACGGTCGCGAAGGATCTGCTGCGGCGGGACTTCAAGGCGATCGAGGCGTTCGGTGATGCCCGCTGGAAGGAGCCCGCGTGTGTGCTTCCGGCGGATCATCTGCTGGCCGTGGGCTTCAAGACCGTCCGGCCGCACCCCGTGCATCCGCGTCTGCGGCTGGAACTGCGGACCACACTGTCGTGGCGCGAGGACGTGGAGATGGCGATCGATCGACTGCTGGGAGGCGCCCGCAAGGAACCGGCGCTGCGGCCCCTGTGAGCCGTGGCGGCGGGCCTTTGGTCTTCTGTCGGTATGCGAAGGGGCCGACCTTTCTGGGTCGGCCCCTTCGTGTTTCACGTGAAACATCGCCCGGCGGGGATATCTGCCCCGCGATGACGGCGACGCGATCTACTCGGCGATGAAGTCCTGAAGGTCGCGCAGGATCGCGGCCTTCGGCTTGGCGCCGACGATGGTCTTCGCGACCTCGCCGCCCACGTAGACGTTGAGGGTCGGGATGGACATGACGCCGTACTTGGCGGCGATGTTCGGGTTCTCGTCAATGTTGAGCTTGACGATCTCGATCTTGTCGCCGTGCTCCTTGGCGATCGCCTCAAGGGACGGCGCGATCTGGCGGCACGGACCGCACCAGGCGGCCCAGAAGTCCACCAGTACGGGCTTGTCGCTCTTGAGGACGTCCTGATCGAAGGAGGTGTCGGTCACGTGCTTCAGATCGGCCACAGTGGGCTCCTTACATGAGTGGTGGGGAGGAGAGGCGGTCGCGCGGACGGGCGAGGTCAGACGGCGGCGGTCTTCTCGGGCTCGGCCTTCGCCTCGTCCGAGAGGGCGGCGAGGTACCGCTCGGCGTCGAGCGCGGCGGAACAGCCGGTGCCGGCCGCGGTGATCGCCTGGCGATAGGTGTGGTCGACTACGTCGCCCGCTCCGAAGACACCCGTCACGCTCGTCCGGGTCGAGGGGGCCTCCACCTTCAGATAGCCCTCACCGTCGAGGTCGAGCTGACCCTTGAAGAGTTCGGTGCGCGGGTCGTGGCCGATCGCGATGAACAGCCCGGTGACGGGCAGCTCCGACAGCTCACCGGTCTTGACGTTGCGCAGCTTCAGTCCGCTGAGCTTCTGGTCGCCCTGGACCTCGGCGATCTCGCTGTCCCACACGAACTTGATCTTCGGGTCGGCGAAGGCGCGGTCCTGCATCGCCTTGGAGGCGCGCAGGGTGTCCCGGCGGTGGACGATGGTGACGGACTTGGCGAACCGGGAGAGGAAGGTGGCCTCCTCCATGGCGGTGTCACCGCCGCCGATCACGGCGATGTCGTGGTCCTTGAAGAAGAAGCCGTCACAGGTGGCGCACCAGGAGACACCGCGACCGGAGAGCGCGTCCTCGTTGGGCAGGCCCAGCTTGCGGTGCTGCGAGCCGGTGGCGACGATGACGGCCTTGGCCCGGTGCACGGTCCCGGCGGTGTCCGTGACCGTCTTGATCTCACCGGAGAGGTCGACGGAGACGATGTCGTCGGGGACGAGTTCGGCGCCGAAGCGCTCGGACTGCGCCCGCATGTTGTCCATCAGCTCGGGGCCCATGATGCCGTCCTGGAAGCCCGGGAAGTTCTCGACCTCGGTGGTGTTCATCAACGCACCGCCCGCGGTGACCGCGCCCTCGAACACCAGGGGCTTGAGCGATGCGCGCGCGGTGTACAGCGCCGCCGTGTAGCCGGCGGGCCCGGAGCCGATGATGATCACGTTTCGGACGTCGCTCACGGCTTGGTTCCTCGTCTCTGAACTCGTCAGTTTCCGGTGGAGCCGCTTCTCAGGACTCTCACCCCACCCAACGGATCCTAGAGGGCTCGCATTCCCGCTGTGTCCGGGCACACGGAGGGGCGCCGCTGCCGTTGCTCAGGGATGCGCGTACGAGGTCTGCAGCAGTATCTCCGCGATCGCGGTGGAGGAGCGTTTGATGCAGGTCGCGTCCATGATGTACGCGGTGACCCGCCTGGCGTCGCTGGGGTCGGAGAGGACGACGAGCATGGCTTCGGTCCCCTGGTAGACGCCCTCGTCCACGGCGAGGGCCGGGTCGTCACGCCCGATGCCCTCTCGGACACAGTCGGGTACCGACGGCTCCTGGAGCACCCTGGGCGGATCTGCCTCGCCCTCCACCCCGAGGTCGTCCTTCGGGGTGCGCTCGGTACCGAGGGTGGACGCGGTTTCGGGGACGGAGAGGAGGTCGGCGACCTGCCGCTCCAGCGTTCCTGAGGAGAAGGTGTCGGCGACGGCGGTGGACCGTTCACCGTTCCCCGGGGTGGAGGTCTCCCCGTTCGTCAGCGTCGACAGCAGCACGGACCCGAGCCCCACGGCCGCCGCGGCGAAGGCGGCACCGATGACGGTCACCCGGCGGCGCCGGGCCCGGTCATGGGCCTTACGGCCGGGCCCGCTGGTCGAGACCCGGGCACGGCCTGCGGGGCGGTCGGCGGCGACCGATGTTTCACGTGAAACACGCACGCCGTCGTCCAGGTCGTGAGGCGTGCGCGCCCCGCCCTCTGTTTCACGTGAAACAAGCGCGTCGTCGTCATGAGAGCCGGGCGGGAACGGCTCGGCCGCGAGGGCGGCATCGATCCGGTCGGCGACATCGGTGGGCATGCCCACCGGGCCCGGCATCGTGCCCAGCAGCCCGCGGACCTCCTCCAGGGAGGCATGGACGTCGGCGCACAGCTCGCACGTCTCCAGATGCTCCCGCACCTCGGCGGTCCGGGACGAGGAGAGCAGGCCCTCGGTGAGGTCGGCGATCTCGGTGACGTCCGGATGCCCCGTCAAGTCTGTCGTGGATGTCACGCTCGCCCACCTCCGCCCTTCACAGCAGCTGAATCACTCGGCCCGGACTGCCGGGACCTGCTCTCGGGCGGTCCCGCTGCCGGTGGGACGGATGTCCCCTCCGTCCGGTTCCGTTCCCCGCCCGGATCGCCGTCGGGGGACGGCGGCCGGAGGTGGGTGAGGAGCGGCAGGAGTCTGGCTCTGCCCCGGGCGCAACGGCTCTTCACCGTACCGACCGGCACATCGAGGACCCGGGCCGCCTCGGCGACGGGATAGCCCTGCATGTCCACCAGGACCAGGGCGGCCCGCTGATCGGGCGGCAGGGTGCCCAGCGCCTCGATCAGCTGGCGGTGGAGATCGTTGCGCTCGGCGGGCGCCGAGGCCGACTCGTGCGGCTCCAGGAGCTGCTCCAGACGCTCGGTGTCGTCCACCGGCGAGGTCTTGCGGGAGGCCGCCTTGCGGGCGCGGTCCAGACAGGCGTTCACCGTGATCCGGTGGAGCCAGGTCGTGACGGCCGACTTCCCCTGGAAGGTGTGGGCGGCCCGGTAGGCGGAGACCAGGGCGTCCTGCACGGCGTCGGCGGCCTCCTCGCGGTCGCCGAGGGTACGCAGGGCGACGGCCCAGAGCCGGTCCCGGTGGCGCCGGACCAGCTCACCGAAGGCATGGGGGTCGCCCTCGACATGGCGGGAGAGGAGGTCCCGGTCGTTCACATCGCCGAACCGGACGTCGTCCGCCATCGCCCCTCCCCCTTCGCGCAGCGGTCAGCCGGTGAACTTCAGTTCCGTGACGGCCTGCTTGTAGCCGGCGCTGCTGAACTCGTCGCCCGACGCGTACGGAAGCGCCGTGAACCACACCAGTACGTACCGGCTGGCGACCGGCTTGTCGACCTTGATCTCAGCCGAGTTGCCGCTGGTCGTCGTCGAGCCCAGCTCCTTCATCGACGTCACCGGCACCGATGAACTCATGGAGTCCGTCGCGTACAGCGTGACCGCCGTGTGGTCGCCGCTGAACAGCAGACCGAGGTCGGCCGCCTTGACCTCACGCTCGGAGCCGAAGTCGTAGACGATGCCGACCCCGGGCTTGAAGGCCGGGTTCATCTTCGGTCCGTCGACGAAGCTCTTCGTTCGCCAGGTGGTGGAAGGGTCGCCGTCGTAGGTGTGCGGCACCTCGTCCGTCGCCTGGGGGGAGCCCTTGGCCACGTACTCCTGCGCGCCCGCGATCTTTATCGGCCGGACGGGCTTCGGCGCGTCGCCGTTGCCCTTGTCCCCGCTGTCCGTGGTCTGGGTCTGGTCGGCGTCGTCGGGCTTGTCGTTCTGCTCCAGCAGAGCGTCCGCGAGCTGCCAGCTGCCCAGGCCCAGCGCGGCGATCAGCAGCGCCGACACGGCCCACTTGAGTGCCTTGCCGGTACGGCTCTGCAACGGGGGCGGCGGCGGGGGCACCGGCTGGGTGTCGCCGGGACGCGGCGCCTGACGGCCGTACGAGCCCTGCTGGTAGGTCGTGCGCTGGTACTCCGGCGGGGCGGTGAACGTCGGCTCCGGCGGGCGGATGCGGGGCATCTCGCTGATCGCCTTGACCAGTTCCTCCGGCGTGGTGCACGGGGACTCGTGGCGCGAGGCGGTGGCACCGTCGTTGACCAGCGCCCGCATCGACAGCTCGGACAGACCCCGGTGAATGCCCGCCCGCACCTGGTCGGGGGCGATCAGGCCGATGGCCTTCGGCAGCCCGGCCAGCCCGTAGGCATCGTTCTCGTACGGCCAGCGCTGGGTGAGCGCGGCGTACAGGAGCGCGCCGATCGCCTCGGTGTCCGCCCGCTGCGGGGTGTCGGAGGCGATGCCGCGCAGCGCCGCGTTCACGGCGAGACCGCGGATGCGCCACTGTCCGCTGGAGGTGCGCAGCACGGCGTTGGGGCTGAGCCGCAGATGTGCCAGGCCCTCGCGGTGGGCCGCGGCCATGGCGGCGGAGATCTGATGTGCCATCTGGTAGGCGTCGTGCGGTTCCAGCGGGCCGCTCGCCAGCAGGGTGGTCAGCTCGATGGCGTCGGGCAGCCACTCATGGACGACGTAGACGAGGTCGTTCTCCTCGACGGCGTCGAGGACCTGGACGAAGCGGGGATCGCCCAGCAGCGCGGAGGAGCGGGCGGCGGCGAGGACGGAACGGGCCCGTGAGTGATCGGCGGGCAGGATGTGGACCCCGACGGCACGGCGGAGCTTCTCGTCCACCGCACGCCAGCTGCTGAATCCGTCCAGACGGGTGACGCATTCCTCCAGGCGGTAGCGTCTGGCGAGCTTGTGCCCGCTGTGCAGTTCCGGCGGCGCGGGGGCCCCGGGAGCCGCGGGAGACTCGGTCCCGCCACTCCCCTGTGCCTCGTCCTGCTCCGTGTCCCGCTCCGGGTTCTGGTCCGCCCCGTCGGCCGTGGACTGGTCCGCCTGGTCCGCCTCGGCGGCCAGCGGCTCGTCGCCGCTGGTGTCTGCCACGTCGACGGCAGCCCTGCTCCGTTCCGCCACCGTCGTCCCTGCCTCCCCATCTGTTGCGCCCCGTACGACGCCGAAACCAATTGTGCCCACAGTCCGCCGCTATGCACGACACACGATGACGGACGATGGTTGTGCGCGTACCCCCCTCAGCGGCCCAGACGCCCGCGGACCATGCCGACCAAGGAGTTCAGCTCCTCGATACGCATGCGACGGGACGCCACGAAGAAGATGCCGAGCAGCACGGTGCCGCCGCCCAGCAGGGCCGCGAACGAGCCGAGGACGCCCTGGCCGAGCACGTGGATGATGCCGTAGCAGGCCGCGCCGCTCAGCAGCGCCGCCGGGACCGAGGCGATGCTCAGCCGGGCGTAGGTGCGCAGCACGCGGGCGCCGTCGAGGTCGCCGCCGAGCCGCTGGCGCAGCCGGTTCCAGGCGACGCCGACGCCGATGACGTAGGCGAGTCCGTAGCTGGCGGCCATGCCGATCACGGCCCAGCGGGCGGGCAGCAGCAGGAAGCACAGCGCGGACGCCCCGGCGTTGACCGCGGCCACGATGACCGTGTTGTAGAAGGGGGTGCGGGTGTCTTCATACGCATAGAAGGCGCGGAGGACGACGTACTGCACGGAGTACGGGATCAGGCCGATGCCGAAGGCCATCAGCATGTATCCCATGTTGGTGGCGGCGCCGGTACCCGAGGAGCCGAAGATCAGGGTGCACATCGGGACGCCGAGCGCGACGAATCCGAAGGCGATCGGGACGATGGCGACGGCCGTGGTGCGCAGGCCCTGCGAGATGTCGTCGCGGACGGCGCCGGAGTCCTCTTCGTGGGCCGAGCGGGAGATCCGCGGCAGCAGCGCGGCCATCAGGGACACCGTGATGATGGCCTGCGGCAGTCCCCAGATCAACTGCGCGTTGGCATAGGCGCTGAAGCCGGTGCCCGCGATGTTGGTGTCCGAGACGGCGGCGGTCGCGAGCTGGGTGACGACGAGGGCGCCCGCCTGGTTGGCGAGGACGAACAGGATCGTCCACTTGGCGAGCATCGCGGCCTTGCCGAGGCCATGGCCCTTCCAGTCGAAGCGCGGCCGGATCCGGAAGCCGGTCTCGCGCAGATACGGGATCATCGCGAGCGACTGGACGACCAGGCCGAGCAGGATGCCGACGCCGAGCAGCCGCTCGCCCTCCGGCGGGATGTTGGAGACCGTCATCCCGGAGTCGGCGGCGCTGCCGTAGACCCACAGGAACATGCCCAGCGTCACGATGATGACGATGTTGTTCAGGACCGGCGTCCACATCATCGCGCCGAACCGGCCGCGGGCGTTGAGGATCTGGCCCATCACCACATGGATGCCCATGAAGAAGATCGAGGGCAGGAAGTAGCGGGTGAAGGTGACGGCCACGTCGTTGGCCGAGGCGTTGGAGGCGACCGGGTTCGACAGGGCGCGGACCAGATACGGCGCGCCGAGCACGGCGAGCACGGTGAGAGCGCCGAGGACCACCATCACCAGGGTCAGCAGTCGGTTGGCGTACGCCTCGCCGCCGTCCTCGTCGTCCTTCATGGCACGGACGAGCTGCGGGACGAAGACCGAGTTGAGGCCGCCGCCGACGGTGAGGATGTAGATCATGGTCGGCAGCTGGTAGGCGACCTGGAAGGTGTCGCCGAGCAGACCGACGCCGAGCGCCGAGACGATCATCGCCGAGCGGATGAAGCCGGTGAGCCGCGAGACCATGGTGCCCGCCGCCATCACGGCGCTGGACTTCAGCAGCCCCGCGGCCCGGCCGCTCTTCTTCGCCGCGGAGGAGGAACCGGCGGCCGGCGCCGGGGTGGGCGCCTCGGTCTCCGGCGCCGTCCTGGGGGTCGGCCGGTACTGCTCCGGCGGGGCGGTCTGCGGTGCGCCGTACTGGGCGTGCTGCCCGCCGTGCGGTGAGGCCGCGTACGGAGCCTGGGCCTGGGCGGATTGCTGAGCGTCGTACTGCTGGGCGTTGTACTGCTGCGCCCCGTACGGGGGGGACTGCTGGGCCCCGTACTGCTCGGCCTGGTGCGGTGCCTGCTGGGCCTCGTAGGAGGGGGCCGCGTACTGCGCCTGCGCGTGCTGCGCCTGCGCGTGCTGGCCGCCGCCTTCGGCGTAGGGGCCCTGCTGCTGGTGCTGCTGGTGCTGCTGGGGCGCCGGGTAGGCGTCCTGCGGGTAGCCGCCCTGGTGAGGGGTCGCCGCCGGGCCGGGGACGGCGGTGTGGGCGCCGTGGGCTCCGTGGGCGTCCGGGGGATGCACCCCGCTGTGCTGCTGGTCGCGGAAGAGGTGCGCGAAGGCGTCCGCCTCGTTGCGCTGGTCGCCGGCCTGGGTGACCAGGTCGTCCACGCCCACGAACTGGGTCGTGCGGGGATCGTCGCCGTGCGGCAGGTACTGGGTGGGGCCCTCCGGCTCCGGGGCGGGCGTCTGCGCCCAGACCCGGGGGTCGGGGGCGTACGGCGACTGCTGCGGCTGCCCGTACATCGGCTGCGGGGGGTAGGTGCCGGGGGGCGGCGGCGGGTGGGAGGCGCGGTCGTAGAGCGCCTCGGCGACCGGGTCCTGCGCGGCGAGATCCTGCTCGCGATAGGGGTCCTGGGCGTAGGCGTCCTGGAGGTACATGTCCGCGGCGTGCTGCGGCGGCACCTGACCGGGCTCGGCCTGCGGGTCCTCGGGGTGGCCCGAGCCGCCCGCGGCCTGACCGCGCTCACCGTCGTACGGCGCGTTCATGGTTACCCCACCTCATCGTCCCGGGCCGACCGGCCACGACATCCTCAACGGTCCACTCTCTCACCCGTCGCGGACGGGTCGGCGCTTTCCGCTGCGGTGTCCGGCGTCGGGTCACTCGGCTGCTGAGGGTCGGGTGCCCCCGGCCGGGTGCCGGACTCCTCCGAGTGAGGGGCCCCGGACCGCTCCTGGTGTTCCGGTGCCGCCCCGGCGTGGGTCCGGGTGTCGGGCCCGGTCCCGGCTTCGGTCCTGGCGTCGGTTCCGGCGTCAGGATCGGCGTCGGTCCCGGTGTCGGCCGGGTCCGGCCCGTCCTCGCCCGGTCCCTGGGCGGCCCGCTTGCGCTGGGTGTACATCCGGAACCCGGCGAGGACGAGCAGCAGGACGCCGCCGCCGATCACCAGCATCACCGTGGCGGTGATCTCGGTGACCTTCACGTCGAAGGTGACGGGAGTGCCGTACGCCTGGCCGTCCTCCGTGTACAGCTGGGCGATCACGGTCACCCGGCCGTTGGCGTTGGCGGAGGTGTCGAACTTCACCGACTGGCTGTGCCCGCCGGAGACGGAGACCGGCTGCTCGGCGTAGACGTCGCCGCCGATCTCCAGCCGGGTGGGACTGGTGGAGGTCAGCCTCAGCACCAGATTGTCGACGGGCTGGACCAGGTTGTTCTGCACGGTCACCGGGATGGTGGCGCTGCGTCCGGAGAGCTTGGTCTCCGACTTCTGGATGAGGGTGACCTGGTCGGACAGGTCCTCCAGGTAGTTCTCCACCCCGTTGCGGAAGCTCGTCGCCTCGGTGGCGCGGTCCCGCCAGGACGTGGACATCTCGCGGTTCATGGCGAGCCCGAAGGGTGTCACCACCCGGGACGGGTCGCTGAGGATCACCTTGAAGTTGTCGAGCTTGTCCTGGGTGGCGGCGATCTCCTCGAACGCCGTACGGGGAAGCTCCCGCTTGCGCAGCGAGGAGGGGTACTGGGAGGCGGACGGCACCTTGGTGGTGGCGCCCGGGTCCGGCTTCGCCTCCGCCGCGTCGGTGAGGTTCTGCATCTCGGACCAGCCGCCGCCCTGGAGCGCGGTCAGCGCCTCCGCCATGGCACGGGCCTGGCTCGCGCTCGGCATCCGCTGCGGGGCGACCACGATGCTGCGCTGCTGGTCCGACTGGAGGTTCAGCATCAGGCTCTGGGCGAGGAACTTCTGTACGGCGAGGCTGTTCGCGGACGCTTTGGTGAGATCGCCCTCGAAGGCCGTGGACAGCCGGGCGTCCGCCACCACCGCCGTCGTGCCGCCGCCGATCGGGCGGGCCGCGGAAGGGGTGTACGGCAGCCCCGCGGTCTCCTCCAGGCTGTCGCTGCGGGTGATCACCTTGTCCGCTCCGGCCGAGGTGGCGACCTTGACGATCGACGGGTCGATCGCGCCGTCCACCGGCCAGGCGAAGTCGGTGGTCGGCTTCACATGGAGGATCGGCCCGACCGTGTTGGCGACCACGTCGGTGGCCTCCTTGAGCCGGCTGAGCGAGCCGGTGGCATCGGTGCCGTTGTGCGCGAGGGAGGCCAGGTCGGGGTCGGCGAAGGGCAGCGCGACGACCTCTTCGCCCTGCACCGCCTTCTGCACCTGGGCCAGCCACTGCTTGGCCACCGCCTGGTGGGTCCCGGGTGTCGTGGCCCGGCCGCCGTCGCGCACCTCGTAGGTGCGGGTCATGGCGTCCACGGAGGCCAGCAGGTCCGGGTCGATCACCCAGGTGACGTCCAGCTCCTTGCCCAGCGCCACCATCCGCTCCAGTCGCCCGCCGGGGGCGATCTCCGCGGCGAGGTCGTCGTTGAGGAAGACCGGTGTCTGCTGCTCGTTGGCGTCGGTCTCGGCCGTCATCCGGACCGTCGAGACCAGCGGCCACAGGACCGTCGTCTTCGTACGGGCGTCCGCGCCGCCCGGCTGCCACGGCAGGAACGTGCGCTGGAGGCCCAGCACCGTCTCCCACGGCTGCGCGGCGGTCTCGCCGGACAGGGCCACCCCGAGCTGGTAGACACCGCTGCCGCCGAGGTCCAGATCGTCCGCCGGTACGGAGATGCTGAAGCGCTGGGCGACGCCCGGGGTGAGCTTGGGGAAGTCCTGGGAGTAGGAGTCGCCGACCGGGACGCCGTCCGCGCCGGAGACGTACCCCGTGCGCTCGGCGGCGTCGTCGACGTCCGAGCGGGTGCCGAGCTTCGGGCCCACGCGCAGATCCACGTACGCGTCCGTGACGGCCTGCTTGCCGGTGTTGGTCACCGAACCGGAGACCGTGACGGTGTCACCGTCCGTCGGGACACCGGGGCTGAGCGAGTCGATCGAGACGCTGACCGTACGGGTGCCGGTGCCGGCCTTCTCGGCGGACGGCGCGGTATGCGGTGTGGCCTGGGCGGACGGCGCGGCGGGCAGCTGGAGCAGACCCACCAGCAGGGGCGCGCCGGCGACCAGGGCGCCGGTGCGCCGCAGCCACCGGAGGGCAGGTGAGGGGGTCCCCTGGATGTCTGCCGCCTCGGCCACGCGCTCGCCCGTCCCTCGTCGTCGTCCGTGTCTCGGAATGTGCGTCCACGCATGGTAACGATGCGCGCCGAGGGGAAGTGCCGCAGTCCGTACGACAAGATCGGAAACGATGGATGGGCCGTCCTCTATATGCACGTATAAGGCCGTAGGCCGCTTCTCCCGAGGCCCAGGTCTCTCCTTATATACGTGTGCGGGGATTGAGCGGTTCCTGAGACCGAGCGGTGTGGAGCCTGGCGGGCCCGGGTCGGCGGGCCTTTCCGGGCGGGGGCCGGGAGGGTGCGGCCCCCGCCCGGACCGGGGCCGGGAGGATGCGGTCCCTTCCGGTTCGAGACCGGGAGGGTGCGGTCCTACCGCCGGGGCCCGGGGTGGCGGCAGCCGTGGGAAGTAATGGGTGCGCCTCGGGTGGCCCGGGCCACGTACCCTCTTCTGTTGTGCCGAACGCCAACGAAGACAACCTCAGCGCCCTGGACCGGGCGGCCGATCTCGCGCCCGACGAGCGGCTGCGGATCGCCCCGGTCGCCGACGATCTCGCCCGCCGCTTCCGGACGGCGGGGTTCTCCCTCGCCCTCGTCGGGGGCTCGGTGAGGGACGCGCTGCTCGGCCGGCTCGGCAACGACCTGGACTTCACCACGGACGCCCGCCCCGAGGACGTTCTGAAGATCGTGCGGCCCTGGGCCGACTCCGTCTGGGAGGTCGGCATCGCCTTCGGCACGGTCGGCGCCCAGAAGGACGGCTACCAGATCGAGGTCACGACCTACCGCTCGGAGTCCTACGACCGGACGTCCCGCAAGCCCGAGGTGGCCTACGGGGACTCCATCGAGGAGGACCTGGTCCGCCGTGACTTCACGGTGAACGCGATGGCGGTCGCCCTCCCGGAGAAGACCTTCATCGATCCGCACGGTGGCCGCGAGGATCTGACGGCGCGGGTGCTGCGTACCCCGGGCACCCCGGAGGCGTCCTTCTCGGACGACCCGCTGCGGATGATGCGCGCCGCCCGCTTCGCCGCCCAGCTCGACTTCACCGTGGCCCCCGAGGTCGTCACGGCGATGCGCGAGATGGCCGCCCGGCTGGAGATCGTCTCGGCCGAGCGGGTCCGGGAGGAGCTGAACAAGCTCCTGCTGTCAGGCCACCCCCGCAAGGGGCTGACGCTGCTGGTCGACACCGGCCTCGCGGACCAGGTCCTGCCCGAGCTGCCCGCGCTGCGGCTGGAACGGGACGAGCACCACCGCCACAAGGACGTCTACGACCACACCCTGATCGTTCTGGAGCAGGCGATCGCGCTGGAGCAGGACGGCCCCGATCTCACGCTGCGCCTCGCCGCGCTGCTGCACGACATCGGCAAGCCGCGCACCCGCCGCTTCGAGCAGGACGGGCGGGTCTCCTTCCACCACCACGAGGTCGTCGGCGCCAAGATGACCAAGAGGCGGATGATGGCGCTGAAGTACTCCAATGATCTGGTGAGGGATGTCTCGCGGCTGGTCGAGCTGCATCTGCGTTTCCACGGTTACGGCACCGGCGAGTGGACCGACTCCGCCGTGCGCCGCTATGTCCGTGACGCCGGCCCGCTGCTGGACCGCCTCCACAAGCTGACCCGCTCGGACTGCACGACCCGCAACAAGCGCAAGGCGGTCGCGCTGTCCCGGGCGTACGACGGTCTGGAGGAGCGGATCGCCCAGCTCCAGGAGCAGGAGGAGCTGGACTCGATCCGTCCCGATCTCGACGGGAACGAGATCATGCAGCTCCTCGGTATCGGCCCGGGACCCGCGGTCGGCCGGGCTTACCAGCACATGCTGGAGCTGCGGCTGGAGCATGGACCGATGGAGCACGGCGAGGCGGTGGCCGCACTCAAGGAGTGGTGGACGCAGCAGCCGGAGGCGTGAGCCGGTAGCGACACCGACGAGCGACGCCGACGGGGCCATGTTTCACGTGAAACATGGCCCCGTTTCTCATCGGGCTGCTCGTTTCTCACCGCAGCGGCGTCGATGTTTCACGTGAAACATCGAGCGACCGGGTCAGACTCAGACGTCCTTCAGGCACAGCAGGAACTCAGCCCCGTCCCCGGTCTCCGCGTAGAAGCTCGTGGCGCCCGTGACCTCGCGGCACTCGGTCTCCGCGGTCACGGACGAGAAGTTGCCCTCGATCTTCTTGAGGACTTCGGCATTGGCCTCGGCGGAGCCGCAGTCCACGACCTCCATGCGGTCCGAGGACGACGACGCGGACTTCAGACAGTCGCCCACGGCGGCCTGGTCGGCGTCGTCCCGGCTGGTTATGTACCACCCGACACCCGCGCTGATGACGGCGATCGCGATGACGACGTTCTTGATCGTCTTGAAGCCGATCTTACGGCGGGGCGGCTCCGGCGGGGCGGCGGTGTACGGGCTGCCCTGCTGCGGGATGCCGCCCTGCGGAGGCGTCTGGCCCTGGGCGAAGGGGTTCTCCCCCTGCGGCTGGTTCTGGGCGAACGGGTTGCCCTGGGGCGGCGGAGTGGTCACGTGGGAGTCCCCCTGAAAGTAACGAATGGGTGAGCGGCGCGCATTGACCGCGCTTAAGACCCACGTAAGTTATCGGCCACCACTGACAACGCGGCCCCCCGGACGATGTCTGTGGCCTTCATGTGACACTCACCGTCGATCAAAGCGGGCCATAGCCACCGCAACTCCCGCATAGATCGCGGCAACGGTGAGCACCAGAGGCACCGAGCGGCCGTCCGGGGGCAGCATCAGGGCGGCCATTCCGGCGGCGCTGACGAAGGCGACGTTGAAGAGGACGTCGTAGACCGCGAAGATCCGGCCGCGGAAGCCGTCCTCCACCGTGGACTGCACGACGGTGTCCGTGGCGATCTTCGCGCCCTGTGTCGTCAGTCCCAGTACGAACGCCGCCGCGAGCAGCGGTGCCGTCGCGAAGGGCAGTCCGAGCGCGGGTTCCAGTACCGCAGCGGCCCCCGAGCAGACGACGATCCAGCCGATCCGCCCGAAGCGGCCCACGGCCCAGGGCGTCACCACGGCCGCCGCGAAGAAGCCCGCCCCCGAGACCCCCAACGCCAGCCCCAGCAGCGCGAGTCCGTCCTCGGTCGTGGAGGTGAGGGCGTAGCGGCAGAGCATCAGCAGGGTGACCGTGAGGGCGCCGTAGCAGAACCGCATGAGGGTCATCGCGCCGAGTGCCCACGCGGCCTCCCGGCGGCGCGGTGCCGCGAGATGCCGTACGCCCGCCAGTAGATCGCGTGTGGTGCCGACGAGGGCCGCGCGCAGCCGTGGCTGGATCAACGCGGGGGCGGGGCCCAGCAGTGCGCGCGGGATCCGCAGGGACGCGAGCGCCCCGCACAGATAGAGGGCCGCCCCGACGAGCACCACGGCGGCGTCGGAGTCGGACACCGTCAGCCGCACCACGAAGGCCACACCGCCGCCCGCGGTCGCGGCGAGCGTCCCGGCCGTGGGGGAGAGGGAGTTGGCGACCACCAGGCGCTCGGCGTCCACGACGCGGGGCAGCGCGGCGGACAGGCCCGCGAGGACGAAGCGGTTGACGGCGGTGACGCACAGCGCGGAGACGTAGAACAGCCAGTCCGGTGCGGGGCTGATCATCAGCAGGGCCGTGCCGGTGGCGAGGACGGCGCGCAGCAGATTGCCGTAGAGGAAGACCTGGCGTCGGCGCCAGCGGTCGAGCAGGACGCCGGCGAAGGGGCCGACCAGGGAGTACGGGAGGAGCAGGACCGCCATCGCGGAGGCGATCGCGGCGGGCGAGGTCTGGCGCTCCGGGGAGAAGACGACGTAGGTGGCGAGGCCGATCTGATAGGCGCCGTCGGCGCCCTGGGAGAGCAGTCGTACGGCGAGCAGCCGCCGGAAGTTCCCGAAGCGCAGCAGAACGCGCAGATCACGTACGACGGCCATGGGGCCCAGCCTCACATACGGGGAGGGTCCCCGGAGGCAATGCCCCGGGGACCCTCGGCAGCCCGGCGTGATCGGGCCGGTGCGTGCTCGACGTCAGCGCTCGACGTCGCCCTGGATGAACTTCTCCACGTTTTCACGCGCCTCGTCGTCGAAGTACTGGACGGGCGGGCTCTTCATGAAGTAGCTCGACGCGGAGAGGATCGGACCGCCGATGCCGCGGTCCTTGGCGATCTTCGCGGCGCGCAGGGCGTCGATGATGACACCGGCCGAGTTCGGGGAGTCCCAGACCTCCAGCTTGTACTCAAGGTTCAGCGGGACGTCACCGAAGGCGCGGCCTTCCAGGCGGACGTAGGCCCACTTGCGGTCGTCCAGCCAGGCGACGTAGTCGGACGGGCCGATGTGGACGTTCTTCTCGCCCAGCTCGCGGTCGGGGATCTGCGAGGTGACGGCCTGGGTCTTGGAGATCTTCTTCGACTCCAGGCGGTCGCGCTCCAACATGTTCTTGAAGTCCATGTTGCCGCCGACGTTGAGCTGCATCGTGCGCTCCAGGACGACGCCGCGGTCCTCGAACAGCTTCGCCATCACACGGTGCGTGATGGTGGCACCGACCTGCGACTTGATGTCGTCGCCGACGATCGGGACGCCCGCCTCGGTGAACTTGTCCGCCCACTCCTTGGTGCCGGCGATGAAGACCGGGAGGGCGTTGACGAAGGCGACCTTGGCGTCGATGGCGCACTGGGCGTAGAACTTCGCCGCGGCCTCGGAGCCGACGGGCAGGTAGCAGACGAGGACGTCGACCTGCTTGTCCTTGAGGATCTGGACGATGTCGACCGGGGCCTCGTCGGACTCCTCGATGGTCTCGCGGTAGTACTTGCCGAGGCCGTCGAGGGTGTGGCCGCGCTGGACGGTCACCCCCGTGGAGGGCACGTCGCAGATCTTGATGGTGTTGTTCTCGGAGGCGCCGATGGCGTCCGCGAGGTCGAGACCGACCTTCTTCGCGTCGACATCGAACGCGGCGACGAACTCCACGTCGCGGACGTGGTACTCGCCGAACTGCACGTGCATGAGGCCCGGCACCTTGGACGCCGGGTCGGCGTCCTTGTAGTACTCGACGCCCTGCACCAGCGACGCGGCGCAGTTGCCCACGCCGACGACGGCTACGCGAACCGAACCCATTCCGGTTGCTCCCTGTGTGTACTCGGTGAGGCCCTGGCGGGGCATCACGTGACGGTGTCGTCGGGCGTATCCGGCCCGGAGGTGTCTCCGGGCCGGGGCAGGACGCCCGGCGCTCCAGTGGTGTTCTGCTGAGCGGAGTCCCCGGTGTCGGAGCCCCGAAGGTCCCGTCCGGCCCGCTCACTCTCGATGAGCTCGTTCAGCCAGCGCACCTCGCGCTCCACGGATTCCATCCCGTGGCGCTGGAGCTCAAGCGTGTAGTCGTCGAGGCGCTCCCGGGTGCGGGCCAGTGAGGCCCGCATCTTCTCCAGGCGCTCCTCCAGCCGGCTCCGGCGGCCTTCGAGGACGCGCATCCGGACATCGCGCGAGGTCTGCCCGAAGAAGGCGAACCGTGCGGCGAAGGTCTCGTCCTCGTACGCGTCGGGTCCGGTCTGCGAGAGCAGCTGCTCGAAGTGCTCCTTGCCCTCGGCGGTCAGCCGGTAGACGATCTTGGCCCGGCGGCCGGTGAGGGGAGCGGCGAGCGCGTCCTCGGTGGTGTTCCCCGGTTCCTCGATCAACCAGCCGTTGGCGACCAGCGTCTTGAGGCAGGGATACAGCGTTCCGTAGCTGAACGCCCGGAACACGCCCAGTGACGTGTTGAGTCGTTTGCGCAGCTCATAGCCGTGCATCGGGGATTCGCGGAGCAGGCCGAGTACGGCGAACTCAAGGATCCCGGAACGCCGGCTCAATGTCGCCTCCCCTCTGCCGCGGCCCGTCTGACGGGCGCCGTGACGGTCTTTATGTCGCGCTGATGTATCGAATCGATACATCACGACGATAGAACGGCCTTCCGGATGGGACAAGAGGGAGAACGGTGAACGGCGTCACATCACTGATTCGTAGGAAGCAAGTTGCCTGTTTTGGGGTGAACTTCGGGGCTAGGCGGGTTTTGACGGTGCGTAGTCTGTCCGCCATGCAGACCGCCGGGAACCACGAGGCGCGAGGGGACGTCCTGGTCCTCGGTGCAGTACGGGTGAATGCGGGATCGACCGCATCCGTACTTCGGGGGGACCGGAAACCAGCCGCTGTTTCCAGGCGCGCACGGATGCGCCTGCCCGAGGAGTAGTCGTTCGATGAGCGAGCACCGTCGCAAACCGCCGCAGCCGCAGGGAGGCGGACGCGCCGCGGCCCGACGTGGCGCGTCCGCCTCGTCCTCCGGTCGCCGTGCGACACCGCGAGGCGCCACCGGGTCTCCTTCCGAGGCCCATGGCCCGGATCATGGGACAGGAGACGAGGAGCGGCCCTACAGTGGCCGCGCCGAGGCCCGCCGTGCGGCCCAGAGAAGTACCGGAGGCCGCCGTCGGGCTGCCGATCCCGGCCGGAGCGGGCGCCGAGCCCCCGCCGGCCGCCCCCGTGGGTCCGCCCCCGGCAAGAAGCGGATCATCGACTATCCGCGGACGGACCGGGACGGCTGGCGCCGCTGGGTGCCCTCGTGGCGACTGACCTCGGGGCTGTGCATCGCCTTCTTCGGCAGTCTCGTCGCGATCGCGGGTGTCGGTTACGCGCTGGTGGAGGTGCCGAACGTCGCGCTGACGGCGAAGGCGCAGAACAACGTCTACTACTGGTCGGACGGCTCCGAGATGGTGGCGACCGGTGGTGAGACGAACCGGCAGATCGTCAACCTGTCCCAGATCCCCATCGAGATGCAGGACGCGGTCATCTCGCAGGAGAACAAGACCTTCCGCACGGACAGCGGCATCGACCCGAAGGGCATCGCCCGCGCCATGATGAACATGGCCAGGGGCGAGAGCACGCAGGGTGGCTCCACGATCACTCAGCAGTACGTGAAGAACGCGCGGCTGGACGATCAGTCGCAGACCGTCACGCGTAAGTTCAAGGAGCTGTTCGTCTCCATCAAGGTGGGCACCGATGTCTCCAAGGAAGACATCATGGCGGGCTACCTGAACTCCGCGTACTACGGTCGCAACGCCTACGGCATCGAGGCCGCCGCCCGCGCCTACTTCAACAAGAAGGCCATAGACCTGAACCCGGGCGAGTGCGCCTTCCTGGCGGCCACGCTCAAGGGCGCCACGTACTACGACCCCGCCGGGGCCACCACCATCGACCGCGCCGCCACCCCGGAGGCGAACAAGAAGCGTGCCCTGGCCCAGATGCAGGACACCCTGAACAAGATGGTCGAGTACGGGCACCTCGATCGCGAGACGCGGGACAAGTACACCGAGCTGCCCAAGGTCCAGAACCCGCGCTTCAACACCGCGCTCAGCGGACAGATCGGCTACCTGGTCGACCTCGCCAACGGCTATCTGGTCAACAACTCCGAGAAGACCGGCATCACGGAGAAGAAGCTCCGTGACGGCGGTCTCTCCATCCACACGACCTTCGACAAGAAGAAGATCGGCCAGTTGGAGAAGGCGGTCCAGAAGGTCGAGAAGGAGAACATCGACCCCAAGAAGCGTCCGGACACCGACACCCACGTCCAGTTCGGTGGCGCTTCCGTGGACCCGAAGTCGGGGGCCATCGTCGCGATCTACGGCGGTGAGGACTCGACCAAGCACTTCACCAACAACGCGGACCAGACCGGTGCCCAGGTCGGCTCGACCTTCAAGCCGTACGTGCTGGCCGCGGCGATGAAGTGGGGCATCAGAGACCCCGACCTCAGCGAGGTGCAGGCCCAGGACGAGCGCACCCAGGTCTCGCCGAAGAGCATGTACAACGGCAAGAACAAGCTCAAGATCGAGAACTACGACGACTCGATCTGGCACAACGAGGAGGGAGAGGAGTGGCTGCAGGTCAACGACGGTGACGAGACGTACGGCGATCCGCCGAACTACGAGATCGACCTCCGTACGGCCATGCAGTACTCGGTGAACTCCGCCTACGTGCAGCTCGGCATGGATGTCGGCCTGGACAAGGTCAAGGAGGCGGCCGTCGACTCGGGTGTGCTGGAGGGCAGCCTGACCGGTATCGACTTCCCGTCGTTCTCCCTCGGCATCTCCGACCCCAGCGCGATCCGTATGGCGGGCTCGTACGCCACCTTCGCCGCCAGCGGCAAGCAGAACGACCCGTTCTCGGTCACCAAGGTCAGCAGCAAGGACGGCGAGCTGTTCAAGCACGAGGCGGCGCCGAACCAGGCGTTCACCTCGCAGATCGCCGACAACGTGACGGACGTCCTGAAGACCGTGGTCGAGGACGGCACGGGCACCAACGCTCAGCTGGAGGGCCGCGACGTCGCCGGCAAGACCGGTACGACCGACGACAACCTGTCGGCCTGGTTCGTCGGCTACACCCCGCAGCTGTCGACCGCGATCAGCATGTTCCGCTACCCGGACGACGAGACGGTCAAGGACCGCACGTTCCTCCCCATGTACGGAACCGGTGACCAGGATTCCATCCACGGTGCCTCCTTCCCGTCGGAGATCTGGCAGGCGTACATGGCGGAGGCGATGAAGGGCGAGAAGAAGGCGAAGTTCCCCGAGCCGGAGCCCATCGGCGAGGTCGTGAACGATGCCCCGTCCCTGCCTCCGACGCCTTCGGCCACCGAGACCGAGGAGAAGACGACTCCGCCGCCGACCCCGTCCCCGACTCCGGAGGAGACCACTCCCTCGCCCTCCGCGACCGAGTCGTGCACCGACTTCCTCGGCTGCGAGGACGGTGGTGGTGAGAACGGCGACACGGAGAACGGCGGCACGGAGAACGGTGGCGCCGACGGTGGTGTGACCGATCCACCAGGACCGACCAACACCGGCGGAAACGGCAACGGGAATGGGAACGGAAACGGCAACGGGAATGGGAACGGCGGTGATGAAGGTGGCATCTTCGCAGGTCCAGCCGGGTAGCGCCCGGTAGCCCCGTTCTGTCCCGCCGTGGATGTTTCACGTGAAACGCAGCGCTGTTTCACGTGAAACAAGGGCCGTCGCATCGATCTGATGCGACGGCCCTCGCCGTTTCACGGGCGTCGTACGGCAGGATGTCCCGCATGCCCAGTGCAGAATCGACGCAAGCGAGCGCGCGTGAACCGGACACCGTACGGCCCACCAGGACGGACGAGGTCGCCGCGAGCGGCAGCGAGCTGATCGGTGGCCCCATCGGTCGGCGGGCCCTGCTCGGGACGTCCTGGTGGACCCCCGTACGGATCATCGTGCTCGTGGCGATCGGCATGTTCGCCCTCGGTCTGATCCAGAAGGCCCCCTGCTACGACGGCGCCTGGTTCTACGGCGCCAGTTCGCAGTACACGCACGCCTGCTACTCCGATATCCCGCACCTCTACCAGGGGCGTGGCTTCGCGGACGGGCTCGTCCCGTACTTCGACCGGTTGCCCGGAGACATGGAGTACCTGGAGTACCCGGTGCTGACCGGTGTCTTCATGGAGGTGGCCTCCTGGGTCACCACGGGCAGCGGCAGCATGCAGCACCAGGCGCAGTGGTACTGGATGGTCAACGCCGGGATGCTCATGGTGTGCGCGGCCGTCATCGCCGTCTGTGTGGCCCGCACCCACCGTCGGCGCCCCTGGGACGGGCTGCTGGTCGCCCTGGCGCCCGCGCTGGCGCTGACCGCCACCATCAACTGGGACCTGCTGGCAGTCGCCCTGACGGCCGCGGCGATGCTCATGTGGTCCAGGAGCCGCCCGGTGGCCTTCGGTGTCCTGCTGGGGCTCGCCACGGCCGCCAAGCTCTATCCGTTCCTGCTCCTGGGCCCCCTGCTCGTGCTGTGCTGGCGGGCCGGGAAGTGGCGGGACTTCGGCAAGGCGGTGGCGGCCACGGCCGGCGCGTGGGTCATGGTGAATGTGCCGGTGATGCTCTTCGCCTTCGAGGGCTGGTCGAAGTTCTACACTTTCAGCCAGGAGCGCGGCGTCGACTTCGGCTCCTTCTGGCTGATCATGGCGCAGAACTCCAGTGATCCGCTGGCCACCGAGACCGTCAACACGCTCGCCACGCTGCTGATGCTGCTCTCCTGCGCGGGTGTCGCTGCGCTCACCTTCACGGCCCCGCGCCGCCCCCGCTTCGCCCAGCTCGCGTTTCTGATCGTCGCCGCGTTCATCCTGACCAACAAGGTCTACTCGCCGCAGTACGTGCTGTGGCTGATCCCGCTGGCCGTGCTGGCCCGGCCCAAGTGGCGGGACTTCCTCATCTGGCAGGTGTGTGAGGTGGCGTACTTCCTGGGCATCTGGATGTACCTCGCGTACACGACGAGCGGGGACGCCCACAAGGGCCTGCCGACGGACGGCTACCACTGGGCGATCGGCGCCCACCTGCTCGGCACGCTCTACCTGTGCGGGATGGTCGTGCGCGACATCTTCAAACCGGAGCGGGACGTGGTCCGGCAGACGGGCGACGACGACCCCTGCGGCGGTGTCCTCGACGGGGCGCCCGACGACTTCGTCCTGCGGCCGGGCGGCCCGTTTCCGGAGCACGACGGGCACGAGGGCGGACCACAGGTGGACTGGGGCAGCCGTTCGCCCTGAGCGAACACGGCCGGTCAGAGGTCGTACGAAGGGCCGTACGCGGGATGCGCGTACGGCCCTTTCGGCTGTCCGGGTGCGGGTGCGGGTGCGGGTGGTCCGGGTGCCGGTCAGCGGTCCACGATGCGGTCGAACTGGGTGGTGGTGTGCCGCAGATGGGCCACCAGCTCGTCGCCGACCTTCGGCTCGGGGGCGTCCGACGGCACGAACAGGATCGACACCTGCATGTGCGGGGGCTCGGCGAACCAGCGCTGCTTGCCGCCCCAGACGAACGGCGCGAGGTTCCGGTTGACCGTGGCGAGGCCGGCCCGGGCGACGCCCTTGGCGCGCGGCATGACGCCGTGCAGGGCCTTGGGGGCCTCCAGCCCCACCCCGTGCGACGTTCCGCCCGCCACGACCACCAGGAAGCCGTCGGACGCGGTCTTCTGCTGCCGGTAGCCGAAGCGTTCGCCCTTGGCGACCCGGGCGACGTCCAGGACGGCGCCGCGGTACTCGGTGGCGTCGTGGTCGCCGAGCCACAGCCGGGTACCGATACGGGCGCGGAACCGGGTCTGCGGGAACTGCTGCTGGAGCCGGGCGAGTTCATCGGCCTTCAGATGGCTGACGAACATCGTGTGCAGCGGCAGCCGGGCCGCGCGCAGCCGGTCCATCCACCCGATGACCTCCTCGACGGCGTCGGAGCCGTCCGTGCGGTCCAGCGGCAGATGGATGGCGAAGCCCTCCAGGCGGACGTTCTCTATGGCGGCGTGGAGCTGCGGCAGGTCCTGCTCGCTGATGCCGTGGCGCTTCATCGTGGACATCACCTCGATGACCACCCGCGCGCCCACGAGGCCGTACACGCCGTCGATCGAGGACACCGAGCGGATGACCCGGTCCGGCAGTGGCACCGGCTCCTCACCGCGCCGGTACGGCGTCAGCACCAGCAGGTCGCCGCCGAAGAAATCCTTGATGCGCGCGGCCTCGTAGGTGGTGCCGACGGCGAGCACGTCCGCGCCCAGCCGGGTGGCCTCCTCCGCCAGCCGCTCGTGCCCGAAGCCGTAGCCGTTGCCCTTGCAGACCGGGACGAGCCCCGGGAACTGCTCGTGCACGTGCTTGTGGTGCGCCCGCCAGCGCGCAGTGTCGACGTAGAGCGTGAGCGCCATGGCCGGACCTGGAACCTTTCTCGGGGCTGCGGTGTATCAGAGGTGTGGACTTGCGGTGTAGCAGAAGTGTGAGTGCTATGGAAACAGATGTTCCGGACTCGGCGACGCGACCTGTGTCAGCGGCGCGATGTGTTCCAGTGGTGCGACGGGGGTCAGCGGCGCGACATGTAGATGTCGAGTGCCTTGTGGAGCAGCTTGTTGAGCGGGAAGTCCCACTCGCCGAGATACTCGGCAGCCTGCCCGCCCGTGCCCACCTTGAACTGGATCAGACCGAAGAGGTGGTCGGACTCGTCCAGCGAGTCGGAGATGCCGCGCAGGTCGTACACGGTGGCGCCGAGCGCGTAGGCGTCGCGCAGCATCCGCCACTGCATCGCGTTCGAGGGCCGGACCTCCCGCCCGATGTTGTCGGAGGCGCCGTAGGAGTACCAGACATGGCCGCCGACGATGAGCATGGTCGCCGCGGAGAGGTTCACGCCGTTGTGGCGGGCGAAGTACAGCCGCATGCGGTTGGGGTCCTCGGAGTTGAGGGCCGACCACATGCGCTGGAAGTACGACAGCGGGCGCGGCCGGAAGTGGTCGCGCACGGCCGTGATCTCGTACAGCCGCTGCCATTCCTCAAGGTCGTGATAGCCGCCCTGGACGACCTCGACGCCGGCCTTCTCGGCCTTCTTGATGTTGCGCCGCCAGAGCTGGTTGAAGTTCTTGTGCACCTCTTCCAGCGACCGGTTGGCCAGCGGCACCTGGTAGACGTACCGGGGCTGTACGTCGCCGAAGCCGGCCCCGCCGTCCTCACCCTGCTGCCAGCCCATCCGGCGCAGCTTGTCGGCGACCTCGAAGGCGCGCGGCTCGATGAAGTCGGCCTCGATGTCACGCAGCCGCTTCACGTCCGGGTCCTGGATGCCCCTCTTGATGGAGGTGGCCTCCCAGCGCCGGATGATCACCGGCGGCCCCATCTTCACGGAGAAGGCGCCCTGTTGCTTCAGATGGGCCAGCATCGGCTGGATCCAGTCGTCCAGGTTCGGCGCGAACCAGTTGATGACCGGGCCCTCGGGGAGATAGGCGAGGTAGCGCTTGATCTTGGGGAGCTGGCGGTAGAGGACCAGGCCCGCGCCGACGAGTTCGCCGGTGCGGTCGTCGAACCAACCGAGGCTCTCCGAGCGCCACTCCGCCTTGACATCGGCCCAGGCCGGGACCTGCATGTGACTAGCCGCCGGCAGGTTCTGGATGTATGCCAGATGCTGCTCACGGCTGATGGTCCTCAGTGTCAGGCTCATTCGGGGCGCTCCTCGGGCTGGTGTGTCCCCATGGGTACAGGGGCTCCGGCTCTCGCGCCGAAGCCTACTGCCCGGTGCCTTCCGCCTGACTGGGCGTACACGACCTTCGCCCCGACCCGAGGAGCGCCGGGGCGCGCGAGGGCGTGTTGTGGTGGTTTCGGAAGCCGGTCCGGACGGGTCAGAAGACTCCGCCGAACAGACCACCGTGCGCCATGCCGAGGAAGAAGCCCACGGCGGAGAAGCCGAGCCCCAGGATCAGCCCGAAGCGCTCACGGGTGGTCACCGAGACCCACTGTCCGTAGCCGCCGGTGATGATGCCCACCAGGCCCGCCCAGGAGCTGAGCAGATGGAGGCTGTGGAACTGCGCCGTGATGAAGGAGACCAGCCCGAGCACCAGGGTCACCGCGAGCAGGGTGTCCTGGAGCGGGTGGGATTTGCCGTCGGTGGCCAAGAGAGAGCCGCCGGTGGTGGGTCGCATTGCCTGTGCCATCGGGCACCTCCTGCGAGAGGGCGGCGCATCGTAGCGCCATACACACCCTTTGTGTACAGATTGTCGGCGCTCCCGGCCGGATTTCAACCGGACGCGGGTGTGCGGGTAGTCTGTACCGTCTGCACCGGTGTCTGCCCAGTCCGGAGCCAGGGCACACCGCCCGGGCCGGACGGGGGCGCCGCCCACGGCCTCTGATTGTCAGTGGCGGCCGATACCGTTGCGTACGCATCACAACCCTCCTGCCACGGAGCGACCGTGGCCGCTGAGTCCAAAGGAGGTGGGTTCCACATGCGTCACTACGAGGTGATGGTCATCCTCGACCCCGAGATCGAGGAGCGCTCTGTCTCCCCGCTGATCGAGAACTTCCTCTCTGTCGTCCGTGATGGCGGCGGAAAGGTCGAGAAGGTCGACACCTGGGGCCGTCGTCGTCTCTCGTACGAGATCAAGAAGAAGCCCGAGGGCATCTACTCGGTCATCGACCTGCAGGCGGAGCCTGCGGTCGTCAAGGAGCTCGACCGCCAGATGAACCTGAACGAGTCGGTCCTCCGGACCAAGGTCCTCCGCCCCGAGACCCACTGAGCTTCCGCTCAGCTGATCTCGGGTTTCGAGTAGCAGCAAGCAGCCAGCAGCAAACCCGCCGAGAGGTTCACCCATGGCAGGCGAGACCGTCATCACGGTCGTCGGCAATCTTGTCGATGACCCCGAGCTGCGCTTCACCCCGTCCGGTGCGGCCGTCGCGAAGTTCCGTGTCGCGTCCACTCCCCGCACCTTCGACCGTCAGACCAACGAGTGGAAGGACGGCGAAAGCCTCTTTCTGACCTGCTCGGTCTGGCGTCAGGCGGCGGAGAACGTCGCCGAGTCGCTCCAGCGAGGCATGCGCGTCGTCGTGCAGGGCCGGCTGAAGCAGCGGTCCTATGAGGACCGTGAGGGAGTCAAGCGCACGGTCTACGAGCTGGACGTCGAGGAAGTCGGCCCCAGCCTGCGCAACGCCACGGCCAAGGTCACCAAGACCAGCGGTCGCGGTGGCCAGGGTGGCGGCGGGTTCGGCGGCGGTGGTGGCGGCGGCCAGCAGGGCGGCGGCTGGGGCGGAGGCTCCGGTGGCGGCCAGCAGGGCGGCGGCGCTCCCTCCGACGACCCCTGGGCGACCGGCGCTCCCGCCGGTGGCGGCAACCAGGGCTCCGGCGGCGGCGGTGGCTGGGGCGGTGGCTCCAGCGGTTCCGGCGGCTCCGGCGGCGGCGGTGGCGGCGGCTACTCGGACGAGCCCCCCTTCTAGTACCCCGGGCCTTGTGCCCGTGGTCGGAGGCGGGGTCGTACCCCACACTTCTTGATCACACAGGAGAAACACCATGGCGAAGCCGCCTGTGCGCAAGCCGAAGAAAAAGGTCTGCGCTTTCTGCAAGGACAAGGTCACGTACGTGGACTACAAGGACACGAACATGCTGCGGAAGTTCATTTCCGACCGCGGCAAGATCCGTGCCCGCCGCGTGACCGGCAATTGCACGCAGCACCAGCGTGACGTCGCCACGGCCGTGAAGAACAGCCGTGAGATGGCGCTGCTGCCCTACACGTCGACTGCGCGCTAAGGGAAGGGTGACCGAATCATGAAGATCATCCTCACCCACGAGGTCTCCGGCCTCGGTGCCGCGGGCGACGTCGTCGACGTCAAGGACGGTTACGCTCGCAACTACCTGATCCCGCGGAAGTTCGCGATCCGCTGGACCAAGGGTGGCGAGAAGGACGTCGCGCAGATCCGTCGTGCGCGCAAGATCCACGAGATCCAGACCATCGAGCAGGCCAACTCCGTGAAGGCCCAGCTTGAGGGCGTGAAGGTCCGTCTGGCCGTCCGCTCCGGCGACGCCGGTCGGCTCTTCGGCTCCGTCACCCCGGCCGACGTCGCTTCGGCGATCAAGGCCGCCGGTGGCCCTGAGGTCGACAAGCGCCGCATCGAGCTGGGCGCCCCGATCAAGACCCTGGGCGCCCACGAGACGTCCGTGCGTCTGCACCCCGAGGTGGCCGCGAAGGTCAACATCGAGGTCGTCGCGGCGTGACACCGCGATCGGCTTGACCGGCCGCGCCCTCGTGCCCGGCCAGAACAGCTGAGAAGAGGGCCGCATCCCCTGGGGTGCGGCCCTCTTCGCGTGCTTTCTCGGCGGCGGATGTTCGGCGGATGTTTCACGTGAAACGGGACTCGGTGCCGCCATGGGTTCAGCGGGTGGCGCCGGTGACCATCCAGCGGCCGGAGCGGGTGCGGAGCCAGAGAGTGAGCAGGCGCAGGGACATCATCAGGGTCAGCGTCAGCCAGAGGGCTGTGAGGCCGCCACCGAGGGTGGGGACCAGGAGGGCCAGCGGGGCGAAGGCCGCGAGGGTCAGCAGCATGGCCCAGGCGAGGTAGGGTCCGTCGCCCGCTCCCATCAGCACACCGTCCAGGACGAAGACCACCCCGCACAGGGGCTGGGTGAGGGCTACGACGATGAGGGCGGGCAGCGCCGTGTCCTTGACGGCGGCGTCGCTGGTGAACAGGGGAAGCAGCAGCGGGCGGGCCAACACCACCAGCACACCGAGACCGAGTCCCACGGCCAGGCCCCACTCCACCATGCGGCGACAGGCGCGACGGGCCCCCTCGGTGTCTCCGGCGCCGAGATATCGCCCGATGATGGCCTGTCCGGCGATGGCGATGGCGTCGAGGGCGAAGGCCATCAGGTTCCACAGGGAGAGGATGATCTGGTGGGCGGCGATATCGGCGTCACCGAGACCGGCGGCGACGGCGGTGGCGATCATCATGATCGCGCGGAGCGAGAGCGTGCGGACCAGCAGTGGTACGCCGGCCTGTGCGGAGGCGCGTATCCCGGTGGCGTCGGGTCGCAGTGAGGCTCCGTGCCGACGGGCTCCCCGGATGACGACGAAGAGATAGGCGGCGGCCATTCCGCACTGGGCGATGACGGTCCCCCAGGCGGATCCGGCGATGCCGAGCCCGACGCCGTAGACCAGGACGACGTTCAGTACGCCGTTGGTGACGAAGCCGGCGCCGGCGACGTAGAGCGGGGTCCGGGTGTCCTGGAGTCCGCGCAGTACACCGCTGGCGGCGAAGACGACCAGCATGGCCGGGATGCCGAGCGACGAGATCCGCAGATAGGTGATGGCGTAGGGGGCGGCGGTGTCCGAGGTGCCGAAGAGTTCCACGAGGTTCGGCGCGGTGGGCAGGACGACGGCCACGACGAGGGCGCCGAGGAGCAGGGCCAGCCAGATGCCGTCCATGCCCTGGCGGATGGCGGACTGGAGGTCACCGGCACCGACCCGGCGGGCGACGGCGCCGGTGGTGGCGTAGGCGAGGAAGACGAAGACGCTCACCGCGGTCATGAGGAGGGCGGAGGCCACACCGAGACCGGCGAGTTGAGCGGTGCCGAGGTGGCCGATGATCGCGCTGTCGGCCATGACGAAGAGAGGCTCGGCGACGAGTGCACCGAAGGCCGGGACGGCCAGCGCGACGATCTCGCGGTCGTGCTGTCTCCGGGCAGCTTTGGGTCTCGCGGGAGCCTGTGTCATGCGCATCAATGTAACCGTCCACAGGTAAGAGATGCAAAGCAAGTGCAACCCTTACTTGTGGAAGTGTGGCGCAGGTTCTCCCACGGAGGCCGCAATGATCTTGGGCCGACCGGGAAAGTTTTTCTTCTGCACAGCCGGTGGACGGTGAAAGGCCAGGTCAGGACTGATCCCGCCGAAAGTGGTCAGGCTTGTTCACAGGGCTGTCCACCGGGTCGTGCACAGGTTTCGGCGAGTTCTCCACAGCATCCGGGCCGTCGTCCACATGGCCTGTGGATAACCAGATTGGCTGACGGTGCCGGGGGGCCTAACGTGGTCCGGCACCCACTCCTTCCGACCGCTGATGAACCGTCATAAAACCGACGCGCCAGTACCGGAGCCGGGGCTCTCATTTGTCAGTGCCGTGCCGTAGAAAAGAGAGGCACGGCGAGGTCCGCTGGGCGGACGGGAGGAGGTGGCTCGGTGAGCATTTCCGAGCCCTTGGACGACCCGTGGGCCGACAGCGGTCCAGGGGATCGTCTGCCTTCCCGGCGCCGCGGCGAGGGAGCGCGGGGACGCGACGAACAGCATGACCGGGGCCGCGACAGCGGGGAGTGGGACGGCGCGGGGCCCTCCTTCGAGCGGGTTCCGCCGCAGGATCTCAACGCCGAACAGTCCGTGCTCGGCGGCATGCTGCTCTCCAAGGACGCCATCGCCGACGTCGTGGAGATCCTCAAGGGCCACGACTTCTACAAACCGGCCCACGAAACGATCTACCAGGCCATCCTCGACGTCTACGCCAAGGGCGAGCCGGCCGACCCGATCACGATCGCCGCGGAACTCACCAAGCGCGGCGAGATCAACAAGGTGGGCGGGGCGTCGTATCTGCACACCCTGGTGCAGACGGTGCCGACGGCGGCCAACGCCGAGTACTACGCGGAGATCGTCCATGAGCGCGCGGTGCTGCGGCGTCTGGTGGAGGCCGGCACGCGCATCACCCAGATGGGATACGCCGCCGACGACGACGTGGACGAGATCGTCAACCGGGCGCAGGCAGAGATCTACGCGGTCACCGAGCAGCGGACCAGCGAGGACTACCTTCCGCTCGGCGACATCATGGAGGGCGCGCTCGACGAGATCGAGGCGATCGGATCCCGCAGTGGCGAGATGACCGGGGTGCCGACCGGCTTCACCGACTTCGACTCGCTCACCAACGGACTCCACCCGGGCCAGATGATCGTCATCGCGGCCCGTCCCGCCATGGGTAAGTCCACCCTCGCGCTGGACTTCGCCCGCGCGGCCTCGATCAAGAACAATCTGCCGAGCGTCATCTTCTCGCTGGAGATGGGGCGCAACGAGATCGCGATGCGTCTGCTGTCGGCGGAGGCGCGGGTGGCCCTGCACCATATGCGCTCCGGCACGATGACCGACGAGGACTGGACGCGACTGGCCCGCCGGATGCCGGACGTGTCCGCGGCGCCGCTGTACATCGACGACTCGCCGAACCTGTCGATGATGGAGATCCGCGCCAAGTGCCGGCGCCTCAAGCAGCGCAACGACCTGCGCCTTGTCGTCATCGACTACCTCCAGCTGATGCAGTCCGGCGGCTCCAAGCGCGCCGAGAGCCGTCAGCAGGAGGTCTCCGACATGTCCCGTAACCTCAAGCTCCTCGCCAAGGAGCTGGAGGTCCCGGTCATCGCGCTCTCCCAGCTGAACCGTGGCCCCGAGCAGCGCACCGACAAGAAGCCGATGGTCAGCGACCTCCGTGAGTCCGGCTCCATCGAGCAGGACGCGGACATGGTCATCCTGCTGCACCGCGAGGACGCCTACGAGAAGGAGTCCCCCCGCGCGGGCGAGGCCGACCTGATCGTGGCCAAGCACCGAAACGGCCCCACGGCGACAATCACGGTCGCGTTCCAGGGCCACTACTCACGCTTCGTGGACATGGCCCAGACGTGACGGACCGTACGTACGGGGCCCGTGACGGCCGGACGGGCGCTCAGCGCCTCGTCTCGTACCTGGTCAGGACCACGCCGTCGGGAAACGTCCGGGTCTCCACCAGGTTCAGGTTCACCCAGCTGTCCAGCGCGGAGAAGAACGGCGTGCCGCCGCCCACCAGGACCGGGGCGGTGGCCAGCAGGTACTCGTCGATCAGCCCGGCCCGCATGGCCGCCCCGGCGAGCGTCGCGCCGCAGATGTCCATCGGGCCGCCGTCCTCGGCCTTGAGCCGGGTGATCTCGGCGACCGCGTCGCCGGTGACCAGGCGGGAGTTCCAGTCGACCTTGTCGATCGTGGAGGAGAAGACCACCTTCGACATGTCCCGCCAGCGGTGCGCGAACGCGATCTCCGCCGGGGTGGCGTCGGGCCGCTGGTCGCCGGTCGGCCAGTAGGAGCTCATCGTCTGCCACAGCTTGCGCCCGTACAGCGACAGTTCGGTCGCCTGCAACTGGTCGGACCAGAACTGGAACAGCTCGTCGCTCGGCACGCTCCAGCCGATGTCGTCGCCGGGCGCCGCGATGTAGCCGTCCAGGCTCAGGTTCATGCCGTAGATCAATTTCCGCATGGCTCCAGCCTTCCGTGAGTCCGTCTCCCGGGTACAGACCGGCGCGGCGAGGGAAAATCATCGGTGTGCGATCTGACGCCGCATGCAGTCCTCGTGCCCGGTGGCTCGGCCGCAGTGATGACGACTGCCGTCCGATGATTCTCGCTCGCTGACGGGATCGGTGGAGAGGTCCAGCAGTCGACGTAGTTCCCCTCTCGGCCCCGCCCCAAGGGCCAAGTCGGGTGCCCGCTTCTCGCGCGGTTCTCGACTCCCCGCAGGAGCCTGTGCGCGGGAATCAGCGGCCCTTGGTCCGCGGGGGACCGCCTGCTCCCACCGCGCCGCCGAGCATCCAGTTGTGCCCGCCCGGGAAGAGGGCCGCGTCGTCGGGGCGCCGGTGGACGAGGACGCGGCCCTCGGGGTCGCGGCACACGATCGTCGCGATGCGATGCAGCCACCTTCGGCGGATGGCCTCGGCCCGGTCCACGACCCCCAGAACCCGGTCCTGCTCGTCCACCCGTTCGACGCGTTCGCTCACGGAGACACGGTGGCAGAGCAGCCGTAGAACCTCACGCATGACCTAGGAGACCAAGCACACCGTCCAGCGCAGACGAATGCACTCGACGTAGAGCGCCTCGGCAGGTGGACTGGGGTCATGACGACACCTCACGAAGAACTGCTCCCCCAGACGCGTCGCGCGCTGCTGCACCGGCTCGCCGTCGGCCAGGCCGAAGGGCGGGCGCCCTCGATGGTGGGGGCGGTCGTGCGGGGCGGGCGGATCGTATGGGCCGGGGCGCGCAGTTCCGTGGACGGTCGGACCCCGGACGAGAACGTGCAGTACCGGATCGGCTCCATCACCAAGACGTTCACGGCGGTCCTCGTGATGCGGCTGCGGGACGAGGGACTGCTGGACCTCGGCGACCCGCTGGACAAGCACCTGCCCGGCACCGGCGTGGGCGAGGTCACCATCTCCCAACTGCTCGCGCACACCAGCGGACTGGTCGCCGAGTCCCCCGCCCCCTGGTGGGAGCGCAGCCCGGGCTCGCTGCGCCCCGCGTTGAGCGACGCCCTGGGCGAACAGCCCTTCCTGCACCCCGTGGGCCGCCGCTTCCACTACTCCAACACCGGCTACTCCGTGCTCGGTTCGCTCGTGGAGAAGCTGCGCGGTGCGCCCTGGGAGCAGGTGTTGCGCAGCGAGGTGCTCGAACCGCTCGGGCTGGACCGTACGAGCGGCCTGCCGCAGGCCCCGCACGCGAGCGGCTGGGCCGTCCATCCGTGGGCCGATGCGCTGCTCCCCGAGCCCGCCGAGGACTACGGAGTGATGGCTCCGGCCGGCCAGTTGTGGTCCACCGCCGCCGACCTGGCCCGGTTCGCGGTCTTCCTGGCGTTCGGGGACGACCGTGTGCTGAGTGCGGAGAGTGCGCGGGAGATGCGGGTCCCCGCGAGTCCTGGTGAGGTGGCGGACGTCGTGGGCGGCAGCAGTTACGGCCTCGGGCTCCAGGTTCAGGATCACGACGGGCGCCTCATCATCGGGCACT
This sequence comes from Streptomyces sp. NPDC091377, assembly GCF_044757045.1. Taxonomy (NCBI): domain Bacteria; kingdom Bacillati; phylum Actinomycetota; class Actinomycetes; order Kitasatosporales; family Streptomycetaceae; genus Streptomyces; species Streptomyces sp. NPDC091377. The sequence continues at coordinate 234,302 of NZ_JBIVUE010000008.1, read as the reverse complement.
CGGGCTCGGTGCCGGGCTTCCTCGCGAACCTCAGCATCAGCGTGGAGGACGACGTGGCCGCCGTCGTCCTCACCAACTGCACTTCGGGTCCGTACACCTCCGTCATCGGCGCCGACCTCGTCCGGATCGTCGCCGAGGCGGAGCCCCGCATCCCCGAGCCGTGGCGGCCCCTGAGCGAGGTCGATCCGGCGCTGCTGGAGCTGGCCGGCCCGTGGTACTGGGGGACCAACGGCTTCGCCCTGCGGGTCGCCGACGGGGCGATCTCCCTGGGCCCGCTCACGAACGGAGGCCGCCACTCACACTTCCGGTCCAACGGGGACGGCACCTGGACCGGTCTGGAGAGCTACTTCGCGGGAGAGCGGTTGCAGGTCGTCCGACGGTCCGACGGTTCGGTGAGCCATCTCGACCTCGGCTCGTTCATGTTCACACGTCAGCCGTACGACGAGACCGCGCCGGTACCGGGTGGCGTGGACCCGGAGGGGTGGCGGGGGATCGGCTGACGGAGCGTCGCGAGCGCACCGGGACGATGCCGTGAGGCCGTGGGACATTCCTGAGTGCGCTCAAGTGCGGGGCGGTGTTTCACGTGAAACACCGCCCCGTCACAGCTGGAGCTTGAACCCCAGATGCGAGGCCGTGAACCCCAGCCGCTCATAGAAGCGGTGCGCATCCGTACGTGTCGCGTCCGATGTCAGCTGGACCAGTTGGCACCCCTGCCGACGCGACTCCTCGACCGCCCACTCGATGAACCGTGTGCCGAGCCCGCTGCCGCGCTCGTCGGCGTGGACCCGTACGCCCTCGATGATCGACCGGGTGGCACCCTGGCGGGAGAGCCCCGGGACGATCGTGAGCTGGAGGGTGCCGATCACCCGGCCTTCGCGGACGGCGACGACGAGATGCTGGTTCGGGTCGGCGTCGATGCGCTCGAACGCCGTCAGATACGGGGCCGGATCGTCCGGCGACTCGCGCTGCGCGCCCAGCGGGTCGTCCGCGAGCATGGCGACGATCGGGGGGACGTCCTCGGCTGTGGCACGGCGTATCTCAAGATCTCCCATGCCCGGCACCCTACGCGGACCCTGTTCCCGCGGCCCGCCTCGCTCTACGCCGGTACCTTGAGGGACTCGACGACCCGGACGAGCGGGGCCAGCTCAGGGTCCTGGGACGCCTGGTCCAGGGCCTCGCGCAACGCCACGTCGTTCGTCGGCCGCGCCTCCTTCAGGAGCTTGCGGCCGATCTCCGTGACGTTGGTGTAGATGCCGCGACGGTCGGTCGGGCACAGATAGCGCTCCAGCAGTCCGCGGTCCTCCAGCCGGGTGACCAGCCGTGTGGTGGCGCTCTGGCTGAGCACGACCGCGTCGGCGACCTGCTTCATCTGGAGATGGCCCCCCTCGCCCTCGTGCTGTCGGTTGAGCACATCCAGCAGGGAGTACTCACGCACGCTCAGTCCGTGCCCGGACTGCAGGGCGCGCTCGATGTGCGCCGCGATCCTGTCGTGCAGCAGGGAGAGAGCGCACCAGCCCTGGGCGAGGGCGGTGAGTGCGGGGTCCGTGGCTGTCATGGGCGTTTCCTCCGTCCCGGAGCGCCGGAGCGCTGAGGCCAGGATAAAGCAGACCCGCAATATCCCGCGCTTGCAAATATAGCGCGTGTGCAATTAATGTGGACGCAGGTTAAGCGTGCCTGCAATGAGGTGGGCGCAGAAGATCATTCGCACTGACCTGGAAGGTCCTCTCCATGCCTCTGGCACTTCTGGCCCTCGCGATCGGGGCTTTCGGAATCGGCACGACCGAATTCGTGATCATGGGCTTGCTGCCCGAGGTCGCCGCCGACTTCGGCGTCTCCATTCCCACGGCCGGACTCCTGGTGACCGGCTACGCGCTGGGCGTGGTGCTCGGCGCCCCGCTGATGACCGTCCTCGGCACCAAGGTGTCCCGCAAGCGGATGCTGATGCTGCTGATGGGGCTCTTCATCGTCGGCAACCTGCTCTCCGCCCTCGCCCCCGCGTTCGGTCTGATGCTGGCCGGCCGGGTGGTGGCCTCCCTGGCGCACGGCGCCTTCTTCGGCATCGGCTCGGTCGTCGCCGCGGAACTGGTCGCCCCGGACAGGAAGGCCGGTGCCATCGCGATGATGTTCACCGGACTGACCGTCGCCAACGTCGTCGGAGTACCGCTGGGCACCCTGATCGGCCAGTCCGTCGGCTGGCGTGTCACCTTCGCCGTCGTCGCCGCCCTCGGTGTCATCGGCCTCGCCGGTATCGCCCGCCTCGTCCCCGATCTGCCCAAGCCCGAAGGCGTACATCTGCGCCACGAACTCGCCGCCTTCCGGAACGTCCAGGTGCTGCTCGCCATGGCGATGACGGTCCTCGGCTTCGGCGGGGTCTTCGCCGCCAGCACCTACATCGCGCCGATGATGACCGAGGTCGCGGGCTTCGCCGACGGCTCCGTGACCTGGCTGCTGGTCCTCTTCGGCCTCGGCATGGTCGGCGGCAACCTGGTCGGCGGCCGGTACGCCGACCGCGCGCTGATGCCCATGCTCTACGTCTCCCTGAGCGCCCTCGCCGTCGTCCTCGGGCTCTTCACGCTCACCGCGCACGACAAGGTGCTCTCGGCCGTCAGCGTGTTCCTGATCGGCGCGCTCGGCTTCGCCACCGTCCCGCCGCTCCAGAAGCGCGTCCTCGACCAGGCCCACGGCGCCCCGACACTCGCCTCCGCGATGAACATCGGTGCCTTCAACCTGGGCAACGCGCTCGCCGCCTGGCTCGGCGGGGCCGTCATCGCCGCCGGCCTCGGCTACACCGCCCCGAACTGGGTCGGCGGCCTGCTCGCCGCCGCCGCACTGCTCCTCGCGGTGGTGTCGGCGGCGCTGGAGCGTCGTACCGAGCGCGGCCGGGTGGAAGATCCCGCCGAGCGAGGAACGGGGACTGCTGCGGGCGGGCCCGACGCGGTCACGGCGGGCCCGGGAACGGGGCCGGAAGCGGCGTTGGGGTCGGGCTCGGTAGCGGGCTTGAGGGGCTCGGGACCGGCGTCAGGCTCGGCAGGGCGGGCGGCTGCGGGGTCGGCGCGGCGCTGAGCCGGGCGCCAGAGCCCGGCGCCGGTCCAGGGGAACCGGCGCCGGTAGGTGTTTCATCCCGCGGCCACCGTCAGCGGCGCGAAGCGGCGGCTCCAGTCGCCGGGCAGGGCTGAGATCCCGTACGTCATCACCACGTTGAAGGCCACCGACATCAGGCCGCGCTCCTTGGCCCAGGCCAGCAGTTCGGTGTGCCGTACGTCGATGTCGGTGCGGAGCGGCCGGTCGGTGTGGGCGGCGAGGGAGGCGATGAGGGCCTTGGCCGTCTCGGTGTCCCGTGCGATCAGCGGCCCGACGACCTGGGTGTCCATGTTGGGCCAGGCGCCCGCGTAGCCGATGATCCGGCCCTTCTCCTCGGCCACCCGCAACTGGTCGGCGAAGGCGGGCAGCCGGGTGATGAGGTGGGTGCGATCGGTGCCGAACACCTCCTCGTCCAGACGGAGCAGCGCGGCGATGTCCTCCGCGGTGGCCGCCCGGGTGGCGACCCCGGGCACCGGGCCGCCGGGGGTGAAGCGCCCGCGCAGCATCTCGGCCCGGCCGGTGGCCTTGAAGCCCAGTTCCTCGTAGAGCGGGCGTCCGTTCGGAGTCGCGTGCAGGGTCAGGGGCGTCGTCCCCATCTCGGTGACGATGTGGCGCATCAGTCGGCGTCCGACGCCCTGCCGGGCGTACCGCTCGGCGACGAGCACCATGCCGATGGCCGCGAGATCGGGTCGGCCGTGCGGACCGTACTCCGTGACGACACAGGCGCTGACGAGACCGCCGCCGGGGTCGTCGATGCCGTACGCCTGCCCGGCGGAGAGAAGGAGGCCCCACTTGTGCTCCTCGCGTGGCCACCCCCTGTCCTCGGACAAGTCGGCGCAGTCCTGGAGATCGCGACGGGTCAGACGGCGGATGGGCAGATCGGCGAGCGAAGTGGTCGGCACGCAGGTCAGGCTGTCCGACGCGCGGCCCTGTCGTCCACCTGTTTCGACTGACACGTGGGGGCATTTGGCCATGCCGGGGCGCGAGGGGTAGTGAGTTCACCGGGAAAGCGTGTTTCACGTGAAACACCGGGGAACGGCGGGAGGCGCCCGGAGGGCGCGGGCACAGGGCAAGGAGGACGGCGGGACGGGGTGGGGGACCGGGTCCGGCTAGCCTCGGCGTCATGGCGAGACTGCATCTGTTCGATCTCGATGGAACGCTGCTGTACGGCACGACCGCTCCCCTGGAGATCTCTCGGCAACTCGGCCTGGAGGCCGAGACGGCGGCGTTGGAACGGGAGATCGCGACGGGGCTGATCGGTCCGCCGGAGTATGCCGTGCGGATCTACGCGCTGTGGGCGGAACTCACCGACCCACAGGTGGCGGTGGCTTTCGAGGGGGCGCCCTGGCTGGCCCGGATTCGAGAGGTCTGGGCCGAGATCAGACGGACGGGGGACTACTGTGCCGTCATTTCGCTCTCGCCGTCCTTCTTCGTGGAACGGCTGACGGGGTGGGGAGCGCATGCGGCGTACGGATCCCGTTTCCCCGCGGTGCCGTTCGTCGAGCCGCTGGATCCCACGGGAATCCTCAGTGCGGCGGCGAAGGTCCAGATCGCGGACCGGCTGTGCGAGCAGTTCGGGGTCACCCGGGCCGACTGTGTCGCGTACGGGGATTCACTGTCGGACACGGATCTGTTCGGCGCGGTTCCGATGTCGGTCGCGATGAACGCGGACCGGTATCTGACCGGCCTCGCGACCCACACGTACACGGGGAAAGATCTATGGGATGCCTATGAATTGGTTCGTGAAGCCCGGTAGTTGATGGAACCGGTGATTCGTTCCGTGGGGATGTTGCGTGGGTGCCGGGGGGTACTTGTGCGCCCGGCGATGGCCGGTATGGTCGACTCCGGTTCTCGTGCGAGAAGGGAACGCCGATCCGAATTCTGCGGCCAATGTCACATTCTGACCATTCTTGTCCGCGCGGGTTGTGCTAACGGTTGAATAGGCAGAGTGGCCACTCTATCGGGGAACTAGGACCTTCCGGTTGCGGAAGTGCACAGACCGACCGAGAGATGTTCGAGGCGAGGCACACCATGGACGCTCCGACCACCACGTCGGCCGGCAACGGCACTTCCGGGGGCGGGGGCGGCTGGTTCACCCCCCGCAAGCAGCCGGCACCGACTCCGGACGGCGAGCAGGAGACCGTCGAGGGACGGCGCTTGGCCGGGTTGCGGACGCTGGGACGGAGCGGGGCGCCGACCGGCGGTGACCAGGTTCCGGACACTCAGGCCGAAGGCGACGTCTCACCGGCCGACGCTGAGCACCGGCCCGGGCCGGACGGGCACTCTGACGTGGGCGTGGACGTGTCCGCGGACCCGGGGAGGACGACCGACGCCGCTAGGGCGGCCGACGCAGGCGCCTTCGGTGAGCGGCCCGCGCCCGATCAGAACACCGAGGCCGAGCGCATACCTGACAGCGGGGCGCCGTCCGACGCCGGAGTCCCCGTCACCGCACCTCCCGCCGCGATGCCTCCTGCCACGACTCCGCCGGGGACGCCCCGTACGCTTCCTGGCCCCACCCCCGCCGAAACCGCCGTAGGGACACCGCAACCCCCATCCCTCCCGGACGCGTTCGCAGCGGCCGTGCCGCGAGCCACCGGTCCGGCGGCCTCGCCCGACGCCGTGCTGATCCGGCGGACGATGGCCGAGGTCGCCCCGGTCGCCGACAAGCTGACCTCGTACTTCTACGCCCTGCTCTTCGTACGGCACCCCGAACTCCGCGCGCTGTTCCCGGCCGCGATGGACACCCAGCGGGACCGGCTGCTCAGGGCCCTGCTGACGGCGGTCGAGCATCTGGACGACAAGCCGACACTCATCGACTACCTGCAACAACTCGGCCGTGGCCACCGCAAGTACGGCACCAAGGCCGAGCACTACCCCGCGGTCGGCGAGTCGCTCATCGGCGCGCTCAGCCGGTACGCGGGGACGGTCTGGGACACGGAGACCGAGGCGGCATGGGTCCGCGCGTACACGACGATCTCCCAGGTGATGATCGACGCGGCCGCCGTGGACGAACTGCGGGCCCCGCCCTGGTGGCAGGCGGAGGTCGTCACGCACGAGCTGAGGACCCCCGATGTCGCCGTCGTCACCGTCCGCCCCGACCAGCCCTACCCCTTCCTCGCGGGCCAGTACACCAGCCTGGAGACCCCCTGGTGGCCGCGCGTCTGGCGGCACTACTCCTTCGCCTCCGCGCCCCGCTCGGACGGTCTGCTCACCTTCCATGTGAAGGCCGTCCCGGCGGGCTGGGTCTCCAACGCCCTGGTCCACCGCGCGCGCCCCGGCGATGTCGTACGCCTCGGACCGCCGTCCGGGTCGATGACCGTCGACCACACCACCGACAGCGGCCTGCTCTGCCTGGGCGGCGGCACCGGCATAGCCCCGATCAAGGCGCTCGTGGAGGATGTCGCCGAGCACGGGGAACGCCGTCCGGTCGAGGTCTTCTACGGCGCCCGTACCGATCTCGACCTCTACGACATCGACACCATGCTCCGCCTCCAGCAGGTGCATCCCTGGCTCTCCGTCCGCGCGATCATCGATGAGCTGGCGCACGTCCAGCTGCCGGACGCCCTGCGCGAGTACGGGCCCTGGACGGAGTACGACGCGTATCTCTCCGGACCGCCCGGCATGATCCGCCGAGGCGTCCACACCCTGAAGGACATCGGTGTCCCGTCGGAGCGGATACGCCATGACTCGGTGGAGGAACTCGTCGCGGCGGGCACCTGACGCCGGGGCGGGGTCGCCCGGGGCGATGGGCAGATCCGATGGAAGCCGGCGGGCTCATCCGATGCCCCGGGCTCAAACCGACCCCCCGGGCTCGACCCGACCCGCCCCCCCCGGGCTCGACCAAACCCCACAGGCTCGAACCGATGCCTTGGGCTCGACCAGATCCCACGGGCTCGACCCGATCCCACGGACTCCACGCCACTCCACGCGACCCCACGCGACCCCACGGACCCCACCCGACCCGACAGGTCTCGTCCCGACGGTTCAGCCCAGATCGGGCGCGTGCATGGCCCGTACGCCCTCGATGTTCCCGTCGAGATAGTGCCGCAGCGACAGCGGCACGAGGTGTACGGAGGCGATCCCGACCCGGGTGAAGGGCACATGGACGATCTCGTACTCACCGGCGGGGGCGTCCACTTCGGGGCCGTGGCGCAGGGCCGGGTCCATGGAGGCCAGGCGGCAGACGAAGAAGTGCTGCACCTTCACCCCGGTCGCGCCACCGTCCTCGCCGATGTGCTCGACGGTGTCGACGAAGCAGGGCACCACATCGGTGATCTTCGCGCCGAGTTCCTCGTACACCTCGCGGTGCAGGGCGTCGACGACCGTCGGGTCGTTCGGCTCCACCCCGCCGCCGGGAGTGACCCAGTAGGGATCCACGCCCGGTTTGGTGCGCTTGATCAGGATCAGGTCATCGCCGTCCAGGAGAACGGCACGCGCGGTGCGCTTGACCACGGGTCGGACGGTCATGGGAGAAATGTGGCCCCGCTGGTTCCACGTGAAACATCGCGAGGCGTCACCCGTCCTGTTCATGGCGTCAACATCGACGCAAGCTGCTGTTCATACGGTGAGCTGGGGAAAGGGGCGGATGCACGGTGTCCCGCCACTTCCCTGACCGACGTGCGGGGACATCGCGGCCGGGCCTGCTCATCCCCACCCGACAGCCGCCCCCAGCAACCACTCGTGCGCCCGCGCGATGTGCGGCATGGCGAGCGTCCCGGTCCGTACGACCAGGAAGTACGTCCGGAGCGGCGGTACGGCGGGTTCGTGGAGGGCGACGACCTCCCCGCGTTCCAGTGCCTCAGCGCACAGATACCGGGGCAGCACGGCGAGCCCCGCCCCCGCGGCGGCGCAGGCGAGGACGGCCCGCAGGTCAGGGACGATCACGGTGCCGGAGGCGGACGGGCGGGAGTCGTAGACCGAGGCCCAGTAGCGGCAGACGAAGGGGAGCGACTCGTGCACTTCGACCACGGGCAGGTTCTCCAGGGCGGGGGCGGCCTTGTGCGGGATGGGCTCGACGCCGAGCCGCCCGGCCCAGCGGGGTGCGGCGACCAGGACATGCTCCTCGTCGCAGAGCGCGGTGGCGGTGAGCAGGGCGCCGCGCGGGCGGACGGTACTGATGGCCAGGTCGTGACGTCCGGCGGCCAGGCCCTCCAGGGTCTCGACGGCGTTTCCGAAGGAGGTGCGGAGGGCGAAGCCCTGTCCGTGGTCGCCGGTCAGTTCCACGAGGGCGGGCAGGGCGCGTTCTGCGGTGAATTCCGGGGGCCCGGCGAGATGGAGGGTACGCAGGACCGATTCGTCATGCTCCAGGCCGCTCTCGGCGATCTCCATGAGGGCGTCGAGGTGCGGGGCGGCTTTGTGCGCGAGTTCGTCGCCGATGGTCGTCGGGGTCACGCCGCGGGCCTGCCGTAGGAACAGGGGGCGGCCGAGTTGGCGCTCCAGGGTGCGGATCTGGGAGGTGACGGCGGGCTGGGAGAGGCCGAGCAGTGCGGCGGCGCGGGTGAAGGAGCCGGCCCGGTGCACGGTGACGAACGTGCGCAGCAGGGCCAGATCCATGTCACACGCCTCCCATGGCGCCCACCGCTCTCACTGACCCGGGCAGGGCCCCAGCCATAAATATGTCGATAGGCATCTGCCGTTTTACTGTGATGGGACACTGACACAGAGTCAACTAACCTTGTCCGCACGGTTCTTCGCGCGTGGAACCGGGGCGGTCCGAGCCACGAGGGGGGAGGCTCGGACCGCCCGCCTCTCCTCGGACCTCTCGTTGTCAGTGGCGCGTCGTACGGTTCTGGGTATGGAGCGAACTTCGGTTGCGGGGGTGCAGCGCTACTACGCCGAGTCGGCGGAGCGGCTGGGGAGCGTGTACGAGAGCGTGTCGTTCGAGTCGGTGCACGGCGCGCTGCTGGACCTGCTCCCCGAGCCGCCCGCCCGCGCGCTGGACGTCGGCGCGGGCACCGGGCGGGACGCGGCGGCCCTGGCGGCACGCGGGTTCGCGGTCGACGCCGTGGAACCCGTGGCGGAACTCCGCGAGGTGGCGGCCCGCCTGCACCCCGACGCGGACGTCACGTGGCGAGAGGGCGCGCTGCCGGATCTCGACGGAGTCCAGGGCCCCTACGACGTCATCCTGTTGTCCGCGGTGTGGATGCACCTCGCCCCGGAGGAACGCCCCCTCGCGATACGACGCCTCGCCGCACTGCTGGCCCCCGGCGGCACCCTGCTGATCACCCTCCGCAGAGGCGAACCCCCCACGGACCGCCGAATGTTCGACATCCCGGCGGAGGACGTGGCCCGACAGGCGACGGACGCGGGCCTCAGACTCCTGAGAACCGTGGAGGAGGCAACAGACCGCCTCGGCCGCGAAGCGGTGACATGGAACGCGGTGGCCTTGGGCGGGGGGCCGGGGTGAGGGGGCGGACGCATGTCGTGAAGACCCGTCTTCCTTGTCCCACAGCCTTCGCCGCATCGCTCATCGGGTACCGGCGATCGGCCATCCCGCTCAGAGCCTGTTCTGGCTCGGGGCCCGGCCGTTGTCGGTTATCCCTGCGACGACGTCTTCAGTGCTCCCAGCACGTCGTCCATCAGGTCCTCCGGGTCCTCCGCTCCCACCGACAGGCGGATGAAGCCCTCGGGGACCGCGTCGCCGCCCCAGCGGCCCCGGCGTTCGGCTGTGGAGCGGACGCCGCCGAAGCTGGTGGCGTCGTCGACCAGGCGGAGGGCGTCCAGGAAGCGCTCGGCGCGTGCGCGTGAGGGCAGGGTGAAGGAGACCACGCAGCCGTAGCGCCGCATCTGACGGGAGGCCAACGGGTGCGAGGGGTCGGTCGACAGGCCCGGGTAGCGTACGTTCAGCTTCTCCGGCCAGTCCCGCAGCGCCTCGGCGATCTTCAGCGCGGTCGCCGTCTGCCGGTCCACCCGCATCTGGAGCGTCGCCAGCGACCGATGCGCGAGCCATGCCTCCATGGGCCCCGCGATCGCCCCGACGATCTTCCGCCAGCGTCGTACGGCGGCCATGGCGGCGGCGTCGCGGCCGGTGACGTAGCCGAGCAGCACATCCCCGTGCCCGGTCAGCTGCTTGGTGCCGCTCGCCACCGAGAAGTCGGCGCCCAACTCCAGCGGGCGCTGCCCGAGCGGCGTGGCGAGGGTGTTGTCGACCGCCACCAACGTCCCGCCGGCCCGTGCCGCCTCGGCGAGGCGCCGCACGTCGCACACGTCCAGCCCGGGGTTGGACGGCGTCTCGATCCACAGCAGCTTCGCGCCGTCGAGCAGGTCGAGCTGGGCGTCCCCGCCGGTCGGCGCGGTCCGTACCTCGATGCCGTACGCCTCCAGTTGCGCCCGGACCAGCGGCAGCACCTGATAGCCGTCGCTCGGCAGCACGGCCACGTCCCCCGCGCGCAACTGCGAGAACAGCAACGCCGAGATCGCGGCCATGCCGGACGCGAAGACCAGCGTCTCCACGTCGTCCCGCCCCGGCGCCTCCAACTCGCCGATCGCCCGCTCCAGATGGGTCCAGGTGGGGTTCTCGTCGCGACCGTAGGCGTACGGTCCCGTGGGCTCGCCCGGGAGATGGAAGTGGGCGGCGAAGACCGGGCCGGGGAGCGTGGGCTCGTACGCCACCGGCTCCGGCAGCCCGGCCCGCACCGCGCGCGTGCCCTCGCCCACACCCTCTGGCCGAATCCCGCCGCCCCGCCCAGCCGAATCACTCATGCCGCTCGTCCCTCCACCTGCTCGCGTACCGCGACGAGCAGCCCTTCGCTCGCCGCCTCCACCATCTCAAGACACTCCACGAAGCCCTCCATGCCCCCGTAGTACGGGTCGGGCACGTCCAGGTCGTCGCCGGCGGCGGGGTCGTACGAGCGCAGCAGCCGTACCTTCTCCGCGTCCCGCGCGGTGGGCGCGAGGCGGCGCAGGGCCTTCAGGTGGCCCCGGTCGAGCGCGACGACGAGATCGAGGTCGGCGAACCAGGAAGCTTCGAACTGCCGTGCCGCGTGGTCGCCGCCGTACCCGTTCTCCTCCAGCACGGCCACCGTGCGGGGGTCGGCGGGATTGCCCACGTGCCAGCCGCCCGTACCGGCACTGTCGACCACCACCTGATCATCGAGACCGGCCTCCGCGACGCGCGCCGAGAAGACGGATTCGGCCATGGGCGAACGGCAGATGTTGCCGGTGCAGACAAAACAGACGTGATAGGTCATGAACGGTCATTCCCGATCATCTCTGTGACCGATCCGGTCGCACCGGTCGCAGCGGTTCCGCCGGTTGCACCGGTCGCACCGGTTCCGCCGGTCGCGGCGGTCACACCAGTCACACCGGTCGCAGCGGTCGGCGCGAACGAATCGGTCAAAATGGGCATTCTCATCAGGGTGATCAGTCTCCGTCAGGAAGGATCATGTTCAGCGCCCACGAGACGACCGAGATGATCAGGCCGCCCAGGACCGCCGTCCAGAAGCCCTCGACATGGAAACCGAGGTCGAACTGATCCGCCAGCCACGAGGTCAGCAGCAGCATCAGGGCGTTCACGATCAGGGTGAACAGACCCAGGGTGAGGATCAACAGCGGCAGGCTCAGCAACTGCACGATCGGCTTCACGACAAAGTTGACCAGGCCGAAGATCAGCGCGATCACCAGCAGAGTGCCGACCTTCTTGCCGGTACTGGCCCCAGTGAGCGTGATCTTGTCGAGCAGCCACACGGCCACGGCCAGGGCGCCCGCATTGGCGATCGTCTTGACTACGAAATTCTTCATGTGTCTGATCGTGGCAGACCAGATCGGCTACGAGCACGGGCGTGAGGGCGACAATACGATGAAGGCATTCCGGCTGGATGAGCTGGAGACGGAACGCGCCGCCAACGAGGGCGCCTACCTGCAGTTTCTGCATGAGCGGAATATGTCGGTCGGACTCTACGCGCTCGACGCCGGCGAACCGGACCCCCAGCAGCCGCACCGCCAGGACGAGGTCTACTTCGTGGTCAGTGGCCGCGCCGCGATCACCGTGGGCATGGAGACCACCCAGGTTGCGCGCGGCAGCGTGGTCTATGTCCCGGCGGGCGTGGCGCACAAGTTCCACCACATCACCGAGGATCTCCGGGTCCTGGTGATCTTCTCCCCGCCGGAGGGCTGACTCGGCACCCCGGATTCCCTAGGGGATCGGTCAGGGGAGGACAAGGGGTGCGAGCACCCCATCGGCCCCCCTGTCCGCTTTAGCATCGAAGGCAGGACATCACATGACCCGGCGGACCGACGGGCCCACCAGGGCCGGTTCGACCGACGGGCCGGGAGAGAAGGGCGAGGGCGATGCAGGAGTTCTTCGCGGGACTGCCGTGGTGGGTGAAGTGGATCGCGGTGCCGATCATCGCTCTGGTCGTGTTCGGCGGTCTGATAGCGACCGTCGTGGGCTTCGTGATCGGTCTGCTCTTCAAGTTGCTGATCTTCGTGGCGCTGGTCGGCGGACTGATCTACGTCGTGCGCAAGTTCACGTCGAGTTCGTCGTCGCGCGGCGACTGGTGACGCGTGAGCCGACAGGCCGGTGAGTCGGTGAGACGTTGAGCCGGTGGGGCGTTGAGCCGGTGGGACGCTGATCCGATGGGGGGCGTTGATTCGGTAGGGCGTTGATCCGATGGGGGGGGGCGTTGATCCGGTAGGGCGTTGAGCCGGTGACGTGCCCGTGAACCGGCAGGGGTGGTCGGTGGCCCGATGGCGGGAGCCACCGGGTCCCTCGGGTGGGGGAAGTTTGCCGGACGAGCCGCCTGCGGGCCAAGGCGGAGGGCTAAAGTCCGGAACCCGTCGCGGGTCCGCCCGCGAGCGGTGAACCCCTCCCCCCTCCGTGCTCCCCCGCACGGCTGCCCCCTCGCGCAACGGGAGTCACCCTTGGCCTCGGTAGACACCGCCACCACCGAAACCCGCGCATCCGCTTCCTCTTCCACCTCTGCTTCCACATCCCCTTCCTCTTCCTCTTCGCCGTCCGTCCCACCGACGCCGTTGTGCGTACGCCCTCCCGAACAACCCGTTCGACCCGTTCGAAGCCCGGAGCCGTCGGTACGGCTCCCCGACCAGTCGTCGGCACGAAGCGCCCGGCCGCCGGTACGACGCCCGGACCAACCACCGGCACGGAGCCCGTCCGCGACCCTCATCGGATCCGTGCAGCGCGCGATGCGACTGCTGGAACGCGTCGCCGAGCACGAGTACGGTGCTCCCGCCAAGCAACTGGCCCGGGAGACCGGTCTGGCCCTGCCCACCGCCTACCACCTGCTGCGCACCCTGGTCCATGAGGGATACCTCCGCCGCGACCAGGGCCTGTTCTTCCTCGGTGCGGCTGCGGAGCGCCTCAGCGGCAGCGCGGCACAGCAGAAACGTCGCAGCACGGTCGTCGAGGCCCTCGCGCATTGGCGGGATTCCATCGGGGCGCCCGTGTACTACGCCGTCTATCGCGACGGCGAGATCGAGGTCATGTGCGTCTCGGACACCCCGGGCAACCCGGCGGTGGAGGAGTGGGCCAACTTCCGGGAGACGGGTCACGCCCACGCGGTCGGCCAGTGTCTACTGGCCCAACTGGATGAACCTGCCCGCCGTGACCACCTCGACCGGCACCCCGTACAGACCATCACTCCGTACACGGTGCGTGACGACAGCTCCCTCCTGCGCCGTCTGGGCCGGGCGCGACGCATGGAACCGGTGGTCGAGAGGCAGGAATACACACTGGGGGTCGTGTGCTCCGCGATCCCCATCACGGTGGGCAGTACGGCGGCGACGATCGCTCTCTCGCTCCCCACTCAGCAGGCGGACCGACTGCTGCCCGCCACACGGCAATTGCAGCGCGAGATCGGCCGGCTTCTCGGCTCACTGGCGATCTCTATCAGCATTTGAAAACTTACTCCTTGTGATCTGCTGTGTACGTTCAGCAAGATGCCAACACATGTCAGGCGTTCATTCCCGGCCACTTGACCGGCATATGACGGGGTAGGCGATGCGCGAGTCCGTTCAGACAGTTCAAGCAGAGATCATGATGAGCTTTCTCGTCTCCGAGGAGCTGTCGTTCCGTATCCCGGTGGAGTTGCGTTATGAGGCGTCCGACCCCTATGCCGTGCGGCTGACCTTCCATCTGCCCGGGGACGCCCCTGTGACCTGGGTGTTCGGCCGGGAGTTGCTGGTCGACGGCATGGCGGCGCCGTGTGGTGAGGGCGATGTCCATGTGGCTCCGGCCGAGAACGACCCGATCGGCGAGACCTTGATCCGGCTTCAGGTCGGCAGCGACCAGGCGCTGTTCCGCTCCTCGGCGGCGCCGCTGGTGGCGTTTCTCGACCGCACCGACAAACTGGTGCCGTTCGGCCAGGAGGGTGCGCTCGCCGACTTCGACGCCCACCTCGACGAGGCCCTCGACCGCATCCTGGCCGAGGAACCGAGCACGGGTTGAACCTACGACGGCCAGGGTGGCGGAACGCTTCCTCAGCCGACGTCGGAGGGGCCGGGGCGGGGCTCGATCGGGCCTCGGGGGGTTGGCAGGAACGGTTCTTCGAGGACGGAGCGGGTGAGAACCCTCTTGCCCGTCCCACCGCTCTTCCGCCGTCCTCCCGCCGCCCTTCGCCTCCCGCCGCCCGCTCGCCGCTTGCCCCCTCTCCCGCTCCCTCCCGCCTCCCGTCGCCCGCTCGGCCGCATGCCCTCTAGCCCGTTGGCTCCGGCCTTCCACCGCCCTCTCGCCCCGTCGCTCCCCGCCGCCCGCTTGCCCCGTCGCTTCCCCGCCGCCCGCTCGCCCTCAGCGCTTTCGGCGGCGCCCCCGGCCCCCGCGGCTCGGGGCGTTCGGGATGCTCGGAGGGCGCCCGCCCGGGGCCATGGGCCCTTGCCCCGCGGTGCCCTGTCCGGTCGCGCCCTGCCCCGCCGCCCCGGCGGGCACCGTCTGTCCCTTGAGCCCCGCTCGTCCCAGCAGCCCGGCCGGCCGGCTCCGCCCTTCCGCCGTCGACGGACGGTCGGCCGAGACGACCAGAGCCGCGAGGGCCGTCGTCACCGGCACGGAGGCCACGAGCCCGATCGAACCCACCAGAGTCCGCACGATCTCCTGGGCGACCAACTCACTGTTGGCGACCGTCCCCATGCTGCTCTGCGCGATCGAGAAGAGCAGCAGCAGCGGGAGCGCGGCACCGGCGTAGGCGAGGACGAGGGTGTTGACGACCGAGGCGATGTGGTCGCGGCCGATCCGGATGCCGGCCCGGTACAGGCCCTTCCAGCCCATCGTGGGGTTGGCCTCGTGCAACTCCCAGACCGCCGAGGTCTGGGTGACCGTCACATCGTCCAGCACACCCAGCGAGCCGATGATGACACCGGCCAGCAGCAGACCGCTCATGTCGATGGACGGGTACAGGCCGTGGATCAGACCGGTGTTGTCGTCCGTGTCCCCGCTGAGCGCGGCCCAGCCGATGAAGAGCAGACCGAGTACGCCGATGAGCAGCAACGAGATCAGCGTGCCCAGCACCGCGACCGAGGTTCTCGCCGACAGCCCATGGCACAGATACAGGGCGATCAGCATGATGGCGCTCGCCCCGACCACCGCCACGACCAGCGGATTCGAGCCCTGGAGGATGGCGGGCAGGATGAAGAAGTTCAGAATCATGAAGCTGATCGCCAGTGCGACCAGCGCCATCACACCACGCATCCGCCCCACGACCACGACGGCCAGCGCGAAGATCCCGGCGAGCAGGGCCAGGGGGACCCGCCGGTTGATGTCCGTCACCGAGTACTGCAGGTCCTTCGGTGCCGAGGGTTCGTAGGCGACGATGACCTTCTGGTCCTGCTCCAACTGGCGGGACTGGTCGGGCTGGACGATCTCCGTGAACGTACGGCCCTTCTCGTCACCGGTGTCCACCCGGATCGTCGCCCGCTTGCAGGTGCCGTTGGCCTGTTGCACGGCGGAGGAACCCTCGGCGGTGGAGGTGTCGCCGGTCGGGGTGCCTCCGGAGGCGTTCACCGACGCGCAGTCCACCCGCTCGACCCTGGTGACCGTGGCGTCGTGCGTCTGCCGGTCGAACCCGACCCCCGTGCGCTCGTGCGGCGGCGCACCGCCCGGCCACAGCATCCCCAGCCCGACCAGCACGGCCGCGGCGAACGGGAGCAGGATGGCCGCGATGATCTTCCGTAGGTGGAGGGAGACCGGGGCCGCCGGGCCGTGACTGTGACTGTGGCCCTGGGAGTGACCGTGCCCACCGCCATGCCCCGGCCCCTTCCCCTCACCGTGCCCCGACCCCTTCCCCTCACCGGGCCCGGGTCCCTGCCCACCGCCCTGCCCGGGTCCCTGCCCACCACCGTGCCCGGGTCCCTGCCCGGCCTGGTGCCCACCGTGCCCCCCGTGGCCGCTCTGCCCGCTCTCCCCGCTCGGCGCGCTCTGCGCGCTCTGCGCGTCCTGCCAGCCGCCGTGTCCGCCCTGCCTGTCGCCATGGCCGCCGGCCTCACGCTCACCCCTGAACTGCTGCCCCGGTGGGCGGCGGAAGTCCTGTGGAGGCTGACGGAAGTCCTGTGCGGGCTGACGGAAATCCTGTGCCGGGTGAGGCGTACCGCCGTCGTGGCCGTGTCCGCCGGGGCGCGGCACCTGGCCGCGCGAGGCTCCGGGGCCGTTGCCGGCACCGGCACCGGAAGACGTGCCTGGGCCATGGGGCGGTTCAGGCGACGGATACGAGGGATCCTGCGGTGTGGTCACCGACCGATCATCGCAAGAACGGAAGACCCCCTCTGTTCACCGCGCCCGAATTGACGCTAGCGTGGAGGCACCTTTGTACACGCGGGAGCTCGGAGCACCGGGCTGAGAGGGCGCTGACCTTCGTCTTCGCGATGTTTCACGTGGAACATCACTCGTCCTGAGTGATGTATCCCATGGAACGCCGACAGACGGAAGCCGCTGCGTCGACCGCCGAACCTGTTACCGGGTAATGCCGGCGTAGGGAGTAGGTCTCATGACCATCAAGGACACAAGCACGCCTGCCTCCACGCGGTCCTCCAGCGACGAGGAGGCCGGGAAGTCCATCGGCTGGCACAAGGCGTACGTCGAGGGCTCACGCCCCGATCTGCGGGTGCCGGTCCGCCAGGTGCACCTCACCAACGGGCAGTCGGTCACCCTGTACGACACCTCCGGCCCGTACACCGATCCGCTGGTCGAAACCGACGTCCGCAGGGGACTGACACCGCTGCGGGAGAACTGGATCATCGCCCGCGGTGACACCGAGGAGTACGCGGGCCGCCCCGTCCGCCCCGAGGACGACGGCATCAAGCACACCTCGCCGCGCGGTGGACTGCGTAACCTCGACGCGGTCTTCCCCGGCCGCCCCCGTCAGCCGCGCCGCAGCCGGGACGGCGGCGCGGTCACTCAGCTCGCCTATGCGCGCCGGGGTGAGATCACGCCGGAGATGGAGTACGTGGCCCTCCGGGAGAACGTCTCGCCCGAGGTCGTCCGTGAGGAGATCGCGGCGGGACGGGCCGTGCTGCCCGCCAACATCAACCACCCGGAGATCGAGCCGATGATCATCGGCAAGCGGTTCCTGGTGAAGGTCAACGCCAACATCGGCAACTCGGCGGTGACCTCCTCCATCGAGGAAGAGGTCGACAAGATGACCTGGGCGACCCGCTGGGGCGCCGACACGGTCATGGACCTCTCCACCGGCCGCAATATCCACACCACCCGTGAATGGGTGCTGCGCAACTCCCCCGTCCCCATCGGCACGGTCCCCCTCTACCAGGCCCTGGAGAAGGTCGACGGCCGGGCCGAGGAGCTGAACTGGGAGATCTACCGGGACACGGTGGTCGAACAGGCCGAGCAGGGCGTGGACTACATGACCGTCCACGCGGGCGTCCGCCTGCCGTACGTCCCGCTGACCGCGAACCGCAAGACCGGCATCGTCTCGCGCGGCGGCTCGATCATGGCGGCATGGTGCCTGGCCCACCACAGGGAGTCGTTCCTCTACGAGAACTTCGAGGAGCTCTGCGAAATTCTCGCCGCCTACGACATCACCTACTCGCTGGGTGACGGGCTGCGGCCGGGCTCCATCGCGGACGCCAACGACGAGGCGCAGTTCGCGGAGTTGCGCACGCTCGGCGAACTCAACCGGATCGCCAAAAGTTTCCACGTACAGACCATGATCGAAGGCCCGGGGCACGTCCCGATGCACAAGATCAAGGAGAACATCGATCTTCAGCAGGAGATCTGCGAAGAGGCCCCGTTCTACACGCTCGGCCCGCTGACCACGGACGTGGCGCCGGCGTACGACCACATCACCTCCGGCATCGGCGCCGCGATGATCGCCTGGTGGGGCACGGCCATGCTCTGCTACGTCACCCCCAAGGAGCACCTCGGCCTGCCCAACCGCGACGACGTCAAGACCGGCGTCATCACCTACAAGATCGCCGCTCACGCCGCCGACCTCGCCAAGGGGCACCCAGGAGCCCAGGAGTGGGACGACGCGCTGTCCGACGCCCGCTTCGAGTTCCGGTGGGAGGACCAGTTCAACCTGGCCCTCGACCCCGACACGGCCCGCGAGTTCCACGACGAGACCCTGCCGGCGGAGCCCGCCAAGACGGCCCACTTCTGCTCCATGTGCGGCCCGAAGTTCTGCAGCATGAAAATTAGCCAAAGCATCACACGGCAGTTTGGTGGTGCGGCGGCTGAGGGGGCGTCACCTGAGGAGGTCGCTGAGGGGATGCTTCAGAAGTCCAAGGAGTTCGCTGAGGCGGGGAACCGGGTGTACCTACCGCTCGCCGACTGAGGCCCGGCTGATCTGAAATGCCCTGCGCTCCCGATCTTGTTCTACCTGGATCGGGAGCGCGGGCTTTCCTCCGACAGCTCAGAACGGAAGCTCGGGCTTGGAGGCACCCCGCTTGATGGTCCGCACCCGTTCGTGGAAGTCCCGTGTGGAGGCTTCACGCGGGTACCGGGCGCGCAGTTCGTTGTCCAGCTCGTCAGCGACTAAAAGGAGGGATGGGAGCGACTTGCGGTCGGCCTCCAGGGCTGTTGTGCCCATGCCGATTGCCTCTTCTACGTCGCCGGTTCGGGCGGCGGCCACTCCGAGGGTGAGGCGGGCCTCGGCTGCTCGCATGGGTGAGATCTCGGTGCCGTCGGGGCCTGTGCTGATCCGGATGACCGAGCGGGCGTGGGCGGCGGCGCGTTCGTCGTCTCCGAGTAGACGGTAGGCGTCCATCTCGTAGAAGTCCCACTTGTCCGGGTCGATGATGAAGTGGTGTTCCGGGTGATCGGGCTTGGGCAGTCGGTCAAGGCGGGCTCGCCCGGCGTCCAGGGAATCCCGTACCAGGCGGGCATCCCCCATGCGGGCTGCGGCGCGGGCCTTGTGCGCGTAGAGCTGGACGCCCACAGAGTGGGTCTGGTCCGCCACATGCCCGGCCTCCACTGCGGTGAGCATGTCTTGCCAGCGGCTCTGGGTGAGGGCGAACCAGGCTTCGATCTCCCAGGCCCATGCCTTTATCTCGCCGTGCCCGGCCTCCTTGCCGATCCGCAGTGCGGCGGCCTTGCTGAGGTTGGCGGCCTCGCGCTGGCCTCGGTCGTACTGGACACATGCGTTCAGCAGGAAGAGCCATCCGGCGTCCACGAGTAGCTCGCGGTGCTGGCGGAGGGTCGTACGGCCTTCGAGTTGCTTGGTGACGTAGTGAAGGCCGTTGCGGGTCCGCTCGTGGAGGTAGTCGGCGTCTGCGTACGGATAGGCGCGGGCCAGTTGATCAATGCCCTGCTCGATCGACTCCAGGGCGGCGCTGTTGATGCTGGACATCTCCGTGCGCCTGAGCAACTCGGCGACATCCCAGAGTCCGGCTCCGCCCTGGGCGATCAGTGCGCTGGGGTCGTCCGGTGTGGATATCGAGGATGACCGGTCCTTTTCCCATGGGCGCGGGGCGAGTCCTGCGAGATGACCGGGGATCCGTAGGCCGTCCACCACTTCAAGGATCTTGGTGAACTGAGTGATCCGTGGTCGCACGCCTTTGCCATCGGTTTCGGGGCGGGCCATCTTGCCGATGTGTTCGCGCTTGTAGTTGACCGCCTCGGCGATCTTGGCGTAGCTGATGCCACCGTGGATCTTGGCGAGTCTGAAGACTTCGCCGAAGTCGTGGCTGGCGATCGCGGACCGCACGTCTGCACGTTCCAGCACATGCGGCGGTAGAGCTGCCGGTGTCGGTGCTACTTCGGCCATCCCACTTCCCCATGGTGAATGGACCTGCCGGATCTTCTCGCCTGATCCGCTCTCTCGATCTTCGCTTCCCGGTCTCTCCCGCGAGTGTACCCAGGAGGGGGGTCCCCAAGAGGGGGGAGCGACAGCCGGTACGAGGGGTGCACCCTCGGGTCACCCTGTCGGGATGGCCTCGGCAGACGAGACCTGAGACGGATGCCATGGACGCGAAGAAGGCGCGAGGGCATGAGCACATGACAGAGGAGCTAGACGCGTACGCGCACTGGTTCGCCGCGCCTGTTCCGGCGTCGGGCGGGCACTTCCTCTCCTTGACGCTCCTTGCCGAGTTCCCCAACACGGGTCAGGTGGCGCGCGACATGACGGGCGCGTTCCTCATGCGTGTGGGCGCCGGTGAAGCCGTGGACGATGCCCGGCTGATCGTTTCCGAACTGATCGGCAACGTCGTGAACCACGTGGTGCCGGACCGCCGTCGCGCACGTCCCGGCGGAAACCGGCACATCAACGTGCTGTTCAAGGTGTGGCCGAAGTGGCTGTTCATCGGAGTCTCCGACGAAGACTCGGCGCCCCCGCTCCTCCCGATGGGTGACACCTTCTCGCCTGGCCTGATGCTGGAGCTGGCGGAAGCGGTCGTACCCGACAACGGCCGTGGTCTGTTGATCGTTCAGCGACTGGCGTCGGCGGTCTGGTGGACACCGGAGGACAGGGGCGGCAAGACCGTGTGGTGTCGGCTCGACCGGGACGGCGGTGTACGAGACACCCCCTCCTGACGATCTCCGGGCTGTCGCTTCACGCCTCTGTTCTCAGGAGCGGGCGACAGACCCGGGCTGAGGGGCGATCCCTTCAGCGGACGGGCGTGGCCTCCTGAGTTCGCCGAGTTCCCCACTCGGCTCCAGAGGACCGCGCTTCACAACCGAAGACCGAGACCGGGCCACCCCGTCAGCCCTGGAAAGCGAAGGGTGGCCCGGCTGGGAACACGGCGGTCCCCGGTGCCTGATGGTACCGGGGCCGTCGTGCTGCGTTTTGGCCTTGGCCCAAGGAAGTTGACGATCCGTTACTCAGATCAGGGTTGAGGTGGACAGGGTGGCTGGCTCCGGTGAGGAGTGGCTGAACGACGGTCTCGATGTGGCAGGTGCAAACGCCGGGCTCTGGCTGTCCGGTGTGGATTACATGGCGGGGTGGCGTGATGCGCGTGAGGCTGCTGATCGGCTGAACCGGGGTCTTCTGTCGGTGGGTTTCGAGCTGTCCGCGGTGCGGGCCGTCGCATCGACGGACGAGACCGGGCGGGGGGTCGTACGGCTGTCGGGGCGGCCTGGTGCGGTCGAACGGCTCGCCCGACTTCTTGAGGGTGTCCGTGATCACGGGGGTGCGGTGTGAGGGGGCTGCCTGCCGGTGGGGGCGGCGTGCGGCCGGCGGCCTCTGGTCTCCTGGGGGCGGACTCGTGCGGTGCTGGTGCTCGTGGGCCCTGCGCAATCCCTGCCGCGTTCGATGCCTCGGCCACGGAAAGTCAGCCACGACGATGCGGTGCGGCGGTCGGGCTGGTGCGCGTGTGCCTCGCTCAGCCACCCCCTGGGAGCAACCACGCCTTCTCGCTCTTGGGCGGTGGGGGCGGTGCCGCCCGGCACTCGGCACCGATGGCTGGGCGGCTCCTCTTGCTTCCGGGTGTGCTGTGGTGTGGGCCGTCGGGCGACCGGACGGGACCGGCGGTCACGCCGCATGCCCGGCCGGGGCGGCCGGGCGGCCCGGCGCGCCTGCGGCGCGCCCTTGAGGAAGTGAAGACTGTTTCGACCGATGCCGGTTGTTCCTCAGGTGCGGGTGCGTCGGGTGGGCTGCTCGTCGGCGGTGATCCGGTAGGCGGCTTCGGAGCGGTCGGCTCCGATGCGGAGTTCTTCGAGGATCAGGGGCCGGTCGTCGGTGCCGTGCGTGGTGCGGGTGATGTGCAGGACCGGGGTGGCGTCGGGGAGACGGAGTGCGGTGCGTTCGTCGGGCAGGGGCATGCGGGCCCGTACGGTCTCCGTCCAGGTGAGCGGGTGCCCGGCCTCGGTGAGCATCTGGTAGATCGCGGCCGGTTGCCTGTGCGGTTCCTCCGCGAGCAGGGGGACCGCTTCGGCCACTTCGAAGGGGATCAGGGTGCGGTGCATGGCGCGCGTCCCGGTGGCGGGGTCGGTGAGCAGGCGGTCACAGCCGAACAGGGCTTCCTCCGCTTCGAGTCCGAGGGATCGGCCGGTGGTCTTCGTGGTGTGCGTGCGGTACGTGCTCGGCTGCTCCGCCTCGTCCCAGACCTCCCCGCCCGGCATCACGTACGTGCCCTCGCTGGTGCGGCTGATGCGGCGTTGGAGGGTGAGGCGCGGCTGGCCGGTGGAGCGCACGAAGCTGCCCTTGCCGTGGCGTACGTCCACCAGTCCTTCCGCCCGCAGTGCCGCGATGGCGTTGCGGACCGTGGGGCGGGAGACGCTGTAGCGGGCCATGAGCTGGGCTTCGGACGGGAGCAGGGATTCGGGGGCGAACTCGCCGTTGAGGATCGCTTCCCGGATGGCGGCGGCCACCTGCTGGTAGAGGGCTCCTGGGCGCTGGATCTCCGACATGGCGGCTTCTCCGGGTTGAGGTCGTAGGCACGTCGCACACGCGACGTCACTCGTCAGCATAAGTAGTTGCACTCTCGCCGTACAAGGCTCCATAGTCATAACTCGTAAGGACAAGTGACGTCAGGACTAGCCTGTCGTCGTGACCGGCCAGGGAGGCCAACCACCATGCAGTCCATTCCCGTGGACACGGCGCGGCTCGGCGTACTGCGGTGCGCCATCGCGCCCGAAGCGAAGTTCAGCAATGCGGAGACACAGGAGGTGAAGCGGGACCGGGACGGCAACCCGGTGTGGACCGTCGCCGTCACCGTGCGGCAGGACCGGCGGCGGATCTCCGTCATCGAGATCGCCGTCAGCGGACAGCCCAAAGGCATCGAGGAAGGACAGACCGTCAAGGTCACCGGGCTGACCGCGTTCGCCTGGGCCATGGGCGACCGCCACGGCGTCAGCTTCCGCGCCGACACCATCACACCCCTTCAAGGCGGAACCGCTGCCCAGGGCAAGGGCGGTGACGCGTGATGGGGGCCATCCTGCTCGCCCTCGGCCTGGCCGTGCTCGCCTGGGCGCTCGTGATCGGTGACCTGATGCACCAGCACCGCCCGGCCTTGCACTGGTACGTCGTCGGCTACCCGGTGACCGCGTGCCGGGTCGTCTTCACCTGGCGCAGGGTCGCCGTCCTCAACGACTTAGCGGTGTCCCGGCTCCCGGCACGCACGCTGATCGGGCATCTGCTGGTCAAGGGCGATCCGGTCCGGCCGGTCGCTCCCCGGATGTCGTTCCCGTCCGCGACCCGGCTCGGGCTGGCCGTGACCGTACGGCTGCACGCAGGGCAGACCCCTGCGACGTACCTGAAGGCGGCGGACGCCCTCACCCACGCATGGAAGGTCCACGCCGTGCGTGTCACCTCGCCCGAACGCGGCCTGGTCCTGCTCACCGCGACAGCATCAGATCCGCTCCAGCGGCCCGGCCTGGCCACCGCACCGCCCGAACTCCTCTCGGCCCTGATCGGCGTCATGGAAACCGGCGGCGCGTGGGTGCTGAACCTGCGCCTGGTGCCGCACTGGCTGATCGTCGGCGCCACCCGCTCGGGCAAGTCGACCCTGCTCGCCCGCCTCATCGCCGAACTCGCCCCGCAACCCGTCGCCCTGGTCGGCGTCGACTGCAAGGGCGGCATGGAACTCGGCCTGTTCACCGGACGGCTGTCCGCGCTGGCCACTTCCCGCCGCGAGGCGGTGGCCGTACTGGCGGCACTCGTCATCGACATGCAGGACCGGATGAGCGCCTGCCGGTCGGCCGGAGTCCGCTCGGTCTGGGAGCTGCCGGACAAGCTCCGCCCGGTGCCGGTCGTCGTGATCGTGGACGAGATCGCGGAACTGTACCTGTCCGACGGCACCCGAGAGGGAAAGGCCGAAGCCGAACAGTGCTCCACCCTGCTCCTGCGCCTCGCGCAGCTCGGGGCGGCACTCGGCATCCACCTGGTGGTGGCCGGACAGCGCGTCGGCTCCGACCTCGGCCCCGGCGTCACCGCGCTGCGGGCCCAGCTCGCGGGCCGCATCTGCCACCGGGTCAACGACCCCGGCACGGCCGAAATGGTCCTGGGCGACCTGAACAAGGACGCCGTGACCGTCGCGCAGGCGATCACCGCCCAGGAACCCGGCACGGCCGTCTGCACCGGCCCGGACGGCGGATGGAACCGCGCCCGCTCGCACCTCACCACAACAGCTGAGGCCGTGGCGACGGCACGCAAGCACGCCGCGACGACTCCCGAACTGCCCGCCCTCACCCGCGCCATGACTGCCCTGGAAGGAGACGACGAGTGATCAGCGAAGGAACGGCGTTCACGTTTGCGGTGATCTTCGGGATCATCACCGTCCTCCTCGTCCGCTCCCGCGACGTACACGCCTGGCAAGCCGTCTGCGTCGGCCTCTTCGGCCTCTACCTCGGCCAGACCCCCGTCCTCCACACCGTCCACGGGCTCGTCATCTGGCTGATCAACGGCTTCTCCCACCCCTGAACGACAAGGACACCACCACCATGCCCATGCCCCGCGTGCGCTGCCCCCACTGCAAAGGCGACGGAGCCCGAAAGACCTGGACCGGACGTGTACGCCGCTGCCGCGTCTGCCGGGGCACCGGAACCATCCGCTGACCCACCGCACACCACCCCCACCCGAGGAGTGATCCCCATGACCCACGACGCGCCACCACCCACCACCATCCGCGCCGCTACGGCGGCCCACCCCGGAAGGTCACCACCATCACCCCGCACCACCCCACCCCCGCCGACAGGCGTGCCACCCTCGACCGCACGGCACGCCTGTCCCGGCTCCCCGAAACAGACCGCGACGCCATCCGCATCGCCCAGGACCCGCACTTCTCCCGCTGGCTGGAGCAGGTCACGGCAACGGGCGGCTGCGCCCACCCCGTCCACCTCACCGGCTCCACCACCACCCTGGACGCCACGACCGGCGAGATCCTCCACCACTACGACACCCGCCACGAACCGGGCGAACGGCTCCTCGTCCGCTGCCGCAACCGACGCGCCACCATCTGCCCCGCCTGCTCCCGACTCCACGCGGGCGACACCTACCACCTCGTCCGCGCCGGACTCCTCGGCGGCAAAACTGTCCCCGCCACCGTCCGCGACCGGCCCCGCCTCTTCGTCACCCTGACCGCCCCGTCCTTCGGCCCCGTCCACCGCGCCACAGACGGCCCGTGCCGACCCCGCCGCGACGGCGGCACCTGCGAACACGGCCGGTCTCTCGGCTGCGGCTCAGTCCACACGCTGGACGCCCCGGCCGTCGGACAACCCCTGTGCCCCGACTGCTACGACTACACGGGCCACATCCTGTGGCACGCCCACGCCTCCAAGCTGTGGGACCGGTTCGTCATCGACGTACGGCGGCGCCTCGCCACCTCAGCCGGTCTCGTACAAGCCGACTTCGCCCAGCACGCACGGCTCTCCTTCGCCCGTGTCGCCGAGTACCAGAAACGTGCGGCCGTCCACGTCCACGCCGTCGTCCGCCTCGACGGCCCCGCCGGACCGACCGACCAACCCCCGGCCTGGGGCACAGCCGACCGGCTCACCGACGCCGTACGGGCCTCAGCCGCGCGGGTCCTGGTCCGCACCCCGTACAGCCCGGCCGTCGGCGAACTGGCGTTGCGCTGGGGCAGCCAGACCGATGCCCGCCCCCTGCGCGCCGACGGCAACGGACCCGACGACGACGCCGTAGCCGCGTACGTCGCCAAGTACGTCACCAAAGGGGCCAGCGAGACAGGCGCCGGCGTCGACCACAAACTCACCACCCGGGCCGACATCGACACCGCCCCCGTCAACGCACACGTCCGCACCCTCATGCACACCTGCTGGCACCTCGGCGGCCTCCCCGAACACACACACCTCCGCCTCCGCCACTGGACCCACACCCTCGGCTACCGCGGCCACATCCTCACCAAATCCCGCGCCTACTCCACCACCTACACCGCACTCCGCACCCAACGCGCCCACCACCACGGCCACACCCCACCACCCGACACAGCCACCGCCACCGAACGGAACTGGCGCTACACCGGCTCCGGCCACACCCCCGGCGCCGCCCTCATCGCCGCCGGAATCGCCGAAGACGTGATCGTGAACCGCGCAACCGCCCGCGAGGCTCTCCGGTCCGGCGGTGATGCCGACTGACCACACCTTCGAGGAACCACAACAGGGCGGAACACGAGGACGCAGCACTGCGAGCCTGGATCGAGCGGCAGCTACGCGAATCTCCCCCACTCTCCGATGACCAACTACGGAGCGTGGGGGAGATCCTCGGGCTTCAGCTCATTCGGAAGTCCGCCACACCGGCTTGAGTAGATCGGGGTCGAAGACCTTGTTGCCCTTGCCTCCGGACGAAGCGACAACTGCGCTCAGCACCTTCTTGATCGCCTCGCGCTTCTGGGTGATCGTCTTCGACTTCCACGACCTCTTGACGTCTTCCTTCGCCTCTGCGGCCTCCGCCTTCAACGCCTCGTGCGCCCGCTGGTCCGCGTGCAGTTCCTTGATCCGGCGTTCAAGGACCGGGAGATTGCGGAAGAACGTCTCATCGTCAATGTCCGCGTCCTGGTCGTCGTGCCAACGTCGCTCCAGCTCATTGCGGCTCTTGACGGCCCGCTCCAGGGCGTCAGCCTTGTCCCAGTCCGGCACATCCTGAGCCTTGGTCGCTGCATCGCGCTCCAGCTTGGCGATCACCAGTTCCTCAATGGCATCGTCGGTCTTGTCGCCCCGCTTGTAAGTCTTGTTGCATCCGCCATCCACGGTCTTCTTGCACATGTAGGCGTGCCTGTACTTGAGCCAGTCGTTTGCCTTGATCCCGATCATCTTGTTGTTGCAAACAGTGCCGTCCTCCAGTACCTGACCACACCGCATGATGCCCGTGAGCAGGTACTTATGGACCAGGCCACCCCGTGGCACGCCGGTCCCCCTGCCCCGTTCCCTGATCTTGGCAGTGACGGCGAACCATTCCTTCGGAGTGATGATCGACTCCCACTCACCCAGAATCGGCTGGTCGTCGCCGTCCCGGACAAGCTCCCCCTTGATCTCGCGGTACCCACACAGCCGCGCATTCATCAAGATCTGCTTGACGGTCTGGTACTGGAACGGATTCCCACGACTCGTGAGGAAGTCGGCCTCCTTCCACTGCCGCGTGATCTCGGAGATCGAGGCGCCCGCGATCACGTCCTTCACGGCCTTGCGGATGGCCTCGGCCTCCTCCGGACGCAACGCGACCTTGTCGTCCTCCCACCCGAAGGGGCGCCACGCCGCTACCGACTGACCACGGATCGCCCGGCTCCGGTGGCTGTTCCTACTCCTCCGCTGCTTCTTCCTCGTCTCGCTCAAGGACATGGCGACTCCCACCAGGCCCTTGATCTCGAACCCCTCGGCGTAGAGGTCCTGGACGCCGTTGGAGTCGTGGTAGACGCGTCCTTCCTGCGAGGTGAACGCCTTCAAGTACCGCTCCCAGTCACTGGGTCGCCGGTACAGCCGGTCATCGTTCACGGCCATGACACCGTGGATCGGGTACCCCTCGGGCGTCGTCCCGGCCCCAAGGTCGGTGAGTAGCTGCTCGAAGTCGTCGCGTACGACGTTCTCCTTGCTCGCGCTCTTGTCGTTGTCCGTGTAGCGGTACACGACCAGCCACCCGAGCCCACGGGCGCGCTCGGCCATGTCCCGGTGCTGATCCTCGATCCCGTGGGCGTCTTTCACCCGGCCATCGAAGGAGATCCGCGCGTAGCAGACCACGCACCTTAATCCCGGATCAGCGGCGACCATGGCCCGTACTTCCTCGACGGACGGCAGCCCTTCCGGTGCTCCCCGCAGCTTGCTGACCAGCTCTTCTCGCTTGCTCACCAGTGTTCCCCTCGGTCTGTGTCCCCGTCGCTGACACGACCGTAGCGCATGTGTTGGTTCTAGTAATGCTCTACAGCATGAAGATCTCGCACGACATCCGTCGGGAACACGGCGGCACCCAGGTCGAGATCGAGGAGGGCATGGCCCAGAAGTCGAAGGAGTTCGCGGCGGCGGGCAACCGGGTGTACCTGCCGCTGGTCGACTGAGGTCCAGAGCCGACGCGGGGCCGACCCGGCTGAGTGCCGGGTCGGCCGAGGCCCCGAGCCGATTGTGCGGCACGACCCCGTCGTCATCGGCGGGGCCTGTCGGCAGACTGGGGGGATGACATCGAGTTCACTGAGCAAGGGCGCCAACCTCCCGGTCGACTCCGCTGAGGTACGGGTCGAACTCCACTGGATCGCGGGGCCCGGTGCGCCCGATGTGGATGCCTCCGCACTGCTGCTCACCGCGGTGGGACGGGTGCGGGACGACGCCGACTTCGTCTTCTACAACCAGCCGCAGCACGCCTCCGGCGCCGTGACCCACCTGGGCAAGGCACAGACCGGGGCGGGCACGTCGGACACGGTCGGCGTGAACCTCGGAGCACTGGAGCCGGGCATCGAGCGGATCGTGCTGTGCGCCTCGGCCGACGGCGGGACCTTCGGACAGGTGCCGGGGCTGAACCTGCGGCTGCTGGACGCGGCCACCTCGGCCGAACTGGCCCGGTTCGAGATGGATGCCGGCACGGAGACGGCGTTCATCGGCGGTGAGCTGTATCTGCGGCAGGGCAAGTGGAAGTTCCGCGCGGTGGGACAGGGGTACGCGTCCGGGCTGGCGGGGGTGGCGAAGGACTTCGGGATCAGCGTGGCGGAGGACGAGGCGCCCCCGGTGACCCCGGAACCCGTGCCCACGCCCACGCCCACGCCCATACCCTCCGCCCCCACGTCGGCCCCCGCCACCTCGGCCCCCGCCGCCCCGGCCCCCGCAACCCCCACCCCCTCCCCGACCCCCACGCCCACGTCCACACCCCCCGTCCCCTCCACCCCGCCCACCGGCCCCCGTCTCACCAAGGGTGAGGAGAAGTTGCCGGTCGACATGCGCAAGCGGCTGTCGCTGCGGAAGGAGCAGGTGGCGGTCAGTCTCCGCAAGCACGGGGTCGAGGGAGTCACCGCGCGGGTGATCCTCGTCCTCGACGCCTCCGGATCGATGGCGGCGCTGTACACGCGTGGCGTCGTCGCCGATGTCGTGGAGCGGATGGCCGCGGTGTCGGCGCAGTTGGACGACGACGGGGAGATGCAGGCGTGGACGTTCGCGTCGAACCCCGCGCGCCTGCCCGATCTGCGGCTGGGGGAGCTGCCCGAGTGGCTGCGGCTCCATGTGAGGGTCGGTCAGCTGAGCCTGTTCGGGCGGAAGAGGACGAAGCGGGGGATGGAGCCGGGCCAGGTCGACATGAAGGCCGTCGGTATCCAGAACGAGGAACAGAAGGTGATCGCCGAGGTCCGTACGTTCGTCAGGGAGAACCCGGCCGCCGCCCCCACCCTCGTACTGTTCTTCTCCGACGGCGGCGTCTACCGCAACGCGCAGATCGAGCAGGAGTTGCGCGCGGCGGTGGAGGAGCCGATCTTCTGGCAGTTCGTGGGGCTGGGCAAGGCGAACTACGGGGTGCTGGAGCGGTTCAACACGCTCACCGGGCGCCGCGTCGACAATGTCGGGTTCTTCGCGGTGGACGACATCAGTTCCGTGCCGGACGCGGAGTTGTACGACCGGCTGCTCTCGGAGTTCCCGAGTTGGATCAGGGAGGCGGGCCGCGCCGGGATCCTGTGATGCGGGGCCCCTCCAGGAGCAGTCCGCCGCGCGTCGGGTGCCCGCGCGGCGTGCTGCCTGGGCGGACGCCGGACCACAGGAACGGGCGCCGGGCGACCGGACCTGTCACTCCGGCTTGTGGTCCGGGCCTCCGAAGTCCGGGCTGGAGTAGTCCGGGCTGCTGAAGCTCGGGCGGGACCCCGAGGAGCGGTCGCCGGGGCTGGTGAAGCCGGGGCGGTCGTAGCCGAGGTGCGGCATACGGCCGGACGGTGCGGACGGCGCCGTGGTGTGCAGCGCTGCCCGCTCCGGGGCGTTGAGCGCGTCGCGCAGGAACGGCAGGATGCCGCGCTCCAGCAGCGCCTCGCGCCATGCCTCCCTGGCCAGGGCCACTTCGCCGTCGGGTTCGGGGACAGGGCCGCTGTCCCGGGGCGGGCGGTTGCGCAGGGCGGTGATCAGCAGTCCGACGGCGGCGACCAGGATCGCGACCGCGGTCACGGCGCCGAACACCCAGCCCGTGGTGAGCAGGGTCTCGCCGAAGGTGAGATCGGGCGCGACCATTCTCAGCAGGTAGCCGACGAGCAGGAAGATCGCCGCAGCGGTCCCGGCGAGTACGGGTGCGAGCACCGCGACGACCGCGCCGATCCCGGCACCGGCGGCCTCCGTGACCTCGCCCATGGTGGCGGCGAGCCCCGCCGTGCCCGGACCCGACTCGGCCGTGGAACCGGCGGAACCGGCGGTGCCGGAGTCATGGACCGACGGTGCGGTGGACGGCGCCGGGCGGCGCAGTTCCTCGCGGACCTTGACGTAGTGCTGGTACTCGGTGGCCGCCGCCGCGGTGATCAGGGCGGTGGCGCCCAGTGCCATGGTGCGCAGTTGCTCCGGGTTGAGTCGCCGGTCGAGTGCGGCCGGCTCCGGACGGTGTGGTGCGGAGCGCAGCGCCGCATCGAGGATCCGCTCGTACTCTTGGCGGTCCTCGCTCAGCAGGTGCTGCGGAACGCTGTTCATGTGCATCCCCCGATGCTCCGTAGGGCTTGGGGCTCGCATGCGGACGAGCCGTCGGGCAGAAACGGAGGGGAGCCTGCTACGGATAAGGCGATGGTAGAGCGGTGACGGCACACGGTGACAGGGGGTTTACCGAAAAAGCCCCTGGTTCCGCGCCGTCGTACGCCGTTCCTGCGGGTCAGGACGGGACGGTCCTGGATAGGTCGGTTCAGTTCGGTACAGCTCGGATGAGAGGTCGGGGCAGGTGCCGGGACCGGGGTCAGGACGGTGCGGGGGAGACCCGTCTGCCCTGTGAACGCTCAGACAGACAGCGGAAGTTCCTGCACCAGCAGCTTTCCGGCCATGGTCACTCCGCCGTCCATGGCGATGGCGAGCCCGTCGGCGTACAGGTGCGGGCCCTCCACGGCGGGCGGGGTGTCCTCGCCGTCCTCGGAGCCGACCTCGCCGAGCAGATACGGAATCGGGCTGTGACCGTGAACGATCCGGGTGCCGCCGTACGTATCGAGGAGGGAGCGCACATGGTCGGCGCCGCCCTCGTCGCGGAAGGAGAACCGCTTGGTGAACTTGCGGAACAGGTCCCAGACTTCGTCCGGATCGTTGCGGGTGATGGTCTCGCGGACGGTGTCGTTGACGTCCTCGATGGAGCGGCCGTAGTCGAGATAGGCGGTGGTGTCGGAGTGGATCAGCAGATGGCCGTCCACCTCCTCGACGGCGTCCAGCCGGGCCATCCACTGGAGGTGGTGGTCCTGGAGGCGGTCCATGTCGGTCTTCTGACCGCCGTTCAGAAGCCAGGCCGCCTGGAAAGTGGCGGTTCCGGCACCGGAGTTGACCGGCGTGTCGCCGAACCGCTTGGCGCCGATGAGCAGCAGTTCGTGATTGCCCATCAGGGCCTTGCAGTAGCCGCCCGCGGCGGCGGCCTCGGCGGAGAGCCGCATCACCAGGTCGATCACGCCGATGCCGTCCGGGCCGCGGTCGGTGAAGTCACCGAGGAACCACAGCCGGGTGGTGCCCGCGCACCACTGGCCTTCGGCGTCGATCAGGCCCTTCTCCTGGAGCGCGGCGATCAGTTCGTCCAGGTAGCCGTGGACGTCCCCGACGACGTACAGCGGACCGGGGCCGGCCTCGGAGGGGTCGGCGGGGGCGGGCTCGGCGACGGGTTCGACGGTCACCTGAAGAGTGTCGCCCCGGTTGATGACCGGGAGGTCACGCTGGGTCGGCGTGTATCCCTCGGGCTGGTCAAGAGGGTGCTCGGCGGCGTCGCCGGGGTGGCTGCTGTGGGCGTACGGACCGGCCTCGTGGACGTACGCGGGCACCCGGAAGTCGCGCAACGTCGCCGTCCGCTGCACCTCGGGTCCCTGACCGGCCCCCTGAGTCATCGACCCCTCCACCACCATCGCCGCCGCTGCACCGCATCGGACTGCCTGGTCGCAGCGGCCCGCGGTGCCGTGGGCCCATCATAGGAATGCGGATCGTGCCATGTGATGACCCAGGGGTGGTGAATCGGAGCAAGACTCCTGTTCACCGCGGCTTTCGCCCCGATTGGGCCGGGCTTCATCCGCCTTTGGAGCGGCGGAGCGGGCCGCGGCGATCCGCGTCCCCCTCCGGATCCCCCCACCAGGTCCCCACCAGGTCCCCTCCGCGTCCCGCTCTACGTCCCGTTCTACGTCCCGCTCCGGGTCCGCCTCCGGGTCCGCCTCCGCGAGGGGGGCACTCGATCACCTTCATGAAGGGCCGGGCGCCCTTCATGAAGGGCCGGGCGGTCGGCCGCCGGTGCACCGCCTCGCGCGCCGACGGCCGCCGCCCCTCCTCCCCCCACTGCGTCCCGGTCCCGGGGGAACCCCCGCTCTCTCCCCCGGGACCGGCGCCGCCCCACCGGAGGCGCTAGCGCTTCTCCGGCGATCGCGGCGGGCTCACCGTCGTCCTCGGCGGCCTGCGCTGGGAGGACGTACGGATGATCAGTTCCGTCGGTATCACCTGCTCGACCGGGTGGTCGGCCTCGACGCCCTCGATGGCGTCGATCAGCAACTGCACCACGGCCGTGCCGATCCGGCGCGGTTTCAGCGACAGGGTGGTGATCGGCGGCTCGGTGTTGGCGTACACCGTTGATTCGCTGCAGCACACGAGCAGCAGGTCGTCCGGGACCCGCAGACCGTAGCGGCGGGCGGCGGCCAGCAGATCCGTGCCGTTGGGGTCGAAGAGGCCGTAGACCGCGTCCGGTCGGTCCGGGCGGGCGAGCAGCCGGTCGGCCGCGACGGCGCCCGCGCACGGGTCGTGGGCGGGGTACGCCTCGTACACCGGGTCCTGTCCGACCCGTTCGCACCAGTGAATGTAGGCCGTGGTGGAGAGATGGGTGTAGGTGTCGGTGGTGGTACCGGTCAGCAGGCCGATCCGGCGGGCGCCGGCCTCGGCGAGATGGTCGAGGATGCCGAGGACGGCGGCCTCGTGGTCGTTGTCCACCCACGCGGTGACCGGCAGGGTGCCGGCCGGGCGGCCGTCGGAGACGACGGGCAGCCCCTGCCGGACCAGCTCGCTGACCACCGGATCCTGGTCGGACGGGTCGATGACGACCGTGCCGTCGAGGGCGACGTTCGACCAGACGTCGTGCCGGGAGGTCGCGGGCAGGATGACGAGGGCGTAGCCGCGGGCGAGCGCGGCGGAGGTGGCGGCCCTCGCCATCTCGGCGAAATAGGCGAACTCGGTGAAGGTGAAAGGTTCATCCCCGTACGTCGTCACGGTCAGGCCGATCAGACCCGACTTTCCGGTACGGAGGGTCCGGGCCGCCGCCGAGGGGCGGTATCCCAGCCGCTCGGCGACTTCTCGGACGTGGCGCCGGGTGGCATCGGGGAGTCTGCCCTTGCCGTTGAGGGCGTCGGAGACGGTCGTGATGGAGACTCCGGCTGCGGCGGCGACGTCTCTGATGCCCGCCCGGCTCGGCCGGGTGCCTCGCCGTGAGGTTTCCGCGCGGCTCACCTGGTGCTTCCCTGCTGCTGTCATGGCGAGCCGATAGTAGGGCTCATGCGGTGGGGTAGGGCGGGCGCATATGCACCCGTTGACAGGCACGTTTCTGCATGGTCGATGAGCGGTAAATACCTTGGAATGCAAGAGACTTGACGGCTCATGGTGCAGTACGTGACTTGTCGGCGAGCACCGGCCTGCCAAGTGCCCGATGTTTCGAAGAGGTCTCAACTCACCTTCACGGGGGACGCGCGCCACGGCGCGTGCCACCGGCGCATAGATATATGTGAGGCGCCCCCTGGATTCATGGGGATTCGTACGGTGATGCCCCTGATGCCGGTGTGACGCGTGGGGTTCGTATCGGAGCGGGTGCGGACGTATGTGATGAGGCGGGTGAGGTGGGTGAGGCGCACGGTCCGTGCACCGGTGGGGGACGACGACCTCGGTGCCGGCCTGTTCGCAGCGGGACCGAATCCTCATAAGGTGTGCAGTATTGGAAGCCGGGGGCAGTGACGGGCCGCCGGTCGTCGCGAGGAGGACTGCGGTGAGCGAGACGAGCCCCAAGCTGCGCGCCGAGCTGGAGGGGATCCCCACCTACAAGCCGGGCAAGCCGGCCGCCGCCGGAGGCCCGGTGGCGTACAAGCTGTCCTCCAACGAGAACCCCTATCCCCCGCTGCCCGGGGTGATGGAGCAGGTCCGCTTCTCCGCCGAGTCCTTCAACCGGTACCCGGACCTCGCCTGCACGGGGCTGATGAACGAGCTGTCGGACCGCTTCGGTGTCCCGCTCACCCACCTGGCGACCGGCACCGGCTCGGTCGGTGTCGCCCAGCAGCTGGTCCAGGCGACCTCCGGCCCCGGCGACGAGGTGATCTACGCCTGGCGGTCCTTCGAGGCGTACCCGATCATCACGCAGGTCAGCGGGGCGCGCTCGGTGCAGGTGCCGCTGACCGACGGCGAGGTGCACGATCTGGACGCGATGGCCGACGCGATCACCGACCGGACCCGGCTGATCTTCGTCTGCAACCCCAACAACCCGACCGGCACGGTGGTGCGCCGGGCCGAGCTGGAGCGGTTCCTGGACCGGGTGCCCGGCGATGTGCTGGTGGTGCTGGACGAGGCGTACCGGGAGTTCATCCGTGACCCCGAGGTCCCGGACGGCGTGGAGCTGTACCGGGACCGCCCCCATGTCTGTGTGCTGCGGACCTTCTCCAAGGCGTACGGCCTGGCCGGGCTGCGGGTCGGTTTCGCGATCGCCCATGAGCCGGTCGCGGCGGCGCTGCGCAAGACGGCGGTGCCGTTCGGTGTGAGCCAGCTCGCACAGGAGGCGGCGATCGCCTCGCTGCGGGCGGAGGACGAACTGCTCGGACGGGTCGGTTCGCTGGTCGGCGAGCGGGCGCGGGTGGCCGAAGGGCTGCGGGCCCAGGGCTGGACGGTGCCGGAGACCCAGGCCAACTTCGTGTGGCTGCGGCTGGGGGAGCGGACCGTCGCCTTCGCGGAGGCGTGCGAGCGGGCGGGTGTGGTGGTCCGGCCGTTCCCCGGTGAGGGGGTCCGGGTGACGATCGGCGAGACCGAGGCGAACGACATCTTCCTGAAGGTGGCGGAGGCGTTCCACAGGGAGCGGTAGGGCTCCGCCGGCTCACCCGCTTCGACACCGACACCGACACCGACACCGGGCACGGGGACCGGGCGCGGGGACCGGGCGCGGGGCAAGGTAGGGCCGGCTGCGCAAGGCTGGCAGCGCAGGACTGGTTACGCAGGGCCGGCTACGCAGGGCTGAGCAGGGGCACGGTGCCGCGCGCACCGTGCCCTTTTCGCTGCCCTCCCGCAGGGCGCCCGGCCCCGGGAGAGGCCGGACGGAGACCCCCCGGGAGACCAAGGGGGACCCCCTGTCAAGAGTCGAAAATCGGTACGTCATAATGGCTTGTGAATGTGAACGCGTTCACAAGCGTGTCCTGGTTGCTCCCCTGATGGGTGGGGTGAAAGGGGCAAACTGCCACTGTGTCCGCGGCGATGTAAGGAGACTGACGACGTGGAATTGGCTTTGGCGCCAGAGACCCTGGCGCGTTGGCAGTTCGGCATCACCACCGTCTACCACTTCCTGTTCGTCCCCCTGACGATCTCCCTGGCCGCGCTCACGGCCGGACTGCAGACCGCCTGGGTGCGCACCGAGAAGGAGAAGTACCTCCGGGCGACCAAGTTCTGGGGCAAGCTCTTTCTGATCAACATCGCGATGGGTGTGGTCACCGGCATCGTGCAGGAGTTCCAGTTCGGGATGAACTGGTCCGACTACTCCCGCTTCGTCGGGGACATCTTCGGGGCGCCGCTCGCCTTCGAGGCCCTGATCGCCTTCTTCTTCGAGTCGACCTTCATCGGCCTGTGGATCTTCGGCTGGGACAAGCTGCCGAAGAAGATCCATCTGGCCTGTATCTGGATGGTGTCGATCGGCACGGTCCTCTCGGCGTACTTCATCCTCGCGGCCAACTCGTGGATGCAGCACCCGGTCGGCTACAAGATCAATGGTGAGCGGGGCCGGGCCGAGCTGACCGATTTCTGGCTGGTGCTCACCCAGAACACAGCACTGGCGCAGGCATTCCACACCCTGTCGGCGGCCTTCCTCACCGGTGGCGCGTTCATGGTCGGTATCGCCGCCTTCCATCTGGTGCGCAAGCGGCACATCAGCGAGATGCGGACCTCGCTGCGGCTCGGCCTGGTCACCGTGGCGATCGGCGGACTGCTCACCGCGGTCAGCGGCGACACGCTCGGCAAGATCATGTACGAGCAGCAGCCGATGAAGATGGCCGCGGCCGAGGCCCTGTGGGACGGCGAGGCGCCGGCACCGTTCTCGATCTTCGCCTACGGCGATGTGGACGAGGGCCACAACAAGGTCGCCATAGAGATCCCCGGCCTGCTGTCCTTCCTGGCCAAGAACGACTTCAGCTCCTACGTGCCCGGTATCAACGATGTGAACAAGGCCGAGCAGGAGAAGTACGGGCCCGGCGACTACCGGCCCAACATCCCGGTCGCCTACTGGGGCTTCCGCTGGATGATCGGCTTCGGAATGACCTCGCTCATGATCGGTCTGCTGGGGCTGTGGCTGACCCGCAGGAAGTTCCTGCTGCCCCGGGCGCACCGCACCGGTGAGGACGAGGTGCCGCATCTGGTGCTCTTCCGCAGCCCGCTCGGCACCCGCCTCACCAGGTGGTACTGGCGGCTGGCGATCTGGACCCTGGCCTTCCCCCTGATCGCCAACTCCTGGGGGTGGATCTTCACCGAGATAGGCCGCCAGCCGTGGGTCGTCTACGGGCTCTTCCAGACCCGGGACGCGGTCTCCCCCGGGGTCTCCCAGGGCGAGGTCCTCACCTCGATGATCGTCTTCACCTCGCTCTACGCGATCCTCGCCGTCATCGAGGTCAAGCTGCTGGTCAAGTACGTCAAGGCCGGACCGCCCGAGCTGACCGAGGCCGACCTCAACCCGCCCACGAAGATCGGCGGCGACTCCCGTGACGCCGACAAGCCGATGGCCTTCTCCTACTAGGCCGAGGGAGCTGCACAGTCATGGAACTGCACGACGTCTGGTTCGTCCTGATCGCCGTCCTGTGGATCGGCTACTTCTTCCTGGAGGGCTTCGACTTCGGGGTGGGCGTGCTCACCAAGCTGCTCGCCCGCAACCGGCCCGAGAAGCGGGTCCTGATCAACACGATCGGACCCGTCTGGGACGGCAACGAGGTCTGGCTGCTCAGCGCGGGCGGCGCCACCTTCGCCGCCTTCCCCGAGTGGTACGCCACCCTCTTCTCCGGCTTCTATCTGCCCCTGCTGATCATCCTGGTCTGTCTGATCGTCCGGGGCGTGGCCTTCGAGTACCGGGCCAAGCGACCCGAGGAGAACTGGCAGCGCAACTGGGAGACCGCGATCTTCTGGACCTCGCTGATCCCGGCCTTCCTGTGGGGGGTGGCCTTCGGCAACATCGTGCGCGGAGTGAAGATCGACCAGAACTTCGAGTACGTCGGCAACGTCTGGGATCTGCTCAACCCGTACGCCCTCCTCGGCGGTGTGGTGACGCTCACCCTGTTCACCTTCCACGGCGCGGTGTTCACGGCGCTCAAGACGGTCGGTGACATCCGGGAGCGGGCGCGGAAGCTGGCGCTTCGGGTCGGAGCGCTCACCGCCGTGGCGGCGGTCGCCTTCCTGCTGTGGACGCAACTGCGCGACGGTGACGGCAAGAGCCTGGTCGCCATGATCGTGGCGGTCGTGGCGCTGGTCGCCGCCCTGGGCGCCAACCAGATGGGGCGTGAGGGCTGGTCGTTCGCCTTCTCGGGCGTGACCATCGTGGCCGCGGTCGCGATGCTGTTCCTCTCGCTCTTCCCGGACGTCATGCCCTCCTCGCTCAACGCGGAGTGGAGCCTCACGGTCACCAACGCCTCGTCCAGCCCCTACACCCTGAAGATCATGACCTGGTGCGCGGCGATCGCCACACCGGTCGTGCTGCTCTACCAGTCCTGGACCTACTGGGTGTTCCGCAAGCGGATCGGCACACAGCACATCGCCGATCCCGTCCACTAGTCCGGCGCCGGGGTGTCTCGGATGTTTCACGTGAAACACCCCGAGACACCCCCCTCGACCCCGATTCACCGCCGATCGGACCGAAGGGCCTGTTTCACGTGAAACCGATCGATCCGCGCCTTCTGCGCTACGCGCGCGCCACCCGGCTCTTCCTGGTGGCCATCGTCGGCCTCGGTGTGCTCGGGGCCGGTCTGGTCATCGCCCAGGCCATGCTGATCGCCGAGGTGGTCGTCGGAGCCTTCCAGGACGGGCTCTCCGTCGGCGACCTGCGCACTCCCCTGCTGCTGTTGATCGCCGTCGCGGCCGGCCGGGCGCTGGTCTCCTGGCTCACCGAACTCGCCGCCCACCGGGCGAGCGCGGCCGTGAAGTCCGAGTTGCGGGGCCGACTGCTTGAGCGGGCCGCCGCCCTCGGCCCCGGCTGGCTGAGCGACCAGCGGACCGGATCACTGGTCGCCCTCGCGACCCGCGGAATCGACGCCCTGGACGACTACTTCTCCCGCTATCTGCCCCAGCTCGGGCTGGCCGTCGTCGTGCCCGTGGCGGTGCTGGCGCGGATCGTCACCGAGGACTGGGTCTCCGCCGCGATCATCGTCGGCACCCTGCCGCTCATCCCGGTCTTCATGGTGCTGATCGGCTGGGCGACCCAGAGCCGGATGGACCGCCAATGGCGGCTGCTGTCCCGGCTGTCCGGGCACTTCCTGGATGTGGTCGCGGGTCTGCCCACCCTGAAGGTCTTCGGCCGGGCCAAGGCACAGGCCGACTCGATCAAGCGGATCACCGGCGAGTACCGCCAGGCGACCCTGCGGACCCTGCGGATCGCCTTCCTCTCCTCCTTCGCCCTGGAACTGCTCGCCACCATCTCGGTCGCCCTGGTGGCCGTCACCATCGGCATGCAGCTCGTCCACGGTGAATCCGACCTCTACGTCGGTCTCGTTATCCTCATCCTGGCGCCCGAGGCGTATCTCCCGCTGCGGCAGGTGGGCGCGCAGTACCACGCGGCGGCCGAGGGGCTGGCGGCGGCGGAGGAGATCTTCGCCGTGCTGGAGACGCCGGTGCCGGAAGCCGGTACGGGGGCCGTCCCGGAGGGCGCCCTGTCCTTCGAGGACATCACCGTCCGTTACCCCGGTCGCACCACCGACGCCGTCTCCGAGGTCTCCTTCACCGTCGCGCCGGGTGAGACGGTCGCCCTGGTCGGGCCGAGCGGTGTCGGCAAGTCCACGCTGCTCCATGTGCTGCTGGGCTTTGTGCGGCCGACCGAGGGGCGGGTGCGGATCGGGGGCACCGACCTCGCCGGGATCGACATCGAGCAGTGGCGGTCCCGGATCGCCTGGGTGTCGCAGCGCCCGCACCTGTACGCCGCGACCATCGCCGAGAACGTCCGGCTCGCCCGGCCCGACGCCGACGACACCGCCGTACGGCAGGCTCTCGCGGACGCCGGGGCGCTGGAGTTCGTGGACGCGCTGCCGGACGGGGTGGAGACCGTCCTCGGGGAGGACGGGGCCGGGCTCTCGGCGGGGCAGCGGCAGCGGCTGGCGCTGGCCCGGGCGTTCCTCGCCGACCGGCCCGTGCTGCTGCTGGACGAGCCGACGGCCGCGCTGGACGGGGAGACCGAGGCCGAGGTCGTACGGGCCGTACGGCGGCTCGCGGCCGGGCGGACCGTGCTGCTGGTGGTGCACCGGCCGGCGCTGCTCGGGGTGGCGGACCGGGTGGTGCGGCTGACGGAGGCCGCGCGGACCGAACCGGCGGCGGAGACAGGGGCGGCGGTGGCGGCTGCCGTGTCCTCGACGGCGGGCGGTGCGTCCGCGCAGTCGGTCGTCGGCGGGGAGGTCCCGGCCGCCGAGGCGTGGCCGTTCGACGGAGTCCCGGGCGCCCGGGCGGTGGTGGAGGAGAAGGAGCACGCGGGGCCGGAGGACCGTCGTACCGGCGAGGGCCGGGCGGCCCATGTGCTCACCCGGGTCCGCGAGATGTCCGGGGCCCGGCGCGGTCGGCTCGGACTCGCGCTGCTGCTCGGCAGTCTCGCGCTGGGCAGCGCGGTAGGGCTGATGGCGACCTCCGGGTGGCTGATCTCCCGGGCCTCGCAGCAGCCGCCGGTGCTGTATCTGATGGTGGCCGTGACGGCGACCCGGACCTTCGGCATCGGCCGGGCGGTGTTCCGGTACGCGGAACGGCTGGTCTCGCACGACGCGGTGCTGCGGATGCTCGCGGACACCCGGGTCGCCGTGTACCGGCGGCTGGAGCGGCTGGCCCCGGCCGGGCTGCGCCGCACCCGGCGCGGCGATCTGCTGTCCCGGCTGGTCACCGACGTGGACGCGCTCCAGGACTACTGGCTGCGCTGGCTGCTGCCCGCCGGTTCCGCCGTGGTGGTCTGCGCCGGGTCCGTCGGCTTCACGGCCTGGCTGCTGCCCGAGGCGGGCGCGGTGCTCGCGGTGGGGCTGCTGCTGGCCGGGGCCGGGGTGCCGCTGATCACGGGGGCCGTGTCGCGGCGCGCGGAGCGCCGGCTCGCCCCCGCGCGCGGCGAACTGGCCACCCGGGTCACCGATCTGCTCACCGGCACCGCCGAACTCACCGTCGCGGGCGCCCTGCCCGCCCGTGCCGCGAAGACCCGCGAGGCCGACTCCGTCCTCACCCGGATCACCTCGCGCGCCGCCACCGCCACCGCGCTCGGCGACGGGCTGATCGCACTGATCACCGGCCTCACGGTGGCCGCCGCCGCGCTGGTCGGCGTCCAGGCGGTGGCCGCGGGCCGGCTCGACGGGCTGCTCCTGGCCGTCGTCGTCCTCACCCCGCTCGCCGCCTTCGAGGCCGTGCTCGGCCTGCCGACCGCCGTCCGGTTCCGGCAGCGGGTGCGCAAGAGCGCGGAGCGGGTGTACGAGGTGCTGGACGCGCCGGAGCCGGTACGGGAACCCGAGCGGCCCCGGCAGGCGCCCGCCTCACCGTTCCCGATCGTCCTCAAGGGGCTCACCGCCCGGTACGCCGGACAGGGCCGGGCCGCGCTCGCCGAGGTCGACCTCACCCTCGGCGAGGGACGGCGGATCGCCGTCGTCGGCGCGTCCGGGGCGGGCAAGACCACGCTGGCCCAGGTGCTGCTGCGGTTCCTCGACGCCGAGGCCGGCGGGTACACCCTGGCCGGGGTGGACGCGTACGCCCTCGCAGGGGACGACGTACGGCGGCTGGTCGGGCTGTGCGCGCAGGACGCGCACCTCTTCGACAGCTCGGTCAAGGAGAACCTGCTGCTGGCGAAGCGGGACGCGACCGACGCCGAACTGCGGGAGGTGCTCTCCCACGCACGGCTGCTGGACTGGGCCGACGGTCTGCCCGAGGGGCTGGACACCCTCGTCGGTGAGCACGGGGCGCGGCTGTCGGGCGGCCAGCGGCAGCGGCTCGCACTGGCCCGCGCGCTGCTCGCCGACTTCCCTGTGCTGGTCCTGGACGAGCCGGCCGAGCATCTCGATCTGCCGACGGCCGACGCGCTGACCGCCGATCTGCTGGCCGCGACCGAGGGCCGTACGACCCTGCTGATCACCCATCGACTGGCCGGGCTCGACGCCGTGGACGAGGTGGTCGTGCTGGACGCGGGGCTGGTGGTGCAGCGGGGCACGTACGCCGAGCTGGTGGCGGTGGAGGGACCGTTGCGGGAACTGGCGGTGCGGGAGGCCGAGACGGAGGGGTTGGTCGGGGTCGGGTAGCGGGGCTGGGTCCCTGGCTCTCGACTTTCCGGGATCAAGGGGACTAACTACCCTCGGAGCATGTCCGACACCGCGCCGCCCGGCTCCCCGCCTCCCGACCGGAGGCCGAGCGGGGACCGGCAGTCGAGCGGGGACCGGGAGCCGGGCGGGGATCGGCAGCCGGGCGGGGATCGGCAGCCGGGCGGGGATCGGCAGCCGGGCGGGGACCGGGAGTCGAGCGGGGATCGGGAGCCGGGCGGGGACCGGGAGTCGAGCGGGGACCGGGAGTCGGGTGGCGACCGGAAGCGGAGCGGGGACCGGGAGCCGGGCGGGGATCGGCAGCCGGGTGGGGACGGGGAGCCGGGCGGCGACCGGAAGCGGAGCGGGGACCGGCAGCCGGGCGGGGACCGGCAGTCGGGCGGGGACCGGGAGTCGGGTGGCGTGGTGGCGGGAGGGCGGATCCCCCGGCTGCTGGAGGCGATGCGGGCCGTCGGCGGCGGACTCGAACTGCACTCCACGCTCAACCGCATCTGCGAGACCGCCGCCTCCCTCACCGAAGCGCGCTACGCGGCCATCGGGGTCGTGGCCGAGGACCGGGACGGACTCGTCGACTTCGTCTACCACGGGGTGGACGCGGAGACCGCCCGGCGGATCGGCCGACTGCCCGACGGGCACCGGGGCCTGCTGGGCGCGCTCATCCACCACCCCGAACCCGTCCTGCTCGCCGATCTCGGCACCGACCCGCGCTCCTGCGGATTCCCACCGCACCATCCGCCGATGAGCGGCTTCCTCGGGGTGCCGATCCGCGTCCAGGGAGAGATCTTCGGCAATCTGTATCTGACCGAGAAGCGCGGCGGGGAGCCGTTCACCGCCGACGATCTCGGCCTGGTGCGGGTGCTGGCCACCGAGGCGGGCATCGCGATCGGCAACGCCCGGCTGTACGAGGCGGCCGAGCGGCGGGAGCGGTGGATCGACGGGTCCGTGGCCGTCACCACCACCCTGCTGTCGGGGCAGGACCAGGACGACGCCCTCCAGGTCGTCGCCGAACAGGCCCGTGGGCTCTCCGGGTCGGCGGCCGGGTTCGTCCTGCTGCCCGCCGACGAGGGCGGCCTGGAGATCGTCGCCGTCGCCTCCGACCGCAGCCCGGGCGCGCTCGGCGTCGTCATCCCGCCGGAGAGCGAGATCGTCGCCGAACTCCTGGCCGGGCGCGCGGTGTTCGTGGAGGACGCCGCCACCGACCGGCGGATGCTCACCGGGCTCGCGCGGGACTACGGCCCGACGATGCTGCTGCCGCTCCAGAGCGACGGCCGGGTCCTCGGCACCCTCGTGATGCCCCGGGCGCGCGGGGAGCGGCCCTTCACCGAGGCCGAACGCACGCTCGCGATCGCCTTCGCCTCGCAGGCGGCGCTGGCGCTGATGATGGCCGAGGCGCAGCGCGACCGGGAGCGGCTCGCGGTGTTCGAGGACCGTGACCGGATCGCCCGCGACCTGCACGATCTGGTGATCCAGCGGCTGTTCGCGACCGGCATGACGCTGGAGAACGCGCAGCGCAGGTCGCAGGTGCCCGATGTGCGGGACGGCGTCGGGAGGGCGGTCGCCGAACTCGATGTCACCATCCAGGAGATCCGTACGGCGATCTTCGCGCTCCGGGAAGGACCGGCCGAGGTGCCGTCCGGGCTGCGCACCCGGGTGCTGAGGGAGATCAACACCGCTGCGGTGCCGCTCGGGTTCAGGCCCTCGCACCGGTTCGTGGGCCCGGTGAACGTCCTGGTCGGCGAGGTGATCGGGCGGAACCTCATCGCCGCCCTGCGCGAGGCGCTGTCCAACGCCTTCCGGCACGCCGGCGCGTCACGGATCGACGTCGTGGTGGACGCGACGGCGACGCTGTCGCAGGGCCGCCGGGGCGTCCGGCTGACCGTC
Organism: Streptomyces sp. NPDC091377; assembly: GCF_044757045.1. NCBI lineage: Bacteria > Bacillati > Actinomycetota > Actinomycetes > Kitasatosporales > Streptomycetaceae > Streptomyces > Streptomyces sp. NPDC091377. The sequence continues at coordinate 190,211 of NZ_JBIVUE010000008.1, read as the reverse complement.
GCCGACGACGGCGTCGGCATCGCCGAGGGCGGCCGACGCAGCGGCCTGCGGAACCTCCAGCGCCGGGCCGAGTCCCTCGGCGGCCACAGCGGGTACGGGCCGGGGATCGGTCCGGACGGAGCCGGTACGACGGTGGTGTGGGAGGCGCCGTACTGATCGACGCCGAGCCGCGCCGGAGCGTCGGGGGCGGGAAACCCGCCCGTCGGGGGCGGAAAACCCGCCCGCTCATCCCCGTGCGCCCCGTTCGTCGGCGTACCCCCTCCCCACCTCCTCGTGCGCCCCTGATCCGCCGTACGCCCCACCCGTCCGCAGGACAGCCGTCCCCCAGCCGTACGACTTGAGCATGCCCTCGGCCCCCGGCCGGGCCACGATCGCTGATATGCGCTCATCTCGCCGTCACCCCCTCCTCGTTGCGGTGCTGGTCTGTGCGGTCGCGGTGCTGGCGGCCCGGCCCACCGGCTCCTCGGGGCCGGGAGGCTCGGCGGGCGGCGACGGCGGGGCAGCCGCACAGGTGGCGCGGTTGTACGCGGACGCGGCGGCGGCGACCCGGCAGTACGAGGAGGGCCGGCGCGAGGCGGCGCACCAGCGGGCCGAGGCGCGGCGGTTGGAGGGGCTGCTGGACGAGCGGCGCAAGGAGATCGCCGTGCTCCACGAGGACCTCGGCCGGATCGCCCGCGCCCAGTACCGCGACGGGGGCGGCCTGCCGATCGCCGCGCGACTGGTGCTCGCGGACAGCCCGGAGGAGCTGATGCGCGGTCAGCACGCCTTCTCGCAGGCCGACCAGGCCGTCACCCACGCGATCGGCAAGAGCGTCCGCGCGGAGGAGCGGCTCGCCGCCGACCGGGCGAAGGCGACGACCGCCTGGCAGGAACTGGAGCGGCACACGGCCGAGCTGGCCGTGCTGAAGAAGGACCTCGCGAGCAAGCTGGCGCAGGCGCGGCACCGGTTGCAGGGCGAGGCCGACACCTCGGCCACCGCGGGCAACTGCCGGGGCGCGGTACGGCTGGAGCAGCCGGAGGCGTCGGAGACCGAGGGCTGGGTCGCGCCGCTGGAGAGGTACGAGATGTCGGCCGGTTTCGGCAGCGGCGGTGCGCGCTGGACCCACCGGCACACCGGGCAGGACTTCGCGGTGCCGGTCGGTACGCCGGTGCGGTCGGTCGGCGAGGGCCGGGTGCTGCGGGTGTCCTGCGGTGGGGCGTTCGGCGTCCAGGTGGTGCTTGAGCATCCCGGCGGCTACTACACGCAGTACGCCCATCTCGCGTCGGTCGCGGTGGAGCAGGGGGAGCGGGTGGCGCCGGGCCGGTGGATCGGCCAGGCGGGCACGACCGGCAACTCCACCGGCCCGCATCTGCACTTCGAGGTCCGCGTCACCCCGGAACTGGGGTCGGGGGTGGATCCGGTGCCGTGGCTGGCCCAACGGGGCGTGGAACTGTGAGCCGGCCGACGGGACGCGGGGTCAGGCCACGCCGCGGGTGAGCCGCGCCACGGTGGGCCGCGCCGCCGGGAGCCGCACCACGGGTGAGCCGCACCACGCCGTCCACGCCGCTTACCGCACCCGCTCCGCGACCATCCGCTCGATCACGACCGCCACGCCGTCCTCGTTGTTGGCGACCGTACGTCCCGACGCGGCGGCGACGACGTCCGGGTGGGCGTTGCCCATGGCGTACGACTGCCCGGCCCAGGTCAGCATCTCCACGTCGTTGGGCATGTCCCCGAAGGCCACGACCTCCTCGTGGGAGATGCCGCGCTCGGCGCAGCACAGGGCGAGTGTGCTGGCCTTGGAGACTCCGGGACCGCTGATCTCCAGCAGCGCGCTGGGGCTGGAGCGGGTGACGGTGGCGCGTTCGCCGAGGGCGAGGCGGGCGACGGTGAGGAAGGCGTCCGGGTCGATCTCGGGGTGGTACGCGAGGATCTTGAGCACCGGTTCGCCGGCCCCCGGCCCGTCCGCGCCGAGCAGTTCCTCGGCGGGGGCCAGCCGGTCGGGTATCTCCAGGTGCAGCTTGGGGTAGGCCGGCTCCTGGTTGAAGCTGTACGTCTGCTCCACCGCGTACACCGTGCCGGGCGCGGCGTCCCGCAGCAGTCGTACGGCGTCCAGCGCGTTCTTCCTCGCCAGTTCGCGCACCTTCACGAACCGGTGGGCGCCGGGCCCGCCGTGCAGATCGACCACGGCGGCCCCGTTGCCGCAGATGGCGAGGCCGTGACCGTGGACATGGTCGCTGACGACATCCATCCAGCGGGCGGGGCGGCCGGTGACGAAGAAGACCTCGATCCCCGCCTCCTCGGCTGCCGCGAGAGCGGCGACGGTCCGCGGCGAGACGGACTTGTCGTCGCGCAGCAGGGTGCCGTCGAGGTCGGTGGCGATCAGCCGGGGCGGTACGGCGGCGGCCGGGGTCTCGGGCTGTCGAGTCGCTGAGGTCACCCGGTCATTCTCGCGCATATGCCAGCACGTCCGTGCGAGACTCCGCACATCTGAGTGGATCCCGCCCTCAGATGAGTGGATCCGGCCCTGAGGCCAGCGGATCGGCCCCTGAAGCCAGCGGATCGGCCCTGAGGCCAGTGGATCGGCCGTGAGGTGAGCGGACGGCCCTGAGGTGAGCGGATCCGGCCCGAGGTGAGTGCCTCGCGCCGCAGATGCGCGGAACGCGTCCTCCGTGTGGACCCCGTCACCCCAGTTGCGCCGTCGCCTCCATCGCGATCTGCTCGAAGATCTTCTGGTCCGCGGCGAAGTCGGAGTCCGGGATGGGCCAGTGGATCACGATCTCGGTGAAGCCGATCTCCTGGTGCCGCCCCGCGAAGTCCACGAACGCGTCCAGCGACTCCAGCGGACGGCCACGGTCCGGGGTGAACCCGGTGAGCAGGACCTTGTCCATACCGGCCGCCTCCCGGCCCAGCTCGGCGCAGGCGTCGGCCAGCCGCTCGGCCTGGCCGCGCAGGGCGCGTACGGACTGCTCGGGCGTGCCCGCCTCGTACAGCTTGGGATCCCCGGTGGTCACCCACGCCTGTCCGTGCCGGGCGGCCAGCCGCAGCCCGCGCGGCCCGGTCGCCGCCACGGCGAACGGCAGCCGGGGCCGCTGCACACAGCCCGGGATGTTCCGCGCCTCGTGCGCCGAGTAGTAGTTCCCCTCGTACGACACCGAGTCCTCGGTCAGCAGCCGGTCGAGCAGCGGCACGAACTCCGCGAACCGGTCGGCCCGCTCCTTCGGCGTCCACGGGTCCTGTCCGAGCGCGGTGGCGTCGAAGCCGGTGCCGCCGGCTCCTATGCCCAGGGTGATCCGGCCGCCGGAGATGTCGTCGAGGGAGATCAGCTCCTTGGCGAGGGTCACGGGGTGCCGGAAGTTCGGCGAGGTGACCAGCGTGCCCAGCCGGATCCGCTCGGTGACCGCCGCGGCGGCCGTCAGCGTCGGCAGCGCCCCGAACCACGGGCCGTCCCGGAAGCTGCGCCACGACAGATGGTCGTAGGTGTACGCGGTGTGGAAACCGAGTTGCTCCGCCCGCTCCCAGGACGCCCGGCCCCCCTCCTGCCAGCGGCGGTGCGGAAGGATCACGGTGCTCAGGTGCAGGTTCATGGGACCGAGCCTAAGGTGGGTCGGCTGGTTTCACGTGAAACGATCAGCGCACATGTCGGCTGAGCCACGGGGTCAGGCTGATCAAGGTCACCAACTCCTTGTACGTCCGGTCGCCGGGCAGCGGCACGATCAGGTACTGGCCGGGCGGGAAGAACCGGCCCCGGACGGAAGCGAGCCCGCCGAAGACCGACCGGAGGAAGGCGGGGACGTCGTCGCGCGGGACGTCATGGAACTCCACGCCCTCCACCGTGATCAGCGCGTCGTCCTCGGGGAAGAGCCGGACGTCGACCCGGGGGCTGCCGCCGAACTCGACGTACGCCTCATGGGGCAGGGAGCCGTCGGGGTCGGCCGCCACCCCTACGCCCGCCGCGCTGCGGCGTGAGGTCTGGTCGGCGCCGATGTCATGGGTGACATGGAACTCAAGGGCGTACTCCGCGGCGATCTCGCGGAGCACGGTGACGGCGGCCTCGGTGGTGGGGAGGTGGTCCTGGTCCATAAGGAGGATCATGCGACGAAATCGCCGGTCATGGCTACGTCGACCCCGCCGGGCCCTCGTCCTTCTCCCACCCGGGGCCGCCCGGGTCCCCCGAGCCGATCTTCGGTCAGGTGGACCATGACGCACTGATGCGCATGGACGTCAGCGCGGCCTTCCGCAACGCGGTTGCGGAACTGGCGTTCACCACCTACCCGTGCTCTGAGGGAGCCGGGAACACCCCGGGGTGGATCAGGTGTCCCAGGGGATGCGGCACCTCCCGGGTCAGCCAGACCCCGTTCGCGCTGACATGGAACACCTGCCCGTCGCGGTGCATCGCCCCGGCGTCCACGGACAGCACCACCGGCCGATGGCGGGCCACGGTGCCCGATCCGCTCGGGCTGGTGGCGAAGGTGCTTCGACAGATATTTCGACACCTTCACGGTCCGTCTCTCGTCCATCGCCCCAGGGTGCCGGGCGAGACCTGAATCACGCATACGGTTTTACGCCCCCAGGTTTGGTCCACAGCCAAGTGAGGTTATCCACAGGGGAATTGAGGGGACTGTGGACAACTGCTGATTGGTTTCAGGGTAGTTCGTCAAGAAGGGTGCTATTTGGGGGGTTTGTGCAAGTGCCGCTTCTACAGCGGTGGTTGGAGCCGTGCCACGGCGCGCAGGGCGCCCGGCATCAGCCGTGACAGCGCCCGTGCGCCACGCGCCTCCGGGGTCACCGGCACCACCGCGTCATTGCGCGCCACAGCCCGCAGAATCGCGTCCGCGACCTTCTCCGGCGGGTAGTTGCGCCAACCGTACAGCCGCGCGGAGCGCTTCCGGCGGCGCTTCTCCTCCTCCGGACCGGCGCCCGCGAAACGGGCCGTCGCGGTGATGTTGGTGTTCACGAAACCGGGGCAGATGGCGGTCACCCCGATTCCCTGACCGGCGAGTTCGGCCCGTAGGCACTCGCTCAGCATCAGCACGGCCGCCTTGGTGGTGCTGTAGGCGGGCAGCACCTTGGAGGGCTGGAAGGCCGCCGCCGAGGCGATGTTGACGATATGCCCGCCCTGTCCGCGCTCGGCCATCCGCCGCCCGAAGAGACGGCAGCCGTGGATCACCCCCCACAGATTGACGTCGAGGACCTTGCGCCAGTCCTCGGGGGTGGTGGCGAAGAACGAACCGGCCAACCCGGTACCGGCGTTGTTGACCAGCACGTCCACCACGCCGTATGCGCTGTCGACCTTCTCGGCGAGCTTCTCCATGGCCTGTTCGTCGGAGACGTCGACCGTCTCGGCCCAGGCGTCCGGCGCCCCGATCAACCGGGCCATCTCGGCGGTCCTGGCGGCACTTTCGGCGTCCCGGTCGACCGCGACGACCCGCGCCCCGGCCTCGGCGAACGCGTGCGCCGTCGCCCGCCCTATCCCGCTCCCCGCGCCGGTGACCAGCACGAGCTGTCCGCCGAAGCGCTCCGCGTACCGGCCCGTGGCCCCGGCCCGCGGACGGCCGCCCTCGACGCCGGTGACGAACTCCGTGATCCAGGCCGTCAGTTGTTCCGGCCGGGAGCGCGGGATCCAGTGCTTGGCGGGCAGCGTCCGCCGCGTCAGCTGCGGAGCCCACCGCTCCAGATCGTCGTAGAGCCGCTCGGAGAGGAACGCGTCGCCGAGCGGGGTGATCAGCTGCACCGGCGCGTGCGCGTAGGCGTCGGGGCGCGGGTGCAGCAGCCGGCGGCGGACGTTGTCCCGGTACAGCCAGGCGCCGTTGGCGGCGTCGTCGGGCAGGGAAGCGGTGGGGTAGCCGTCGCCGGGGACACGTTCGAAGCGCTCCAGGAGCCCCGGCCAGCGCTTGCCGAGCGGTCCGCGCCAGGCCAGCTCGGGCAGGACGGGGGTGTGCAGCGCGTACACATACCAGGACTTGGCGCCCTGGCCGAGGAGTTGCCCCACCCGGCGCGGGGTGGGCCGCTTCACGCGCCGGTCGATCCAATGCCCGAAGTGGTCCAGGGACGGCCCCGACATCGAGGTGAAGGACGCGATCCGCCCCTCCGTGCGCTCGACCGTCACGAACTCCCAGGACTGCACCGAACCCCAGTCGTGCCCGACCAGATGGACCGGCCTGTCGGGGCTGACCGCGGCCACGACGGCCAGGAAGTCGTCCGTGAGCTTCTCCAGCGTGAACCCGCCGCGCAGCGGTTCGGGCGCGGTGGAAGCGCCGTGGCCGCGGACGTCGTAGAGCACCACGTGGAAGCGGTCGGCGAGCCGGGCGGCCACCTGGGACCAGACCTCCTTGCTGTCCGGGTAGCCGTGCACGAGGACCACCGTCGGCGCCGCAGGGTCACCCAGCTCGACGACACACAGGTCGACGCCACCGGTCCGTACGCGACGCTCCCGCCCGCCCTGAAGCAGACCCGCGCCCTCCACGGCCTCCACGCCCCCGTCTCCCTCCACACCCGTCACTTCCGTCACGCCCCTCACACGCCTGATACGCCCGACACGTTTCATGTCTTCGACTTCTCCTCCGCCCAGCGCCGCACATGCGGTAGGTCGTCGTCCAGCCAGAAGGCGCTCTCCTCGGGGTCCGTGGAGTCGGTGACCACCAGGATCTCCTCGAACTTCGCGCCCGTGCCGCGGAACCCGAGGTGCGGTTCGACCGCCCACAGCCCCGGCGGCGGCGGATGGTCGGAGAAGCGGTACGGCGACCACAGCGGCGACCAGCCCTCGCGGTGGCCGTGCAGCACATCGGAGGCGAGGCCCTTGAGGGCCTGGGTGCCGAACCCGAAGACCTGCGGTGACCAGCGGCGTTCCCTGACCCGGTCGACCTTGTGGGCGATCACGCCGAAGGGGTAGGCGCGATGCCGGTTGGCGTACCCCTGGCGGGCCATGAGGCGGTCCACGTCCTGGTAGATCTCGCGCAGGGAGCGCCGCTCACGCACCTCGCGCAGGATCAGCTCGCGATGCGCCTCCAGGTCGGCCATCAGTCTGTCCTGCACGGGGTTGATGCCCAGCGAGCCGGAGTAGCCGATGTCGGCGGTGAAGCCCTCGAAGACCGGGGCCATGTCCAGGACGAACGGCATCCCGGGCGCCAGCCGCCGGTCGGTGGGGAAGAACTGGAGGGGGACGCGGAAGCCGGTGAACGCCGTGCGGTCGCCGAACCAGGCGAAGGGGAGATGGAACCAGTCCCGTACGCCCCGCTCGCGCAGCCAGACGCGCTGCATCCGGGCCGCCTCGCGTTCCGTCACACCGGGGGTGAGCTGGGCGGCGACCGTCTCGGCGCACGCGTACGCCAGACGTTGCACGGTGCGGAAACCGCGCAGTTCCGCCGCCGACCGTCCAGCGGGCCCGGCGGATCCAACGCGTCCAGCAGATCCAGCAGATCCACCAGGTCCAGCAGGCCCAGCAGGTCCAGCGATCACTGCCATGGCATCCACCCCACCGGTCGCGGTACGTGATCGTCACTCGACGTCACCGAATCTCGCACTTGTTAGAGCCAGCGTCAATAAGGCCGACGCGGGCCCGCCCCGGCCGGGGATCGCCGGGACCTCGGGCGGACCCCTAAGGTCCCCTACGACCTCCTACGACCTCAGGGGGACCCCAAGACGGCTCTCCGGTCTGACGCCCGGCGTGGTCCGCGTCACTACTGTCATACCCGTGACTGTGATCGCGACCGAAAGCCTGAGCAAGCGGTTCCCCCGGGTGACCGCACTCGACCGGCTCTCCGTGGACGTCGGACCCGGTGTGACCGGACTCGTCGGAGCCAACGGGGCCGGCAAGTCCACCCTGATCAAGATCCTGCTGGGTCTGTCCCCCGCCACGGAGGGCCGAGCCGAAGTGCTCGGCCTCGACGTCGCCACCAAGGGCGCCACCATCCGCGAGCGCGTCGGCTACATGCCGGAACACGACTGCCTGCCGCCCGACGTCTCGGCCACCGAGTTTGTCGTGCACATGGCTCGTATGTCCGGTCTGCCACCGACCGCCGCCCGGGAGCGCACCGCCGACACCCTGCGCCACGTCGGGCTCTACGAGGAGCGCTACCGCCCCATCGGCGGCTACTCGACCGGCATGAAACAGCGCGTGAAACTGGCCCAGGCCCTGGTCCACGACCCGAAGCTGGTCTTCCTCGACGAGCCGACCAACGGCCTCGACCCGGTCGGCCGCGACGAGATGCTCGGCCTGATCCGCCGGATCCACACCGACTTCGGCATCTCGGTCCTGGTCACCTCCCACCTCCTGGGCGAACTCGAACGCACCTGCGACCACGTCGTCGTGGTCGACGGCGGCAAGCTGCTGCGCTCCAGCTCCACCACCGACTTCACCCAGACCACCACCACCCTCGCCATCGAGGTCACCGACACCGACACCCACCCGGACGGCACCCGCACGGTGCGCGAGGCGCTCGTCGCCCGCGGGGTGGAGGTCCAGTCCGGCAGCGGACTGCCCGGCGCCGGCCACACCCTGCTGCTCACCGCGCAGGGCGAGGAGACCTACGACCTGGTCCGCGACCTGGTCGCCGACCTCGGCCTCGGCCTGGTGCGCATGGAACAGCGCCGCCACCACATCGCCGAGGTCTTCAAGGACGACACCGACACCGGCGCACACCGAACCACCGGCGACGAGTCCTTCGACGAGCCCGCCGACGAGCGGAAGGAGTCGGTCCGCCATGGCCGTTGAGCACCCCGTCGCCCCCACCCCCGGCGACCAGACCCGCATCCACAACATCGGGTACCGCAACTACGACGGCCCCCGCCTCGGCCGCGGCTACGCCCGCCTCTCCCTCTACTCGCAGTCCCTGCGCGGCTCCTACGGCCTCGGCCGCTCGGTCAAGACCAAGGTGCTGCCGATGCTGCTGTTCGTGGTGATGTGCGTGCCGGCGGCCATCATGGTCGCCGTCGCCGTCGCCACCAAGGGCCAGGAACTACCGGTCAGCTACACCCGCTACGCGATCGTGATGCAGGCCGTGATCAGCCTCTACGTCGCCTCCCAGGCACCCCAGTCGGTCTCGCGCGACCTGCGCTTCAAGACCGTACCGCTGTACTTCTCGCGGCCGATCGAGACCTCCGACTACGTCCGCGCCAAGTTCGCCGCGCTGGCCTCGGCGCTGTTCATCCTGACCGCCGCCCCGCTGCTGGTGCTCTACATCGGCGCGCTCCTGGCCGAGCTGGACTTCGCCGACCAGACCAAGGGATTCGCACAGGGACTCGTGTCCGTGGCTCTGCTCTCGCTCCTCTTCGCCGGCCTCGGCCTGGTCATCGCCTCGGTGACGCCCCGCCGCGGCTTCGGCATCGCCGCCGTCATCGCCGTACTCACCATCTCCTACGGCGCCGTCTCCACCCTTCAGTCCATCGCCGAGGTCCAGGGCAGCGCGAGCGCCGTCCCGTGGATCGGCCTGTTCTCCCCGATCACCCTGATCGACGGGGTGCAGACCGCGTTCCTCGGCGCGGACTCGGCGTTCCCCGGCGGCAACGGCCCGTCGGCCGGCGAGGGTGTCGTCTACGTCCTGGCCGCCCTCGGCTTCATCGCCGCCTGCTACGGCATCCTGATGCGCCGCTACCGAAAGGTCGGACTGTGACCACGCTCTCCATCGACCACGTCTCGCGCTGGTTCGGCAATGTGGTCGCCGTCAATGACATCACCATGACCATCGGCCCCGGCGTCACCGGCCTGCTCGGCCCCAACGGCGCCGGGAAGTCCACCCTCATCAACATGATGGGCGGCTTCCTCGCCCCCTCCACCGGCACGGTCACCCTCGACGGCGAGACCGTCTGGCGCAACGAGCAGATCTACCGGCACATCGGCGTCGTCCCCGAGCGCGAGGCGATGTACGACTTCCTCACCGGCCGCGAGTTCGTCGTCGCCAACGCCGAACTCCACGGTCTCGGCGACAAGGAGGCCCAGCGGGCGCTGGCCACCGTCGAGATGGAGTACGCGCAGGACCGCAAGATCGCGACCTACTCCAAGGGCATGCGCCAGCGCGTGAAGATGGCCTCCGCCCTGGTCCACGAACCCTCGCTGCTCCTGCTGGACGAGCCGTTCAACGGCATGGACCCGCGCCAGCGCATGCAGCTCATGGATCTGCTGCGCCGGATGGGCGACGAGGGCCGCACGGTCCTGTTCTCCTCCCACATCCTCGAAGAGGTCGAGCAACTCGCCTGGCACATCGAGGTCGTGGTCGCCGGGCGCCACGCGGCCAGCGGCGACTTCCGCAAGATCCGCCGTCTGATGACCGACCGCCCGCACCGCTATCTGGTCCGCTCCAGCGACGACCGCGCGCTGGCCGCCGCGCTGATCGCCGACCCGTCGACCTCCGGCATCGAGGTCGACCTCACCGAGGGCGCGCTGCGGATCCAGGCCGTCGACTTCGGCCGCTTCACCGCCCTGCTGCCCAGGGTGGCCCGCGACCACGGCATCCGGCTGCTGACGGTCTCGCCGTCCGACGAGTCCCTTGAGTCCGTCTTCTCGTATCTCGTCGCGGCGTAGGAGGCCAAGATGTACGACCCCACAGTCGCCCGACTCACCTATCGGGCCCTGCTCGGCCGACGCCGGGCCCTGATCCTCGGCGCGCTGCCGATGCTGCTCATCGTGATCGCCGTGATCGTCCGGGCCCTCGTCGGCGCCGACGACCAGACCGCGGCCGACCTGCTCGGCGGGCTGGCGCTCGCCACGATGGTGCCGATCATCGGCGTCATCGCGGGCACCGGCGCGATCGGGCCGGAGATCGACGACGGCTCGGTGGTGTATCTGCTCTCCAAGCCGATCAAGCGGCCGACGATCATCTTCACCAAGCTGATCGTGGCGATCGGCGTGACGATGGTCTTCTCGGCGCTGCCGACCCTGATCGCCGGGTTCATCCTCAACGGCAACGGTCAGCAGGTCGCCATCGCCTACACGGTGGCCGCGCTCGTCGCCTCCATCGCCTACGCCGCCGTGTTCCTGCTGCTGGGCACCGTCTCGCGGCACGCGGTGGTCTTCGGTCTGGTCTACGCCCTGGTCTGGGAGGCCCTGTTCGGCTCCCTGGTCCCCGGCGCGCGCACCCTCAGCGTCCAGCAGTGGTCGCTGGCGGTCGCCCAGGACGTGGCCGACGGCTCCCTGGTCACCTCGGACGTCGCCCTGCCCACGGCGACGATCCTGCTGGTCGTGGTGACCGTGCTGGCCACCTGGTACGCGGGTCAGAAGCTGCGCACGCTGACCCTCGCCGGGGAGGAGTGACACCAGACCCCGGCCCTGGCTACGGCTCGGCCCCGGCTCCGGGTGGGGCCCTCCGCACGGCTCCTCCGCCTTGACGGGGTCCTCACCCGGGCCGGGGCACACTGACAGGACGGAAACGGCTGGAGGAAACGGGGATGGCAGACAAGACGCCGGCCACCGGCGACCGCGACGGGGCCTGGGACGACGACCTGGTCCTGGACGAGGACTTCATACGCTCCGCCGACACCGCGGAGCCGTCCGCCCGCGCCCGGATGCTGGCCGCCCGCTGGAGCCGCGAGGAGCCCGAGCCCCAGCCGTGGCGCTCGGACGAGCCGCCCGCGGGCTGGTTCTTCAGCAAGGCCCGTCGGCGCAGGTGGCGCCGCCGCTAGCGGCTTAATTCGGTGGTGGACAACTCCCGGCACGGGCACACTGGTTGTGTTCACGACGCCGGATCGGACCGGCGCCCAGGACCGGGAGAGGAGCGGGGCGATGCCGATGCACGGCAGTACGTTCCGTTCCCGACAGGGCAGCCCGCGAGCGACCCCGGAGTAGTTACGCCTCCGTGGAGTCCGCGCGCCGGGTGGTGCCCGGGGCGGTCGCTTCGAGCACGCGAAGCCGGGCGTTTCGCGTGGACCGCCCACCCGGAGGATTGGCCGAGTGGTAAGGCACCGGCTCACTGAGCCGAGATCGGGCCCGAACAGCCCGCGCACGTTCGATCCGTGCATCCTCCGCGGGACGCTGTCGCCGTGACCGGTCAGGTGGGGCCGGGGCGAGAGGCGTCCGTCAGGGCAGGAGACGTTCCAGGACGGCAGCGATGCCGTCTTCCTCGTTCGAGGAGGTCAGTTCGTCGGCCACGGCCTTGAGTTCGGCGTGGGCGTTGGACATGGCCACGCCCCGCGCGGCCCAGGCGAACATCGGTATGTCGTTGGGCATGTCGCCGAAGGCGATGGTGTCGGCGGGTTTGAGGCCGAGCCGGCGGGCGGCGAGCGAGAGCCCCGTGGCCTTCGACAGGCCGAGGGGCAGCAGTTCCACTATGCCCGCGCCGGCCATGGCGACGGTGACGAACCCCCCGGCGGCCTGGCGGGAAGCCTCGGCCAACTGGTCGTCCGTCAGCGTCGGGTGCTGTATGTAGATCTTGTTCAGCGGCGCCGCCCAGAGGTCCGACACCTCCGTGAACGGGGTCGCGGGCAGCGCGCCCTCCAGCGCGTACCCCGGTCCGATCAGCACCTCGCCGTCCAGCCCGTCCCGGCTGGCGGCCAGGAAGAGCGGACCGACCTCCGCCTCGATCTTGGCCAGCGCGAGCGCCGCGATCTGCCGGTCCAGGGTGACCGAGGTGAGCAGCCGGTGCGCGCCGGCGTCGTAGACCTGGCCGCCCTGGCCGCAGACGGCGAGGCCCTCGTAGCCGAGGTCGTCGAGGATGCCGCGGGTCCAGGGGACCGCGCGGCCGGTGACGACGATGTGCGCCGCGCCCGCCGCGGTGGCCGCGGCGAGCGCGTCACGGGTACGGCCGGAGACCGACCCGTCGGCGCGCAGGAGCGTGCCGTCCAGGTCGGTCGCGATCAGCCGATACGGGAACCCGTCGCTCACGTGGCCACCGGCTCCAGGACCTCACGGCCGCCGAGGTAGGGACGGAGCACCTCGGGCACCCGGACCGAGCCGTCGGCCTGCTGGTGATTCTCCAGCAGCGCCACGATCGTGCGCGGTACGGCGCACAGGGTGCCGTTGAGGGTGGCCAGCGGGCGGACGGTCTTGCCGTCCCGCATCCGGATGGACAGCCGGCGCGACTGGTACTCGGTGCAGTCCGACGTCGAGGTCAGCTCGCGGTACTTGCCCTGCGTCGGGATCCACGCCTCGCAGTCGAACTTGCGCGCGGCCGAGGAGCCGAGGTCGGCCGAGGCCACGTCGATCACCCGGAACGGCAGCTCCAGGGAGGTCAGCCACTGCTTCTCCCAGTCGAGCAGCCGCTGGTGCTCGGCCTGGGCGTCCTCGGGGGCGACGTACGAGAACATCTCGACCTTGTCGAACTGGTGCACCCGGAAGATGCCGCGGGTGTCCTTGCCGTGCGAGCCGGCCTCGCGGCGGAAGCACGGCGAGAAGCCGGCGTAGCGCAGCGGGAGCCGGTCGGCGTCGAGGATCTCGTCCATGTGGTAGGCGGCGAGGGCGACCTCGGAGGTGCCGACCAGATAGAGGTCGTCCTTGTCGAGGTGGTAGACGTCCTGCGCGGCCTGGCCGAGGAAGCCGGTGCCGGACATCGACTGGGGGCGGACCAGGGCGGGGGTCAGCATCGGGGTGAAGCCGGCGGCGGTGGCCTGGGCGATCGCCGCGTTGACCAGGGCCAGCTCCAGCAGGGCGCCGACGCCGGTGAGGAAGTAGAAGCGCGAGCCGGAGACCTTGGCGCCGCGCTCGACGTCGATCGCGCCGAGCAGGGTGCCCAGCTCCAGGTGGTCCCGGGGCTCGAAGCCCTCGGCGCCGTCGGTGCCGAAGTCACGGATGGTGCCGTGCGTCTCCAGGGTGACGAAGTCCTCCTCGCCGCCGACGGGGACGTCGGGGTGGACGAGGTTGCCCAGCCGGAGCAGGAGTTCCTGGGTCTCGGCGGCGGCGGCGTCGCGCTCGGCGTCGGCCGCCTTGACCTCGGCGGCGAGCTGTCCGGCCTGCTTCAGCAGGTCGGCCTTCTCGTCGCCGGACGCCTTCGGGATCAGCTTGCCGAGCTGCTTCTGCGAGGCCCGCAGTTCGTCGAAGCGCACGCCGGACGACCTGCGCCGTTCGTCGGCGGAGAGGAGGGAGTCGACGAGCGCGACGTCCTCTCCACGGGCACGCTGCGATGCGCGCACACGGTCGGGGTCCTCACGGAGCAGGCGAAGGTCAATCACGCGCTCAAGGCTACCGGTGGCCGCGGACGCCTCACGACTCATAAAAGGGTGAGGTGGCTTACGTTCGGTTATGGGTTAATTGCCGGGTGTGTCAATTAAAGGGGCCAGGATCCCTGGATCGGGCGAGACGTTCGGCGCCCGGTTGACCGGATTTCCTTGTGGGAAACGGGACTTGGGGGTTCGGTTGTCCACAGCGGTCCCCATGCCCCGAAGAGTTATCCACAGGCTGTGCGAAAGATCTGTGGACACGGGAATTGATCACTGCGAAAAGCACCGTCGAGGTGGGGGATTCCCGGTTGAAACTTCCCCTAAGCCCACGTTCGAGTGGAAATGGGTCCCCCTGAAGAGTTGCCCGAGGGAAAACAGTGGACGAAGGCCCGGCTGCGCGCCGGTGGATGAACCGGGGGTCGGCAGAGAGATTTGTCGACCCACCCCACAGCGCGGTGTCGACTTGTCCCCAGGTCGAGAAGCCAACCTGTGGATAACTCCTGTGGACAACGAAAATCAGCAGGTAGGACAGGTGTGACGGCTGCGCCAGGCCGCGACAGGCGTGAAAGAAGTGAAAGGTGTGACAGAAGTGCCGGATGATCTTACGACATCACGGCGTACGGCCTAGAACCGGCCGTCCTGGGAGCGGGCCACCCACTCCGCCGCCACCGTGAACTCGTCGTCCGACGTCCCCTTCAGCGGCGGCCGTACCTCCGCCGCGCCCAGGTCGGCGCGCGGGTACGAGCCCAGGAACCGCACCTGGAGACAGATCCGCTTGAGCCCCATCAGCGCCTCGGCCACCCGGCGGTCCGAGATATGGCCCTCGGCGTCGACGCAGAAGCAGTAGTTGCCGATACCGGCGCCGGTCGGGCGGGACTGGAGCAGCATCAGGTTGATCCCCCGGGTGGCGAACTCACCGAGCAGATCACGCAGCGCGCCGGGGTGGTCGTCCCGCTGCCACAGCACCACGGACGTCTTGTCCGCGCCGGTGGGCGCCGCGGGCCGGGCCGGGCGGCCCACCAGCACGAACCGGGTCTGCGCGTTCTCCGCGTCGTGGATACCGGTCTCCAGGGCCTCCAGACCGTACCGGGCGGCGGCGAACTCGCCCGCGAAGGCGGCGTCGTACTGGCCCTCCTGGACCAGCCGGGCCGCGTCCGCGTTGGACGCGGCGGACTCCCAGTGGGCGTCGGGGAGATGGCGCTTGAGCCAGTTCCGCACCTGGGGCTGGGCGGCCGGGTGCGCGGAGACCGTCTTGATGTCGGAGAGCCCGGTCCCGGGCCGGACCAGCAGCGCGAAGGTGATCGACAGCAGCACCTCGCGGTAGATCATCAGCGGGGTGCCCGCGACCAGCTCGTCCAGCGTGGTGGTGATACCGCCCTCGACGGAGTTCTCGATGGGCACGAACGCGGCCTCGGCGTCGCCGCCCCGCACCGCGTCCAGCGCGGACTGCACCGACACATACGGGATCAGCTCCCGCGTGGCGGCCTCCGGAAGCGTGCGCAGGGCGACTTCGGTGAAGGTGCCCTCGGGACCGAGATACGCGTAGCTCGCTGGCATGCCTTCACCCTAATGGGCCTGGGCGGCGAGGTTTGACCTGTCTCACGACGGCCACCCTTGAGAGCGACGCCCGCCCCTCGAAGGGTCCGGAAGCCCCCCCCGTGGCGCCCTGTCACCCCTCCAGCAGCCCCTGCCCCACGTACCCCCCTTCCGCCGCGCCCCCCGGCACCGCGAACAGCCCGCTCGCCTCGTGGCGGACGAACGCCGACAGGGCGTCCCCGCGGTCCAGCTTCCGCTGCACCGGCACGAAGCCGCGCAGCGGATCGGCCTGCCAGCACACGAACAGCAGCCCGGCGTCCGGCACCCCGTCCGGGTCGAACCCGTCGTGGTACGAGAACGGCCGCCGCAGCATCGCCGCGCCCCCGTTCTGGTCGGGCCGGGCGATCCGGGCGTGCGCGTTGATCGGGACCACGAGAGTGCCCTCGGCGTCGGTCCTGTCCAGCTCCATCTCGGTGGTCTCACCGCCCCCGGACAGCGGCGCCCCGTCGGACTTGCGGCGCCCGATGACCCCCTCCTGCTCGGCGACCGGGAGCTTCTCCCAGTCGTCCAGGAGCATGCGGATCCGGCGTACGACGACGTACGAGCCGTTCGCCATCCACTCGGGGTCCTTCGTGGGAGCGGCGGGCACGAAGATCCGCCGGTCGAAGTCGGCCTCGGACGGCTGCGGGTTCCGGGTGCCGTCGATCTGCCCCATGAGGTTGCGTGTGGTCAGGGGGCGGGCCGTGGCGCCCGGCGAGCGGTTGAAGCCGTTCATCTGCCAGCGCAGCCGGGCGGCCCTGCCCGCGTCCTTCTGGAGCGCGCGCAGGGCGTGGAAGGCCACCAGGGCGTCGTTCGCGCCGATCTGCACCCAGAGGTCGCCGTTGCTGCGGGCCTTGTCGAGCCGGTCCGAGGAGAAGTCCGGCAGCGGATCGAGGGAGACCGGGCGTCGGGCCTCCAGACCCGTGCGGGCGAAGAAGCCGTGCCCGAACCCGAAGGTGACGGTCAGCGACGACGGCCCGGCGTCCCGGGCCACATCGGTGTCGTCCTGGGCGGTGGCCTCGCCCGCCATCAGCCGCCGGGCCGTCTCCGACCAGCGGCGCAGCAGGGCCGCCGCCTCCTTGCGGCCGGCGCCCGCCGCCAGGTCGAAGGCGACGAGGTGCCCGCACGCGTGCATGGCGGTGAGGATGCCGGGCTGATGTTTCCCGTGAAACATCGCCTTCCCGGCGCCGAGCGAGGTCAGCGGGGTGGCCTGCGAGGGCGCGGCGGTATAGCCGACGGCCCCGCCGGCGGCACCGAGCACCAGGCCGGTGGCACCGGCGGTCCCGAGGAGCGCCCGGCGGGAGAATCCGCCGTCGCCGTGGCCCGGACCGCCGGCCTTGCCGGAGCCCCGGGCGCCCGGGACGGAACGGTCAGCCGCGGTGTCCATGGCGGACCGGTCAGCCGTGGCGTCTGTGACGGGCTGGTCAGCGGTGTGGTCAGGCATGGTGTGCGTTCAGCCGATCTGCGCGTTCTTGGAGACGGTCACCTGGTCGATGTCGGAGGTCCGTACGGTGACGGCGATCTCCCACTCGCCCGCCATCGGGATCTGCACCCCGTTCGCGGACCAGTGACCGGTGGTGATGTGGTCCGGGACCAGGGGCAGTGGCCCGATGTCCTCGGACTTCAGGGTGAAGGCCAGCTTCACCTCGGGGACGTCGAAGGCACGCCCGTTGGGCCGCTCGCCGTACACGTGCACCTCGTTGGCGCCGACCCGCGCGGGGTCGATCTCCAGCCGGACGACGCCCTGGCCGTCCTCGCCGCCGGTGTCGAAGGGCAGTTCCAGCGTCACCGCCCCGGTGGCGGAGCGCTGCTCGGCGGCGGCAGCGGTGGCCGCCTCGGCCTCCAGCACCGTACGGCCCGGTTCGGTGGAGGTCAGCGCGGTGGTCACGGCGAGCAGGACGACCGCGACCCCGGCCTCGGCCAGCACCGAGCGGCGCAGCCCGGACCGCTGAGGGTCGGCGTCCCGCAGCCGCTTGCGGGTGGCCGTGTCCGTCGCGGCCCGCTGCCGCGCGAGCTGGGCGTCCCGCTTGGCGTCCCCGGTGCCGCCACCGCTGCCGGAGGCGGCGCCCTTCTCCGCGGCCCGCGAGCCGTTCCCGGCCGTGGAGGAGCCGGACGGGGCCGACGACGACGTGGGCGCCCCCACCTTCTCCCGCTTGCGGGCGGTGGCGGTGACCGCCACCTCGGCCAGCCGCCCGGTCCAGCGCCGGGACACCCAGGCGACCCCCACGAGCACCGCCACCAGCCCCAGCTTCACCAGCAGCAACTGGCCGTAGCGGGTGTCGGTGAAGGCGTTCCAGGAGCCGAGCTGACGCCAGGACTGGTAGACACCGGTGACGACGAGGGCGACCACGCTGAGGAAGGCGACCCGTGAGAAGCGGCGTACGGCGGCACCGTCGAGCGGGGTGTCGGCGGGGGCCCGGTACAGCGCGGCGAGCAGCGCGCACAGCCCGCCCAGCCAGGCGGCGACGGCCAGCAGATGGACGACGTCCACCGGCATCGCGATCCCGGTCTGGATCCCGGCCGAGGCGTGCTCGGACATCGCCCAGCTCGCCGCGAGCCCGGCCGCGACCACGACCCCGCCGACCGTGAGGCCGAAGGTCAGGTCCCGCTTCTCCTCCTCGTCCCGTTTGTCGTACGCCCCGAAGAGCACCGCGATGAACAGCGCCGCCGCGGCGAGCAGCAGCAGCCGGGAGACCAGCGCGGCGCCGGTCTTGGTCTGGAGGACATCGCCGAGCAGGTCGAGGTCGAAGACGTCCCCGAGCTTCCCGGTGGTGGTGTACGCGCCCCGGAGCAGCAGCAGCCCCAGCGTGGCGGCGGTCAGCGCGACCCAGCCGGAGACCACCAGCCGCTGCACGGCCCGTACCCCGGACCCGTGCGACCAGCAGCCCAGCACGAAGGCCGAGCCGCCGACCAGCAGCACGAAACCGGCGTACGACACATACCGCCCGATCCCGTAGAGCGTGCCGACGGCCCCGCCGCCGCTGTCGGGCGCGTCGGCGGAGACGGAGGTGGCGGAGGGCGCCCCGATGGAGAAGGTGAAGGCCCCGGCGATGGGATGGCTGTCGGCGGAGACGACCTGGTAGGTGACCGTGTAGGTGCCGTCGGGCAGCCCCGAGTGCAGCTTCACGGCGTAGGTGTTCCCGCTGACGTTGCCCGGGGTGCCGGTGTCGGCGCGCTCGCCCTTGGGGTCGAGGACCCGCAGGCTGCCCTCGGGGGTCGAGACCGGCTCGGAGAAGGTGAGCGAGACCTGGGACGGGGCCCGCTCGACCACCGCCCCCTGCCGGGGGTCGCTGCCGGTCAGCGCGGCGTGCGCCGAGGCCGGCCCGCCGCTCAGGAGCAGGGCGCCGGCGACCGCCGCGAGCAGTAGCACCAGGCTCCGCAGACGGGGGGCGATGGACTGCGACACGATGGTCCCTCCCTCAGCGTCCGGCCGTGGGCCGGTACGTCGCGGCCTTCACCGGAATCTCGACATCCACCGGCGAGCCGTCGGCGAAGTGCAGTTTCACCGTGACCTTCTCGCCTTCCAGCGGCTTGCGCTTGAGGTTCTCGAACATCAGATGGTTTCCGCCGCTGCTCAGCTCCAGCTTCCCGCCCGCCGGAACGGCCAGGGAGTCGACCTCGCGCATCGAACTGCCGACCGTCTCGTGCACGGTGACCTCGCCGATGTCGCTGGTGACGGAGACCAGTTCGGCCTTCTCGCCGCCCTCGTTGGAGACGGTCAGGAAGCCCGCGGCCATGCTGTCGGAGACGGGCTGCGGCATGTACGCGGCGCTCACGGACAGCTCGGGGCCGCCGGAGCCGCTGCCGCCGCCGGATCCGTCCGACCCGCCGGATCCGCCCGACCCGTTGTCCGACCCGCAGCCGGTCAGGGCGAGCGTCCCGGTCAGCGCCAGTGCCCCGGTCAGCAGGGCGGTGGTCCGTGCCGTACGCCTCACGGGTTCTCACCCTTGATCAGCTTGGGCAGGTCCTTGGTGTAGTCGTCGACGGTGGCTTCCTCGCCGTAGAGGACATAGCCGCCGTCGGTCTTCGGGGAGAACGCGACGACCTGGGTGCCGTGGTTGGAGACGACCTTGCCGTTCTTGTCCTTGGTCGACGGCTCGATGGAGATGCCGAGGGTGCGGGCGCCGGCCTGCACGGTGTCGAAGTCACCGGTCAGCCCGATGACCTCCTCGTCGATGCCCTTGAGCCACTTGCCGAGGGCCTCGGAGGTGTCCCGCTCGGGGTCGGTGGTCACGAACACCACCTGGAGCTGGTCCTGCTCGGCCGGGGAGAGCTGCTTCTTGGCGACCGCGATGTTGTTCATGGTCAGCGGGCAGACGTCGGGGCAGTTGGTGTAGCCGAAGTAGATCAGCGTCGGCTTGCCCGCGGTCTCCTTGCGGATGTCGTACTTCTTGCCCTCGGTGTCGGTGAGCACCAGGTCCGGCTTCTCGAACGGCCGGTCGAGCACGGTGGCGGCCCGGTTCGAGGGGGCCTCCTCGGAGACCACGGAGACCGGCGAACCGGAGCTGTCGTCGCCGCTGCCGCAGGCGGAGAGAGCGAAGGTGGCGGCGGCGACCAGGGCCGCGGCGGCGAGGGTGTTCTTGCGCATGGAATGGATTCCTAGAGGTGGTGGTTCCGGGCGGGCCGCAGGGCGTCGCGTCCCCGTGGCCCGCCCATGGAGGACGGGTCAGGCCGTGGGGTCCGCGGAGTCGCGGCGGCGTCCGGCGAGCACGCCGTACGCCACTCCCGCCGCGCCGACGGCGATCCCGACGACACCGAGCACCCGGGCGACGGTGTCGGTCGAGCCGCTCGACTCCTCGGCGGCGCTGGAACTGCTCGCGGCCTCGGCGTCGTCCCCGGCGGCCTTCTCGTCCGCCTCGGCGCCGGAGGAGCCGTGGTGGTCCTCGGTGGCGGCGGACAGGGCGAGCACCGGCGCCGGGTACTCCGGCTCCTCCTGCCCCTCCTCCGGCACCTCGATCCAGCGCACGACCTCCTTGTTCGAGTAGGTCTGGAGCGCCTTGAAGACGAGTTCGTCGGTGGTGTCGGGCAGCGCGCCGACGGAGACCGGGAACTTCTGGAAGTAGCCGGGCTCGATGCCCTTGCCCTCGGCGGTCCAGGTGACCTTGGAGACCGCCTCGGTGATCTGCCGGCCGTGCGCGTCGATCGGCTTGTCCAGCTCGGCCTTGGTGACCTCGGCCTTCCAGCCCGGGACCGGCTGCGGCAGCACCGAGGAGAGCGGGTGCTCGGCCGGGAAGTTGATCTCCAGCTTGGTGGTCGAGGCGTCGTCGCGCTCGTTGGGGACCTTGAAGTCCACGACCGCGTAGCCGCCCTTCGCGGCCGTCCCGTCCGGCTGCACGCTGACATGCGCGAGGGCGGGGGAGGACAGGACGACGACCGCGCCGGCGGCAAGCAGACCGGCGGCGGCGATACGGGAAGCCTTCATGGGATGAGGCACTCCACTTCGAGATGAGGATCCGTTGGCTGACGAGGAAGAGGGGTACGCGCGCGCGGAGGTGCCCCGGGAGGGGGCCGAAGTGCCGTGGGAAGCGGCGCGGACATCGCTGTGACGTCCCGGCTCCCCGGGCTGTGACCGTTCCGGCTCCCCGGAAAGGCACAGGGGAAGACAGAGACCAGAGACCAGGGGAAAAGGGCGCGGGCGCGTGCCGCGCGACGACGGCGCGTCCTCCCCGGGGATCCCGGTGGGGTTCCCGTGAGACAGGTCGGTCCGCGCGGTGTCAGGCGGCGAGGTCGAACCCGGCGGGGGGTGGCCCGCGCCGGATCACGGTGTGCTGGAGCGCGGTGGTACGCGGCCCGGGAGGAGTGAGCCGGGCGGCGCGCGGAACACCCGCGGCGGCCTCGGGCGTGGCCGGCAGCCCGGCGCACAGGGCCCGCACCAGGGTCAGGGCAGCGCGCAGGGATCGTACGAGCGCCCCCTCGGCCATGCCCTCGGCGACGGCTCGCGCCGACAGCGCCGACAGGTCGACCAGCCGGAGCAGCGCCAAGTCGCCGCGGCGCAGCAGCCAGCCCACGGCGACGGCCGCGAGGAGATGGCCGAGCAGCATCGGCAGCGAGGGCAGCAGCGCGCCGGGGAGCCCGAGGGCGGCGTCCGGCGACCCGGCGGAGGCGGGGCCCGCCACGCCGGGAGCGTGGTCGGGTGCCGGGATCCGGGCGTCGGTGAGGATGCGCCGGGCCTCGGCCGGGCTGATCGTGGTGGCGGGGGTGCCGCAGACCAGTCGGGCGGCCCGGGCGACGAGCGAGGCGTCGGCGGAGGGCACGGCACCGGCGGTGCCCCCGTGCTGCCCCAGCCCGAACAGGGCGTGCAGCAGGGCCTGCGCGCCGGCGAGCAGCGCGACGGTCGCGGCCAGCGACCGCACCCGACCGGCGAACGGCACGGCGACCACGAGCACCCCGGCGAACCCGGCGCCCAGGGCCCACAGCGGGATCGGCGCGTAGGAGGCGAGCGAGTGCCCGGCCGCGGCCAGCACGACGCAGACCGCGGCGAACACCGCGGCCCGCAGGATCCGTGGCTCTCGCCCGGAGCGCGTCGTACGCGGGTGGGGGGCAGTCATGGCGGGCTCATCATCCCACTGGCCCCACCACGCCCCTACGGCAGGTCCGCTCGACGGGTGTGCCCCACAGAGACGTATGCAGGAGACGTATGCAGGAGACGTATGGGGGACGGCCCGGGAGGACGGGTACACGAGACATATGTGCGACTCGGGTGCGATCGCGGGAGAGATCAACACCGCCCCCCGCGGTGCCCATACGCCTATGACCTGCGCAAGTCGGACATCCCTGATGTCACAGAGACACCACATACACCGACCGCCACGCTGACCGCATCCGCCGTATGGGCGGCATCACCAAGAAATCGCGATTGCGTACGGGCGCGGGCGGCAATACGTAACGGTATGTCGAGCCGCGACCAGGAGGGTGGAGCATGAGCATCTGGTGGTCACTCCATCTGCGGCGTGAGGCTGCGAGCGTTCCGCTCGCGCGGCGCCTGCTGCTCGGCACCATGGAGACCGCGGGCGTCGACCCCGACGTCTCGTACGACCTCTCCGTGGCCCTGAGCGAAGCGTGCGCGAACGCCGTCGAGCACGGCGGGGGCACGGCTCCCGGCGCCGTCTCGGGGGCGTATCACGTCACCGCGTACCTCGACGGTGAGCTGTGCCGTATCGAGGTCACCGATTCGGGCCCCGGCTTCGTGGCCGGGCGCCCCCACCGACCGGCCCACGAGGACGACGCCACCGCCGAGAACGGACGGGGCCTCTACCTCATCCGCGAACTGGCCGACCATGTCCACATCGCCAACAAACCCGGCAGGGGCGGCGCGGTCGTCAGCTTCGACAAACTCCTCAAATGGCGCAAGGACGCTCCGCTGATGGCGGTGTAGCGCCCTTGCCCGGCCCCTTCGTGTGCCGTCGCTGCCCGCTGCCGCCGCCCGCTGCCCGCTGCCGCTGTCGTTGCCCGAGCCCGGCCCTCAGCCCTTCAGCGCGGCCATCCAGGACTCGACCTCGTCGGACCGCCGGGGCAGGCCCGCGCTCAGGTTCCGGTTGCCGTCCTCCGTCACCAGGATGTCGTCCTCGATCCGCACGCCGATGCCCCGGTACTCCTGCGGCACGGTGAGGTCGTCGGCCTGGAAGTACAGCCCGGGCTCCACGGTCAGGCACATCCCCGGCTCCAGGACCCCGTCGACGTACGTCTCGGTCCGCGCGGCGGCGCAGTCGTGGACGTCCATGCCGAGCATGTGGCCGGTGCCGTGCAGCGTCCAGCGCCGCTGGAGCCCCAGTTCGAGCACCCGCTCGACCGGCCCCTCGACGAGCCCCCACTCCACCAGCCGCTCCGCCAGCACCCGCTGGGAGGCGTCGTGGAAGTCCCGGTACTTCGCGCCCGGCCGCACCGCCGCGATCCCGGCCTCCTGGGCGTCGTGGACGGCGTCGTAGATCTTCCGCTGGATGTCGCTGAACCGGCCGTTGATCGGCAGGGTCCGGGTGACGTCGGCGGTGTAGTACGTGTGGGTCTCCACGCCCGCGTCCAGCAGGAGCAGGTCACCGGAGCGGACCGGGCCGTCGTTGCGCACCCAGTGCAGCGTGCAGGCGTGCGGGCCGGCGGCGCAGATGGAGCCGTAGCCGACGTCGTTGCCCTCGACGCGCGCGCGGAGGAAGAAGGTGCCCTCGATGTAGCGCTCGGAGGTGGCTTCCGCCTTGTCCAGGACGCGGACGACGTCCTCGAAGCCGCGCACGGTCGAGTCCACGGCCTTCTGCAGCTCGCCGATCTCGAAGTCGTCCTTGACCAGCCGCTGCTCGGAGAGGAAGACCCGCAGCTCGTCGTCCCGCTCGGCGGTGACCTTGTCGGCCAGGGCCGCCTCGATCCCGGCGTCGTAGCCGCGTACGACCCGCACCGGGCCGTGCCGCTCGCGCAGCGCGTCGGCCAGCTCGCGGACGTCGGAGGCGGGGATGCCGTACCGCTTCTCCGCCTCGCCGAGGGAGTGGCGGCGGCCGACCCACAGCTCGCCCTGGCCGTTGAGCCAGAACTCGCCGTTCTCGCGGTTCGAGCGCGGCAGCAGGTAGATGGTGGCGGTGTGGCCCTCGCCGCGCGGCTCCAGCACCAGGACGCCGTCCTCGGTCTGGTTGCCGGTGAGGTACGCGTACTCCACCGAGGCCCGGAAGGCGTACTCGGTGTCGTTGGAGCGGGTCTTGAGATTGCCCGCGGGGATCACCAGGCGCTCGCCCGGGAAGCGCGCGGAGAGCGCGGCGCGGCGCGCGGCGGTCTCGGCGGCCTGCGGGAGCGGCGCCAGATCGTGCTGCTCGGTGTCGGCCCAGCCGGACTTCATGTTCTCGGCGAGTTCGTCGGACACCACCGGGTACAGGCCGTTCTTGCGCTGCTTGATCGGCTCCTCGGGCTCGTTCTCCGGGGTCTCCGGCGTGGGCTCGTCCGACACGGTCATCCTCCTCGATACGGCATGGAACCTCACCATCGTACGGACGTACGGAAGGGGACCGAAGGCCGGGAATGCCCGTTACGTGTAGCTACCACTCGCCTACCCGGACCGGGGCGGGGAGGGGGTGGGGCGGACGGGAGGAGGGGGCGGCGGAACGTCGTGCGGTGGGGCGGACCGTCGTGCGGTGGGGCGGGGACCGGTGTGCCGTCTGTCCGTATCGGCCGTCTGTCGGTATCGGCCGTCTGTCGGTATCGGCCGTCCGTCCGGATCAGCGGGTTGTCCGGATCAGTGGGCTGTCCGGATCAGTGGGCTGGCCGCGTCACTCGAAGCGCGCCGCCAGCAGCACCACGTCCTCCTCGCTGTCCGCCGAGTCCAGCCCGTCCGGCAGTACGGTGCGCAGGACGTGGTCGGCCAGGGCCCCGGGGTCACGGCGGGCTGCCCGGGGCGCGCCGGCCGCCGCCGAGTGGAGCCGGGCGAAGGCCCGGTCGACAGGATCGCCGGTACGTTGCAGCAGCCCGTCCGTGTAGAGCAGAACCGTCTCTCCCGCTTCGGCCTGCACCTCCACGCTCGGCGCCTCCCAGCAGGCGAGCATGCCGAGCGGCGCGGAGACGGACGTCTCCACGAACTCGGTGCGCCGCTCGCCGACCAGCAGCGGCGGGCAGTGCCCGGCCCCGGCGAGGGTGAGCCGGCCGACGGCGGGCTCGCAGTAGGCGAACAGGGCGGTGGCCGAGCGGGCGGGTTCCGTCAGCCGGAGGAGCAGTTCCAGGTCCGAGAGGACCGCGACCGGGTCCTCGCCCTCCATCACGGCGTACGCGCGCAGCGAGGCCCGCAGCCGGCCCATCGCGGCGACCGCGCTCGGCCCCGACCCGGTGACCGAGCCCACCGCGAGCCCGAGCGCCGCGTCCGGCAGCGGCAGCGCGTCGTACCAGTCGCCGCCGCCGCGCGGTCCGGTGCGGTGCCGGGCGGCGAGCCGGACACCGGACACCCGGGGCAGCCGTGAGGGCAGCAGTTCCTCGGCGACCGTCCTCAGACAGGCGCGGGTGCGCTCGACCTCCAGGAGCCGGGCGAGATGCTCGGTGGCGTAGCGCGTGTAGAGGCCGGCGAGATGCCGCATCCGCTCGGAGGGCTCGGCGGGTTCGTCGTACAGCCACACCGCGGCGCCGAGCCGGCCGGCCGCCGTGGTGGACAGGGGGAGGGCGTAGCTGGCGGCGTAGCCGAGCCGGGCGGCGACCTCGCGGTGGCGCGGGTCGAGCCCGTCCTCGGCGAGCAGATCGGCCCGGACGACCTCGGCCACCGCGCCGGGTGGTGCGGCGGGGGCGTCGAGGAGGTCGCCGTAGGGCAGGGAACCGCGCGGGACGGTTTCCAGCTGGCCGAGGTCGGCGGCGGCGAGGCCGAGGCCGAGGGTGCTGCGGGGGCCGAGTCCGTCGGACGGTTCCAGGACGACGAGGCCGCGGCGGGCGCCCACGAGGGCGGCACCGGCGCGCAGCAGTTCCTGGAGGGCGTCGGCGAGGGTGCCGGTACGCGCCAGCCGTTCGGTCAGTTCGTGCAGGGTGGTGAGGTCGGAGACCCAGCCGGCGAGGCGGTCCTGGAGCAGGGCTCCCGGGCCGGTGGTGGTGCCGGTGGTATCAGGGTCGGCGGGGTCGGCCGTGGCGGACGGGTCCGGGGTGCCGGCCGGGGCGCCGGGTGTGACGCTCGTGACACCTGAGGCGGCGGAGGCGCCCGATGCCGGGGAATCGGGTGCGACAGTGTGTGCGGACGGGGGAACCGTTGAATCGATTCCAGCCACTTTCGCAGGGTGCGGGGCGTTCATGGTGTCCGGCTTTCCGACCGGTGCGTACTGCTCAAAAGCATCGCAAACCCCCATGTCGTTCTGCGCCGCTGGCAGTGTCTCCACATGTACACGCACTCGTGAGGAGATGTCCAGCATTGTCCTGCCGGGTTTCCTGGTGTCCAGGGGGTTCCCGGGGTGCGAACCGGTTCCCCTTCTGTAAAGGCAAAGTTGGCTTAAAAGTGATGCATGGATCGGGTTATTGCGGTCGACTGGCCTTGCTCGACGGAGCGTCACAGCGGTCGTGATGGGTACGTACTCGGAGAAGGCCAGGGGCGGTTGGGGGTTACCCGGAACCTGGTGGCGGACCCGGGCGTCTTAGCCACCGACGATCGTGCCCCATCCTCCCGTGGCGGAGGCGAAGAGAAAGAGCGCGACCGAAAACGCCAGACTTCGCCACCCCACGCCACGCCCGTACTCCGGACAGACGCGGTACGGACGGAAACGGCGGCGACGGAACACAGCGGACGCGGCCGATGCTCGGCCCATAGGGGTTCCCCGTGCTCGAACGCAGGGGAGTGATGCGCCAGCTGATACGCACAGTGAAGTGATCGACACATGGTGTGAGTGGCCCACGGTGTTGCCAGGCGTGCAACGGAAAGGAACGAGCGCTCATGCGCGAGATCCTCGGAAGGCGACGCAGGCTCCTGTCCAGGCGTGACGACGGGAGACCTGAGCTGGTCGGCGCGGCCCTGACCTTCGCGACGCAGTGGCAGTGGCCCGTGCTCCCCGGAGTGACGGCCGATCCGCAGGGACGGGCCGGCTGCGGCTGCCCGGACCCCGAGTGCACGGTGCCCGGAGCACACCCCTTCGACCCCGGTCTGCTCGCGGCCACCACCGACGAGCGCATGGTCCGCTGGTGGTGGGCCAACCGCCCCACGGCCCCGATCATCCTCGCCACCGGCGGCCCGGCGCCCTGCGCCGTGAGCCTGCCCGCCCCCGCCGCCGCGCGCGCCCTCGACGCGCTGGACCGGATGGGGATGCGGCTCGGTCCGGTCGTGGCCTCGCCCGCCCGCTGGGCGCTGCTGGTGCGGCCGTACTCCATGGAGCAGCTGGGTGAACTGCTCTACGCCAAGGACTTTGTCCCCGGCTCGCTCCGCTTCCACGGCGAGGGCGGCTACCTCGCGCTGCCGCCGTCCACCACGGGGCAGGGCGAGATCTCCTGGGAGCGCGCGCCGCTGCCCGGCTCCGCCTCCCCCTGGGTGCCGGATGTCGAGGCCGTGGTCGACGCGGTGGTCGAGGCCCTCACTCGTACGGGTGTGAGCGCGCCCGAGTTGTAGGGGTGTCGGGCGCCCGCGGAACCGGGCGCCCGTCCCCGCTCGTTATCGTCCCGGGTATGAACCCCCGTCTCCTCGCCCTCACGGGCCTCGCGGTGTGCGCTGTCGCCCTGCCGCTCGCGGTGGCGTCCGCGGGACCGGTGGGCGACGAACGCCGCGCCGCCGGGACCTCGCGCGACGACCGCAGACCCCCGGAAGCACGGCGGGGCGCGTCGATGCCGGGTACGTCCCTGCTGGGTGCGTCCCTGCCGGGTGCGTGGATGCCGGGTGCGTCGATGCCGGTCGCGGGGGCGGTCGGTGGGGCGGTCGACGGGTCCGGGGACACGTCGGGCTCCGGGGACGGGTTTCGGGATACGTCGGGCTCCGGGGGCGGGTCCGGGGATACGTCGGGCTCCGCCACGGGCGCGCCGCTGCGGCTGGGCCTGGGTCTCGCCACCGCCGCCCGCTGCGGCCCCGAACTCACCTCGCCCGACGGCATCGAGGCGCAGACCTGTGTGCTCACCCAGGGCGAGGACACCTGGGCCCGCACCTACTACCGCAATGCGACCGGCGAAGCCCTGACCGCCGTACTCAGCCTCATGGGACCCGGTGGGCGCACCGTCACCCTGCACTGCGAGGTGGGTCCGGCCGACGAGCCCGCCGACTGCGCGACGCCGCGCGAGCGGACCCGGGGGAACCTGGACCACTACACGGCGATCGCGGAGTTCGCGCGGGCCGCGGGCGAGGGTCCGCTGCTGCTGAGGTCGGGAAGCAACTCGGCGGTCGCGGCGCGGCAGTGAGCGGCGCTGCACGGAGAAGGGCTGCCCGGAGGGACGTCGAGGAGGCACGTGCGGCCGGGCAGGCGACAAGGTGTGCGACAGGCCGTGCGACAAGGTGTGCGACAGCGTGTGCGACAGGCCGTGCGGCCGGGCATACGAAGGCCCGGTTGCTGGCGACGGGGGATGCACCAGCAACCGGGCTACTGAAACGGTAACAAGAGATCGGCTGTTAGCAAATTCGGTCTCACGTTTTACTTGGCTATTCGGACACCGACTGGCCCCGTTCCAGGCCGAGTTGATGACATACGGCAGCCGGGGCGCGACTCCCTGTGCGACTGACCGGCCGGTCAGTCGCGGTCGCGCCCCGCGTGGGGCGTCAGCTCAGTGTGACCTGTCGGTTCGTGAGCCCGCCGCGGGCCCGGCGCTCGTCCGGGGTCAGCGGCCCGTCGACCGCCAGCGCGGCGGTGAGCCGCTCGGCGAACTCCGCGGCCGGCTTCTCGACGTCCTGCGCGCCCATGCCGCTCGGAAGGTCCCAGACCGGCACCGTGAGGCCGTGGGCCCGGAACGAACCGACGAGCCGGGTGCCCTCACCGAGTCCGGAACGGCCCGCCGCGTGCAGCCGCGCGAGCGCGTCCAGAAGCTCCTCCTCGGCGTGCGGCATGACCCAGCGCAGGTGGTTCTTGTCCGGGGTCTCGCACCAGTACCCCGCGTCGACTCCGGCGAGCCGGACGGTCGGGATGGCCGCGGCGTTGGCCCGCTCCAGGGAGGCCGCCACATCCGGAGTGGCGTTCTCCGGGTCCGGGACCCAGAACTCGAAGCCGCTGTGCACAACTGGCTCGAAGGCGCCTGCCGGGTCGAGGAGATCCTGAAGTCGCGGCCCCTCGGCCGGGGCGCGGCGGCCCTGCACCGGGGTACCGGGCTGCGCGGTGAGCGCGCGCCGGAGGGTGTCGGCGAGGTCGCGGCTGATGTCGCCGGACGCCGTGTCGTTCTGGAGGCCGATCAGCACGGAGCCGTCGTCGCGGCGCAGCGCGGGCCAGGCCATGGGCAGCACGGTGGCCAGGGTGACCGACGGGACGCCCTCGGGCAGACCGTCCTTGAGCTTCAGCTCCGCCGTCGCGGCCGGGACCAGCTCGCGCAGCGCCACCCAGTCGCACTCGCCGGGCAGGCCCTCGAACGGACGGTGCACCAGCTCGGTCACCGCCTGCGCGGCGGCTCGGCCGTGACACGCCTTGTAGCGGCGGCCACTGCCACAGGGGCAGGGTTCGCGGGCGCCTACGACCGGGACCTCTCCGTCTGTGCGCTGCGGGCGCGCGCCCTTGGTCTGGGGTCGCTTCTTGGCCATGTGGGTGTCTCCCGGAAACGGCTCTGCTGGTACGGCCGCGAGCCTAGTCGCTCACCCGGGGAGCGCCCCAGCTTCCGGGACCCACAAGGCCGCTGCCTACCCACAAGGCCGCTGCCGGCCGCCGGGCGTCGCGCCCTGCCGGCCGTCGCGCCCTGCCGGCCGTCGCGCCCTGCCGGCCGGCCGGGCGCCGCGCTCAGTCCAGGTCGTCGAACGCGTCGGCGAAGTCC
The DNA here is from genome assembly GCF_044757045.1 of Streptomyces sp. NPDC091377. NCBI lineage: Bacteria > Bacillati > Actinomycetota > Actinomycetes > Kitasatosporales > Streptomycetaceae > Streptomyces > Streptomyces sp. NPDC091377. The sequence goes on along the minus strand of NZ_JBIVUE010000008.1, from coordinate 160,217 downwards.
AGGTCCGGGATGGCGGAGAGCGCGGGTGCGCCCACGCGCGTGGCGAAGTCGTCGCGGCGGTGGCCGGGCTGCTGGTTCCTGACGTCGTCGTGGACGACGACCCACACCGTGACCTCGCCCCGGGCGTCGTCCCGTACGCCCCAGTCGTCGGACAGCGCGGTGATGATGTTCAGCCCCCGGCCGCCGTGGGCGGTGACCGACGGGGTCGACGGAGCCGGGCGGGTGGGTCCGCCGCCGTCCGTGACCTCCACGACCAGCCGCCCGCGCGGGTCCACCCGCCAGGCGGCCAGGACATCGCCGTCACCGGCCAGGGCGTCGCCCAGCGGACGTCCGTGTTTGCACGCGTTGCTCAACAGCTCGGAAAGGATCAACACGGCATCGTCAATGATCGATTCGGCCACACCGCCTCTGCGCAACTGATCGCGCATCCGGTGTCGCGCCTTCCCCACGCCCGCAGGGCCATGGGGTACGGCCATGCTCGAAGACGTGGGCACCTCTTGTGCCACCACCAACGCCACCCCCGAGACCTCCTTCGCCCCACGCCACGGTGTGGATGCCCCATTGGCCTGTACCGGAAACCGGCCAACCCAGGTGCGGTGACGCACTCACCTCGATCGAACACGGACCGAACGCGCCGGTGCACACCCTGTGACGAAACCGTCGGAAGACTGTCAGGAGGCTGTCATCGAGCCGTCAGTGTGTGGCTGGATTTCGACACTGTGGCCTAGACCAAAGAATGCTGCGGTCGGGAGGGCGGGTCAAGGCATCGCCCGCAGTCTTTACCTGCCGGATCCGGCAGGCTCCGGGGGCGTCGGACGGGAGCGCCCGAGGGACGTCCGAGGGGCGTCCGAGGAGGCGCCGGGGCCTTCCGTGCCGGGGTTCCTCGCCCCGGGCCTCTCGCCCCGGGCCTCTCCGCGCGCCCCGGGCCTCCCGGCGCGCGCGGGGAGGCCGGGTCAGCGCCCCAGCCGCCCCAGCCGGCGCAGCACCTCGCGCGGGCGGTTGGTGATGAGGGCGTCGATGCCCAGGTCGACGCAGAGGTCGATGTCCTCGGGCTCGTTCACCGTCCAGACGTGCACCTGGTGCCCCGCGCGCCGGAACCGTTCGACGTACGCCGGGTGATGGCGCACGATCCGGATCGAGGGACCCGCGATCCGCACCCCCGCGGGCAGCCGCCCTTCCCGGAGCCGGGGCGAGGCGAACTGCATCAGATAGACGGTCGGCAGCGTCGGCGCCGCCGCCTGCACCCGGTGCAGGGAGCGCGCCGAGAAGCTCATGATCCGTACGGCGGACTCCTCGGGAGCGGTCGGGGCGTCGAGCCCGAACCGCTTCAGCAGAAGCAGCAGCCGCTCCTCCACCTGCCCCGCCCAGCGCGTGGGGTGCTTGGTCTCGATCGCCAGCTCCACCCGCCGCCCCGCGTCGGCGACCAGCTCCAGCAGCCGCTCCAGGGTCAGTACGGAGGTGTCGGCCGGGTCCTCCGGGCGGTGCTCCCAGTCGGGGTCCTCGTCGCGGGCGGGGTACGTCTCCGCCTTCTTCCAGGAGCCGAAGTCGAGGGCGGCGAGATCGGCCAGCTCCAGCGCCGAGACGGCACCGCGCCCGTTGGACGTACGGTTGACCCGGCGGTCGTGCACACAGACGAGATGGCCGTCGGCGGTGAGACGTACATCGCATTCGAGGGCGTCGGCGCCGTCCTCGATGGCCTTCCGGTAGGCGGCCAGCGTGTGTTCGGGGGCGTCCTCGGAGGCTCCGCGGTGGGCGACGACCTGAAGGCGCTGCGATGCGTGGGTCACCCGCGCCATGGTGCCACCGCCGGGGCGGCGGTCGCCGGACGGGTTCTCCCTGCGGTCGCTGCCGGTGGCCGCCGCCTGTGGCTGCTGCCAGTGTTCGCTGCCTGCGGTCGCTGCCGGGGTTGCCCTCGGCGGATGCCCCGGCGGCTGTTCCGGCGGCTGCCCCTGGGGTTGCCTCCCGCGGTTGCTCCCGCGGATGCTCCCTATGGATGCTCCCGGGGGATGGACCCGTTAGGTCTGAAAGATCCTATGTAAAGAATGGTCGGAGACGCACAGGCTCGGCTTATGGTGCTCTGACAGCCCGTGGGAAAAGCTGATGGCATACAAAAGCAGAGGCACAAGCCACAGCACACCGGGTCGTCGGCGGACCTGACGACGTGGCCCGACGCGACCCGCAACGCGACTACAACGACAGCCGTGGATCGAGGAGAAGAGCTGTGAGCACCGAGAACGAGGGCACTGCGGTACCACCGGCCCCGTCCGCGCCTCCCGTGCCGGTGGACACACCCGCAGCCTCCCCGCAGGCCCCCGCGCCCGGTGGCGGCGCCCCGACGACCCCGCTCCCCCCGGTACCCCCCGCCGCTCCGGCCGGCGCCGGACCGACCCCGGCGTACGGCGCCCCGCCCCCGCAGGAGACCTACGCGCCCCCGCAGCCCCCCACCCACTCCGCCCACCTCGGTGACTCCGGCCACTCCGGCTACGGGGGCGACTCCGGTCACCCGGCTCACGCGGCCGACCCCGGTCACTCGGGGCACGCGGGTCACGCGGGTCATGCGGGCGACTCCGCTTACCCCGGCTCCCCGCAGTCGGGTGTTTCCGCCCCCGACGCCTCGTGGCCGCCCCCGGCCCCGCATCCGCAGCCGTACGGCGCTGGCGCCGGCGCGGGCGCGGGCGGCTCGGACCCGGGCGCGCCTTGGGGGACGGCGTACCAGCAGCAGCCCCCGCCCAAGGCCCGCAAGGGGCGCGGCGGGCTGCTCGCGGGTGTCCTGGTGACCGCGCTGCTCGCGGGCGGCCTCGGCGGCGGCCTGGGCTACACACTCGCCAAGAACGACGACGACAGCAGCTCCACGACCGTCTCCGCCAACGACAGCGGCGGCGACCTCAAGCGCGACCCGGGCACCGTCGCGGGCGTGGCCGCCAAGGCGCTGCCCAGCACAGTCACCATCGAGGCCGCGTCCAGCAGCGGCGAGGGCGGTACGGGCACGGGCTTCGTGTTCGACACCGAGGGCCACATCATGACCAACAACCATGTGGTGGCCGAGGCGGTCGACGGCGGCAAGCTCAATGTGACCTTCGCCAGCGGCAAGAAGTACGAGGCCGAGGTGATCGGCAACGCACAGGGTTACGACGTGGCCGTCATCAAGCTCAAGAACGCCCCGTCGGACCTGAAGCCGCTCACGCTCGGCGACTCCGAGAAGGTGGCCGTCGGCGACTCCACGATCGCGATCGGCGCCCCCTTCGGTCTGTCGAACACCGTGACGACCGGCATCATCAGCGCCAAGAACCGCCCGGTCGCCTCCAGCGACGGCAGCGGGTCGAACGCGTCGTACATGAGCGCGCTCCAGACCGACGCGTCGATCAACCCCGGCAACTCCGGCGGCCCGCTGCTGGACGCCAAGGGCAATGTGATCGGCGTCAACTCCGCGATCCAGTCCTCCGGCAACGGCTTCGGCGGCAGCGGCCAGTCCGGCTCGATCGGCCTGGGCTTCGCGATCCCGATCAACCAGGCCACGTACGTCGCCCAGCAACTGATCAAGACCGGCAAGCCGGTGTACGCGAAGATCGGCGCCTCCGTCTCCCTGGAGGAGGGCACGGGCGGCGCGAAGATCACCGAGACGGGTGCGGGCGGCGCCGAGGCCGTGGAACCGGGCGGCCCCGCCGCCGACGCCGGACTCAAGTCGGGCGATGTCATCACCAAGCTCGACGACCGGGTGATCGACAGCGGCCCGACCCTGATCGGCGAGATCTGGACCCACAAGCCCGGCGACAAGGTCAGCCTCACCTACGAGCGCGGCGGCAAGACCAGCACGGCCGACGTCACCCTCGGCTCCCGAGTCGGCGACAGCTGACCCACCCCCGACCGAACCCGTTACTCTTGTCCCCGCGCCACGGCTCACCGCGGCGCGGGGAGGTGTGCCCGAGCGGCCGAAGGGAACGGTCTTGAAAACCGTCGTGGCAGCGATGTCACCGTGGGTTCAAATCCCACCGCCTCCGCGCAGGTCATAGCCGCACAGTTCATAGATGTGCAGGTCAGAAGGGGTGTCCCGGACAGGGGCGCCCCTTTTGTTCTGGCCGGGCGGGTGGTGTGAAAAAGGGGGTGCACGGGTGGCCGGGGCGGGGCATCATGCCGCATGCGTTCAGACGACTGGCACCTCTCCGAAGACCTCGACGGCTTTCTCGACAGCACCGGCGACTTCCTGCGCTCGCGTGCCGCCCTGCACACCACCCAGTTGACCGTGCTGGAGAAGTGGCGGAAGGAAGGGCCCGGAGGGGACGGTTCCTGGTCCGCGCTGTTCGGCCGGCTGGAAGGTGCGGGCGAGGGCGAGGTCCATGGTGCCTTCTACCGGCACCCCAGGACCGGTGGCCTGACGCTCACCGCCCTCTCCCCCGAGCAGACCGACACCCTGGCCGCCCGACTCGCCGGGCTGGGGCACGCGTTCACCACCGTCCTCTCGGACGAGGACACCGCCGACGCCTTCGCCGCGGCCTGGCAGCGGCACACCGGAGTCTCATCGACCCGCGACTGGGGTGCCCGGCTCCACCGTCTCGGGGCGCTCACCCCGCCGGAGCCCCGACCGGAGGGCCGGGGGCGGCTCGTCGGCGAGCCGGACCGCGAGCAACTGGTCCACTGGTGCGCCGAGTTCTGCGACACCGTGGGGGAGGTCCCGTCCCCCACCCCCGCCACCTGGCACACCTCCCGGTTCGCCGACCGGCACTTCACCTTCTGGGAGACCCCGGACGGCACCCCCGTCTCCATGGCGGCCCGCACCTCGGTGGTCGGCGACATGGTCCGGGTGGACCCCGTCTACACCCCGGCCCACCTCCGCGCCCGCGGCTACGCGGGTGCCGTCACGGTCGCGGTGACCCGGGCGGCGCTGGAGGCGGGCGCCAAGGACGTCGTCCTGTTCACGGACCCGGCCAACGTCACCAGCAACGCCCTTTACCGGCGCATCGGGTACGTCCCGATCGGGGAGTTCAAGCGGTACCGCTTCTCCGATACCCCTTGAGCCTCGACGGCCCCCAGGTGCCTGAGCCGGTCACGCCCCTCGGGCACCCCGGCCGTCACGCCCCCCTCCGGTACCCCGTCAGCCGCGCCGCCGACGCGATCGTCGCCCGTGCCTCCCGTTCCGGCAGTCCCGTCGAGCGGGCCGCGCTGATCAGGGCCGGGGTGAGGGCGGGGCCCAGCCCGTTCTCGTAGGCGCGGCAGGCAGCCCAGAAGAGGCGGGTGTTGCGCTGACCGGCCCGCGCCGCGGCCACGAACTGGATCAGGCCCCGGCCGTTCGCCGCGGCCGGGGACGATCGCGTCGGCGTCGGCGTCGGCGTCGGGGTCGGGGTCGGGGTCGGCGGCGCGGTCGGCGGAGGGGCGGGCTGCTGAGGGGCGGTCGGCGGCGGGACGGTCGGCGGTGGGGCGAGCAGGCGCAGCAGCGCGGGTGGGCAGGGCGCCGGGGGGAGCCACGCCGTGCCTGGGGTGGTCGCGTAGACGCCCTGGTCGGTACGGGAACCGGGGCCGACCAGATAGCCGCCGGCGCCGCGGATGTCGATACCGGGGGCCAGCCGGCTCGCGGAGTTGGGGACCACGACGTCCGGCGGGCCGCAGAGCCAGAGGTGACGGCCGCCGGAGGGGGTGAGCACGACGACCGTCGGCGGGATCGTGAACAGATGGCGCAACGCCAGTTCGCGCAGCGCGGCCGTGGAGTCGCCGCCGGACTTGGTGTCCAGGTCGATGCCGACGAGATGGTGCGGGGGCAGCCCGCAGGCGATGCCGTAGCCGGTCGACCAGGGCGCGGCGGCGAACATCGCGCGGATGCGGACTGGGTCGGTGGAGGCGTCGTACACCCCGTGCCCGAGGCGTCCGCACGCGCCGCGGCAGAAGGTGGGGTCGCGGAGGTCGTGGCGGTTCCGGTGGGGGGAGCGCAGGGCCGGGAGCTTCGTCCGGGAGAGGGGGAAGACGGCCAGGCCGCGTTCCGCGGCTGACAGGGCGTGTGCGAGGGCCAGCGTCGTGGCCTGCCGGTCGGTGGTGGCCATGCCTCCATGTTCGTACGCATGTTCGAGAAAGGGAAGAGGGGGTGGGTCGACGCGTCGGGCGAAGAGGTGCCGACGGGGAGGGTGGCGGAACGCTTCACCTCTTGCGGCGCTTGGTCCGTGTCATCCCAACCATCCCGACCTGAGGGGTGAAGGTGGTGAAAGGGGTTTATCGACTTGTCATCACGCTTCTGAGGGAATCGGGGTATCCGATCTGGTTCACCGGTGATCCCGTGGGCAACTCTGATCTCGCGACGTCGTGCACCACACCGAGGCGGATGGCCAACTGCCCCGGAAAAACCCGTACTTCACGTAACTTCACGCATCACGGCCAGTCAGCCGGGTGTCCCCTTTACCGGAGGAATACATGGCAAGCATCCGTACCGCCCGCGTCATCGCCGCCGTTTCCGCCCTGCCGCTCGCCGCCGCCCTCTTCACCGGCGTCGCGACGGCGAACAACGGCGCCGGCGCGGCCAACGGATCGAGTGCGGCCGTCACGGAGTCCCTCCAGGGCGTTGTCGGCAGCGGTGTCGGCGGCCACAATCTCGGTAACTCGTCCACCACCGGCCAGCAGGCCACCGGCTCCGGAGCCTCGAACCAGAGCAATACGGCCCAGGTCGAGGGCTCCGCCCTCACGTCGGTGAACCAGGGCAACAACAACGTGGCGGTCGACTTCACGCCGATCTTCGTGTGAGACGGGGGCGGCCGGTCCGGCCCGTTCGGCCGGTCGCCCTCGGCCCTTCCGTGTGGGTGTGCTCTGTGGGGAAACAGCGTCAGCGCGGCGGTGCTTCGGCATCGCCGCGTTCGGCGTTTCCGGGGGCTTTCGCCCCGACGCCGGGCGCCACCGGCCGTGGGCACCACCGGCCGTGGGTGCGCCCCGGTCGTGGGTGCCCCGGCCATCGGTGCCCTGGCTGTCGGTGCCTTCGGCTACGCCTTTGGCCGCAGCGGCGACCTTGACAGCGCATGGCATCTGACGGACAGTCAGAAACTCCGGAAGGAGTGCGCCCGTGCCCCACGACGCCCCCGCTGACCCGGCAGAGACGGCAGAGACGGCAGAACCGGCAGAACCGGCGGAGTCAGCAGACCCGGCAGACCTCGCAGACCTCGCCCAACGGCTCCGGGCCTACGAGGGCCACCCCGCCGCCGTCGCCGGACAGGGCAAGGACCCCGTCAACCTGCCCATGATCCGGCACTGGTGCGAGGCCCTCGGCGACACCAGCCCCGCCTACACCGGCCCCGACGCGATCGCCCCGCCCACCATGCTCCAGGCATGGACCATGGGCGGCCTCTCCGGCCACACCGGACGCGCGCAGGCGTACGACGAACTCCTCGGCCTGCTGCACGCGGCCGGCTGCACCTCGGTCGTCGCCACCGACTGCGAGCAGGAGTACGTCCGCCCGCTGCGGCCCGGTGACGAGGTCACCTTCGACACCGTCATCGAGACGGTGACCGGACCGAAGACCACCCGGCTCGGCACCGGCTACTTCGTCACCACCCGTACCGAGGTCCAGGTGGCCGGCGCCCTCGTGGGGACGCACCGCTTCCGGATCCTCACATACGCCCCCGCGCGCACGCCCTCCCCACCTCCCCGGCCGCCCCGGCGCCGCCCCCGCCCCGTCGTCAACCGCGACAACGCCGGCTTCTGGGACGGAGTGGCCCGCCACGAACTGCTGATCCAGCGCTGCACCGACTGCCGTACCCCGCGCTTCCCCTGGCTCCCCGGCTGCGCCGACTGCGGCTCGCCCGACTGGGAGGCGTTCGCGGCGCGCGGCGACGGCACGGTCCACTCCTACGTCGTCATGCACCACCCGCCCTTCCCGGCCTTCGACCCGCCCTACGCCGTCGTCCTGGTCGAACTGGCCGAGGGCGTGCGGATGGTGGGGAACGTGACCGGGGTGCCGTACGACAAGGTGCGGATCGGCATGGAGGTGCGGGTGGAGTTCCCCACGTACGACGACGATCTGGTGCTCCCCGCCTTCCGGGCAGGGGCGCCCTCATGAAGCCCGGTGCCGGAATCCGGGCCGGTGAAGACGTGAAGGCCGCGCGCGGCACCAGGCCCGGCGACGCGCTTCCGCCACTGGAGATCCCGGTCACCCGCACCCTCGTCATCGCCGGTGCCATCGCCTCGCGCGACTACCAGGACGTGCACCACGACCCGGTCCTCGCCCGCGAGAAGGGCGCCCCCGACATCTTCATGAACATCCTGACCACCAACGGACTCGTGGGCCGGTACATCACCGACCACTTCGGCCCCACGACCGTCCTCCACAAGGTCGCCATCCGCCTGGGCGCCCCCAACCACCCCGGCGACACCCTGCTGCTCACCGGCACGGTGGAGGCGGTCGACGGCGCCGAGATCGTCGTACGCGTGATCGGCGACAACGGCGTCGGCCGACACGTGACCGGCACCGTGACCCTCACGGTGCCCGCCCCGCAACAACACCTGCCCCCACCCTCACCCCCACCCCCACCCTCATCCCCACCCCCACCCTCATCCCCGGCCCCGGAGGTGCTCCCGTGAACCGCGCCGCCATCGTCGGCATAGGCGCCACCGAGTTCTCCAAGGACTCGGGCCGCAGTGAGCTGCGGCTGGCGGCGGAGGCGGTGCGCGCGGCGCTGGACGACGCCGGGCTGAGCCCCGCCGACGTGGACGGCATGGTCACCTTCACCATGGACACCAACCCCGAGATCACCGTCGCCCAGGCGTGCGGCATCGGGGAACTGGGCTACTTCGCGCGGGTCCACTACGGCGGCGGCGCGGCCTGCGGCACGGTCCTCCAGGCCGCGCTCGCCGTGGCGTCCGGCGTCGCGGAGGTCGTCGTCTGCTACCGCGCCTTCAACGAGCGCTCGGGCCACCGCTTCGGCGCCGGCGTGCAGCACCGCGAGCCGTCGGCGGAGGGCGTCGGGCTCGGCTGGGTGATGCCGTTCGGGCTGCTGACCCCGGCGTCCTGGGTGGCGATGGCGGCCCAGCGCTATCTGCACACGTACGGACTGACCCCCGAGGAGGCGTTCGGGCCGGTCGCGGTCACCGCGCGGCGCCACGCCGCGGTCAACCCGGCCGCCCACTTCCACGGCCGCCCCATCACCCTCGCCGACCACGCCGCCTCCCGCTGGATCGTGGAGCCGCTGCGGCTGCTGGACTGCTGCCAGGAGACCGACGGCGCCCAGGCCGTCGTCGTCACCTCCCTCGCCCGCGCCCGCGACCTGCCCCGCCCGCCCGCGGTGATCGTCGGCGCCGCACAGGGCGCGGGCCACGGCCAGGAACAGATGACCGGCTTCCACCGCGGCGACCTCACCGCCCTGCCGGAGGCGGGCGCGACGGCCCGCCGGCTGTGGCGCGCGAGCGGACTCGGCCCCGGCGACATCGACGTGGGCATCCTGTACGACCACTTCACCCCGTTCGTGCTGATGCAACTGGAGGAGTACGGCTTCTGCGGCCGGGGCGAGGCCGCCGCCTACGTCGCCGAGGGCCGGCTCCCGCTCAACACCCACGGCGGCCAGCTCGGGGAGGGCTACCTCCATGGGATGAACGGCATCGCGGAGGCCGTGCGCCAGGTGCGCGGCACCTCCGTCAACCAGGTGCGCGGCGCCGAACGCGTCCTGGCGACGGCCGGGACCGGGGTACCGACCTCGGCGCTCGTCCTGGGGACGGATAGCTGAGATACCGGGGCTCCGTCCCGCCGAGGGGGTGGCCCCCAAGGGGAAACCCCCAGTACCTCTCCCCCTCTCGTCCACCTCTGGGAGGTGCAGGCAGCCCCACCCCTACAACCTGAGGGGGATTCGGCTTCGGCACCTGCGGCCGATCCGCTCGACGGGGTCTCACTCCTAGCGTGGAGCCATGACCACACCCGTCTGCACCAGCGCTTCGGACGCCGCCCGGCGGCCCTCGCCGTATGCGGCCTACCCGTCGTTCGCTTCGTACGTGCGGGCCCGCCGACCGGTGCTGCTGCGCACCGCCCGGTCGCTCACCGCCAACCCCAGTGACGCGGAAGACCTGCTGCAGACCGCGCTCACCAAGACCTATGTCGCCTGGGAGCGTATCGAGGACCACCGCGCGCTCGACGGCTACGTCCGCCGCGCCCTCCTCAACACCCGCACCTCGCAATGGCGCAAGCGCAGGGTGGACGAGTTCGCGTGCGAAGAGCTGCCCGAGCCCGAGCCGGAGCCGTCCGGCGACGACCCGGCCGAGCGCCAGGCGCTGCACGACGCGATGTGGCGCGCGATCATGCGCCTGCCGGACCGGCAGCGCGCGATGGTCGTCCTGCGGTACTACGAGGATCTCAGCGAGGCCCAGACCGCCGAGGTGCTCGGCGTCTCGATCGGCACCGTGAAGTCCGCCGTCTCCCGAGCCCTCGGCAAACTGAGAGAGGACCAGGAACTGGTCCTGGCCCGCTGACCCCACATGACCACCTCTGACCACCTCTGATCCTCCCTGACCGGCTGGGGCCGACCGGTGGCCTTCGGCCGCCCCCTCCAGGCTGCTCCTCAGGCGCCGTGGCGCGGGAACCTCGCCCGCCTCCCGTCCGTTCATCGATCACGCGCCGTAGTGTCCGGCGACGTACGGTGGTCGATGGGTGATCGATCACCCGGATCTAGTGACATACCGAGCGGTACGTGCGCAGAATCAGCGCAACGTTACCGCCGCGTAGGCAGAGTCGCCCCGGGAGGACGCCGTGCTGAGCACCATGCAGGACGTACCGTTGTTGATCTCCAGAATCCTGGCCCACGGATCCACGATCCACGGCACATCACAGGTGATCACCTGGACCGGCGAGCCGGAACCCCACCGCCGCTCCTACGCCGAGATAGGCACCCGCGCGGCCCAGCTCGCCCACGCCCTGCGCGACGACCTCGGGGTCACCCCGGACGACCGGGTCGCGACCCTGATGTGGAACAACGCCGAGCACGTCGAGGCGTACTTCGCGATCCCCTCCATGGGCGCCGTCCTGCACACCCTGAACCTGCGGCTGCCCCCCGAGCAACTGGTCTGGATCGTCCACCACGCCGCCGACCGCGTGGTCCTCGCCAACGGCTCCCTCCTCCCGCTGCTGGCCCCCCTGCTGCCGCATCTGAAGACGGTCGAGCACGTCGTCGTCTCCGGCCCCGGCGACCGCACCGCCCTCACCGAGGCGGCGGCGGGCGCAAACATACGCGTCCATGAGTACGACACCCTGATCGCCGGCAAGCCCACCACCTACGACTGGCCCGAGCTGGACGAACGCCAGGCCGCCGCCCTGTGCTACACCTCCGGCACCACCGGCGACCCCAAGGGCGTGGTCTACAGCCACCGCTCCGTCTATCTCCACTCCATGCAGGTCAACATGGCCCAGTCGATGGGCCTGACCGACCAGGACACCTCGCTGGTCGTGGTCCCGCAGTTCCACGTGAACGCCTGGGGCCTGCCCCACGCCACCTTCATGACCGGCGTCAACCTGCTGATGCCGGACCGCTTCCTCCAGCCCGCGCCGCTCGCCGAGATGATCGAGCGCGAGCGGCCGACCCACGCCGCCGCCGTGCCGACCATCTGGCAGGGCCTGCTCGGCGAGCTGACCGCCCACCCGCGCGATGTCTCCTCCCTCACCCAGGTCACCATCGGCGGCTCGGCCTGTCCGCCCTCCCTGATGGAGGCGTTCGACCGGCTCGGCATGCGGGTCTGCCACGCCTGGGGCATGACGGAGACCAGCCCGCTGGGCACCGTGGCCCGCCCCCCGGCCCACGCCGTCGGCACGGACGAGGAGTTCGGCTACCGCCTCACCCAGGGCCGCTTCCCGTCCAGCGTCGAGGCCCGGCTGACCGGCCCCGGCGGCGAACGGCTGCCCTGGGACGGCGAGTCGGCCGGTGAGCTGGAGGTCCGCGGCCCCTGGATAGCCGGCGCCTACTACAACGGCGTGGACGTCGAGCCGCTGCGCCCCGACGACAAGTTCAGCGAGGACGGCTGGCTGAAGACCGGCGACGTCGGCACCATCAGCCCCGACGGCTTCCTCACCCTCACCGACCGCGCCAAGGACGTCATCAAGTCCGGCGGCGAATGGATCTCGTCGGTCGAGCTGGAGAACGCGCTGATGTCCCACCCGGATGTCGCCGAGGCCGCCGTCGTCGCCGTCCCCGACGAGAAATGGGGCGAGCGCCCGCTGGCCACCGTCGTCCTCAAGGAGGGCGCCACCGTCGACTTCGCCACCCTGCGGGCCTTCCTCGCCGGTGAGCGCGGGATAGCCAAGTGGCAGCTTCCGGAGCGGTGGTCCATCGTCCCGGCCGTCCCGAAGACCAGCGTGGGCAAGTTCGACAAGAAGGTGCTCCGCAGGCAGTACGCGGAGGGCGGGCTGGAGATCACCCGGCTCTGAGGCCGCCCGGCGCCACCCTCCGCCGTCCGCCCCCCTGCTGTCCGCCCCCTGCTGTCCGCCCCCCAGCCGTCCGCCCCTTGCCGTTCGGCCCCCAGCCGTCCGCCCCTTGCCGTTCGGCCCCTGCCGCCGGCCCCTCCGTCAGTTGGTGCCGATCCTCGCCAGCAGATCCACGATCCGGCTCTGCACCTCCGTGCTGGTGGAGCGCTCGGCGAGGAACAGCACGGTCTCGCCGGAGGCCAGCCGCGGCAGGTCCGCCTGGTCGACGGCGGCCGTGTAGACCACCAGCGGGGTGCGGTTGAGCTGCCCGTTCGCCCGCAGCCAGTCCACGATCCCGGCCTGGCGGCGGTGCACCTGCATCAGGTCCATCACCACCAGGTTCGGCCGGAACTGCCCCGCCAGCGCCACCGCGTCCGCGTCGCTCGCGGCCCGCGCCACCTGCATCCCACGCCGCTCCAGCGTCGCCGTCAGCGCCAGCGCGATCTCCGCGTGCTCCTCGATCAGCAGCACCCGCGGCGGATGCTGCTCACTGTCCCGCGGCGCCAGCGCCTTCAGCAGGACGGCCGGGTCGGCACCGTACGCCGCCTCCCGCGTCGCCTGTCCCAGCCCGGCCGTCACCATCACCGGCACCTCGGCGGCCACCGCCGCCTGCCGCAACGACTGGAGCGCGGTACGGGTGATCGGCCCGGTCAGCGGGTCGACGAACAGCGCGGCCGGGAAGGCGGCGATCTGTGCGTCCACCTCCTCGCGCGAGTGCACGATCACCGGCCGGTAGCCCCGGTCGCTGAGCGCCTGCTGGGTGGAGACGTCCGGCGCGGGCCACACCAGCAGCCGCCGGGGGTTGTCCAGCGGCTCCGGGGGCAGTTCGTCGTCCATCGGCTGCGGACGCGGGGTGTCCGCGACCTCGACCGCGCCGCCGGGACCGTCCAGCGGCTCCGGCCCTTCGTCGGCGTTCTCGTCCGGGGCGCCTATGGCGTACGACCGTCCGACGCCCTCGGTGCCCGGCGCGCGCCGGGGCGGACCGTTCAGCGGCGGGGGCGACAGCGGGGCCGGCTGCGGGATCGCCTGCTCGGCGGGCGGATGCTGACGGGCCTGCTGCTCGCCGACGCCGTCGGGCGCCGGGTCGGGACGGGTGCCGAGCTTGCGGCGGCGGCCCGAGCCGGAGGGGTTGTGCGGGGCGGGCGTGGCGGTGGCCGAACCCTGCCCGCCCAGGCCCTGCGGCTGAGGGGCCGGGGGCTGTTGCTGCGGCTGGGGCTGCTGGACCTGGGCTGCCTGCCGGGTGAACGGCACACCCTGGCCCAGCGTACGAACGCTTATGGCCCTGCCCTGCGTGGAGTCCGGATCCACCGGCATCGCGGCCTCGGCGGGCAAGGGCTGTGCGGCCCTCGACTGCGGGCCGGCCTCCGGCGGAAGGGGCGTACCGGTGCTGGGGGTCGGGGTGGGCATGGCACCGGGCGCGGGTGTACCGACGGGTGTTCCGGCGGGTGTGCCCGAGGCGTTCGGGGCGTTCGGGGCGGCCTGCGCCGGAATCCCCGGGGCCGGAGGAACCGGCGGCGCGTCGGACCCGCCCTGCTGGGCGGCCCGCCGACGGCGTCCCGAGGGACCGCTCACGGGGTGCGGCTGCGGAGGCGTGTGGTCGTCGTCCTGGTCGTGCGCGACGGCGTCGTGCCGACCGGGCTCCTGTCCGGCGGTCTCCGCGCCCCGCTGCTGGGGGGCCGCGGTCCCACCCGGGATGCCCTGCGCGGGAACCGGCACGGAAGCCGACAGGGGAGCCTGTGCCTGGGCCTGCATCTGAGCGGCGGGCTCCTCCGCGCGGTCCGCCTCGGCGGGCGGCAGCGCGAACACCGCACGCGGCGCCGCGTCCTGCTGGGCCATCGCCCGTTCCTGCGCGGCGGCAAGTGCACGCCGACGCCGCCCGGACGGCTGCCCACCATCGGCGGAACCACCGGAATCCAGCTCACCGACACCGTGCCCGCCAGGACCCTGCCCACCGGGACCGTGCCCGCCGGGAACCTGTGCCCCCGCCGCCGGAAGCGCGGGCGGCAACGCGGCCTGTTCACCGTCCGGTCGACGGGCCCGCCGCCCGGAAGGCCCCGCGGGCACCCCCTGCGGAGGTACGGCCGCACCCAGCCCCGAGCCGACGGCGGCGGCCCCGGCCGCGTGCTCGGCGGCGGTGACCACGGCCCCCTGCGCGGCAACGGACTGTCCGACCGGGGAACCGGCCGAGGGACCAGCCGGAGAACCGACCGGGGAACCTGCGGAGGGACCGCCCGTCGTACCGGGCTCGATGGCGGCGGGCTGCCCGCGCCGACGCCCGGTCGGTACCGCAGCCCCCTCACCACCGTCGGCCCCGTTCCCGGGACCGGGCACCCAGGCGCCCTCGCCACTGTCCTGCGGACCGGCGGCCCGCCGACGCCGGCGCCCGGTCGGCGCCGAGCCCTCACCGCCGTCGCCCCCGGACATCTCGCTCTCCAGGAACGCGTCCACGGAGGACCGCCGGGCACGCCGCCGCCCACCCCCGTCCTCACCGGACCCGTCCGTACTCCCGGAACTCCCGGAATCACCGGTGCTGTCGGCCCCGCTCGCGACGTGCACGGGCAGGGGAGCGGCGGCAACGGCCCCCGCCCCGCCCCCGATGGGCACCTCCAGCACGAAGGCGCTGCCGCTCATCCCGGGCACCACATGGGTCTGGAGCACACCGCCGTGGGCGCGGACGATCCCGCGCACGATCGGCTCGTGCACCGGGTCCCCCCCGGCGTACGGCCCGCGCACCTCGATCCGTACGACCGCACCGCGCTGCGCCGCCGCCACGACGACGGTGTTGTCCATGTACCCGCCCGCGGAGACGGGCGAGTTGCCGGTGGCGTCGACCCCGGCCACATCGGCGATGAGATGGGCGAGCGCGGTGGCGAGCAGCGCCGGATCGACCTCGGCCTCGATGGGCGGCGCGTGCACGGCGAACTGCACCCGGCCCGGCCCGATCAGTTCGACGGCCCCTTCGACACCCGAGGCGACGACGGAGTCCAGCATCACCTTCGTACGGGCGACCGAGTCGGTTCCGCTGTCCAGCCGCTGGTAGCCGAGGACGTTGTCGATGAGCGTGGTGATCCGCGAGTACCCGGCGGAGAGGTGGTGCAGCACCTGGTTGGCCTCGGGCCAGAGCTGACCGGCGTCGTCGGCGGCGAGCGCGGACAGATCGCGGCGCAGTTCGTCCAGCGGCCCGCGCAGGGAGGTGGCGAGCAGGGTGAGGAGCTGTTCGTGCCGTCCGGCGAGCACCTCGTAGCGGTCCTTCTCGCGCTCGGCGAGGGCGGCGTAGCGGTCCTCACGGGCCGCGAGGTCCTCGGCGTGCGCCTCGCGCAGCGCCTCGGTCTCGGTGACGTGCTGCTGCCGCAGCGCGGTCAGATCGGAGGCGTGCTCCTCGGAGAGCCGCTCCAGTTCCTTCCGGTGGGCCTTCTCCACGGCGGCCATCTCGGTGGCGAGCGTGTCGTACGGGCGGCGGTCGGTGAAGGCCATCACGGCGCCCACCAACTGATCGCCGTCCCGCACCGGCGCGGTCGTCAGATCGACCGAAACCCTGTCCCCGCCCTTGCTCCACAGCACCTGCCCGCGCACCCGGTGCTTGCGCCCCGAGCGCAGGGTGTCGGCGAGCGGCGACTCGTCGTAGGGGAAGGGCGTGCCGTCGGGGCGGGAGTGCAGGACGAGGCCGTGCAGCTCCTTGCCGCCCAGCTCACCGGCCCGGTACCCGAGGATCTGCGCGGCGGCCGGGTTGACGAGCACGATCCGCCCGTCGGTGTCCGTCCCTACGACGCCCTCGGCGGCGGCCCGCAGGATCATCTCGGTCTGCCGCTGTGAGCGGGCCAGCTCGGCCTCGGTGTCGACGGTGCCGGACAGATCGCGGACGACGAGCATCAGCAGCTCGTCGGAGGTGTAGCCGTAACCGTCGTACGCCTGCTGCCCGTTCACCAGGTTCGCGCTGCTGACCTCGACGGGGAACTCGGAACCGTCGGTCCGGCGGGCGACCATCCTGGTCGGCCTGGTGCGGGCGCGCGGGTCGATGTGGTCGGGCCGTCGCATGCTGCCCGGGATCAGCTTGGAGTCGAACTGCGGCAGCAGATCGAGCAGCCCGCGCCCGACGAGGGCGGTGCCGGGAGCCTCGAAGGCTTCCAGCGCGATGGTGTTGGCGTTGACGACGGTCCCGTTGGCGTTGACCAGGACCAACGCGTCGGGAAGCGCGTCGAGTATCGCCGCGAGGCGAGCAGCGCCTCGGGATGGCCTGCTGCTCACGAGTCGCTTCCTCCCTGTTACCGCACCTAGGGCCTGTCGTTCGGATCATCCCGGCGTCGCGGGGTCTGGTGCGCGGATCCAAACGACAGACCCTAGCCGACCGCTCGGGCCATCTTGCCAACCTGCCCGCGACGTGTCACGCGAGGGAGTCTAAGCGCTGCCCTCCCACCCGTGACGCCGGATCCGGCAGAGGTCGCACGACGCGGTGACGCGTTGTCGACACGCTGACCCCTCTCGTCGCGCCCCGCCCGCACCCCTCTCACATCCCTCCTCATCCGCGTCGTACACCTGTCGCACAGCCCCTTCGCACAGCCTGTGCGACAGATGTACGAAGCGGGCGCGAGATCTTTACGTAGGTCGGTCGATCGCTCGGTCGACGTCCCGACTCAGCGAGCACCCCCGCCGGAGGTGGAGGTGGAGGTGGAGGTGGCGGTGGAGGTGGAGGTGGAGGGGGAGGTGGATGTGGAGCCGGAGTCGGCACTCGGCAGCAGCGGAACGAGCCGGTTCCAGCGCGCGATCTCGCACCCGTCGGAGCGGTCGTACCGGGCGTCGACCCGCCGCCCGGACCAGGTCCCGGTGACATGGGCGGTGGCCTCCCCGCCGTGGAGCATGGTGCAGGTGCTGCCTTCGGGGACCGGCGCGAAGGGGTCCCGCCCCTCCACCGTCTCCCGCTCGACGGCCCCGCACGCCCCGCTGACATCCGGGTGATCGCCGTGATGCGGCCGGCAGGAGAGGTCGTACGACGTGCTGCCCCCCTTGCCGTCGCGCACGGTGACCGTGAGCTGACCGGTGGCGACCCGGTCCTCGTAGCGGATGGGCGGCGGGAG
This sequence comes from Streptomyces sp. NPDC091377, assembly GCF_044757045.1. NCBI lineage: Bacteria > Bacillati > Actinomycetota > Actinomycetes > Kitasatosporales > Streptomycetaceae > Streptomyces > Streptomyces sp. NPDC091377. The sequence goes on along the minus strand of NZ_JBIVUE010000008.1, from coordinate 142,742 downwards.
GGCGGGAGAGGGGAGACCGGACTGGGCGGCGGCGTCCGCCGGGACGGCGGCGAGCGAGCCGAAGACGGCGAGTGCGGCACCGACGGCGACGCCGACCCGCCGCAGGGAGACGACGGCGGTACCGGAACCACTGGTGATGCGGGGGGAGGCGTATGTCATGCCCTGAGTAACGCGGGGGCGACGGGTACGTTGCGCCCGCTTCCGGCCGTACGGCGAAGGCGACGCCGCTGAACGACCGGGCGGCCGGGCGGCCGGGCGGCCGAGCGGCCCCGGCGGACCGGGGGCAGTGTGCGGGCGACGCCGGGAAACCCCTGGCGAACGCCTTTGCCCTGCGCCCCGCCCGCCTTGTACGGTGGGGGCGATTGGTGACACCGCGCTCGTCTGTGTCATCATCTGCACGCACCGATCGCGTACGCGCGAGCGTCGCGAGTCGGGTGTGCTGGAGGCGTCGCCTAGTCCGGTCTATGGCGCCGCACTGCTAATGCGGTTTGGGGTTTACCCCCCATCGAGGGTTCAAATCCCTCCGCCTCCGCACCACGATCCAGGGAGTTCAGCCGAAGCGCTGAACTCCCTGGCTGCATTTCCCCCGCTCCCCTCCCCAAGTGACCTCCGTCACCCACCCGCGGACGCCCGGAACCCCGTCCCCTCCGAACCCCCTCCGAAGGGCCGTTTCCGCAGCTCAGGCAGGGTATGGAGAACGGATTTCACATGTCAGCGGCAGTCATGTAATGTTCTTCCTGTCGCCGCGAGCGGCCCGAAAGGCCCCAAGCGAAGACAGAAACACAGCACAACACAAGCACTCGTAGCTTAACGGATAGAGCATCTGACTACGGATCAGAAGGTTGCAGGTTCGAATCCTGCCGAGTGCGCACACCCCAAAGCCCCTCCGGGATGATCCCGGAGGGGCTTTGTCGTGCCGTACGGCAGCGGTGTCTTCTGCGTCTGTCGAGAAGCGCGAGGCGTGCTCGGCTCAGCCGTCCACACCTTCACGGGGAAGGACATGGAGCTGATCGGCCCTGTGCTGGACTGGCACCCGTCCGAGGCCACCGGGATGCTCGCGGCGACGGCGCGGGGGGTACGGGGCATCTGCGAGGTGAGGGACGCCGGGCTTCCCGTACCGCTCACCGACGAAGGACCGAGGGTCCACGAGGTGGACATGGACGAGACGGTGAGCCGCAACCAGCTGGTTCGCAGGATCATGGGGACGACCAGCCTGGACGAGGCGGAGGCGCTCAGCCACGACATCTGCGGCTCCTCGGAGATCGACCACGAGCGACCGTGAGCCTGTCCAGCCCCAGGCAAGGGCTACGCCGCCCACACCCGCAGGTGGTCGCGGAGCCGTCTCGCCACCTGGCCCATCGTCGCGTCCGCCCCGGGCTGGCTGCTCGCCGCGACGCTGGATTCCGTCAGCGCCGCCACGGCGTAACGGTGGCCGTCGGTGTGTTCCACCACGCCCGCCTCGTGGCGAAGGTTCAGAAGGGTGCCGGTCTTGGACGACCAGGTCGCCGCGTCCGACGCGAAATCCGGGGCGAGACGGTGGCGTAGGACATTGGCGGACAGCAGGGTGCGTACGGCCCCGGCCACTTCCGTGGGGATCGTCGTCGGGTGCCAGAGGGAGTGGAGGAGGTCCACGAAGGCTCTCGCCGTGCCGGTGTTCGCGTGGGAGATGTCGAGTTGGGGGACGCGGTGGCCGCGGCCGGGGGTGCCGGCGTCGATGGCCAGGGCGTGGGCGAGATGGACGTCGGCGGCCTCGAAGCGTTCGGCCGGGGTCTCCGTCAGCTCGTTCATGGTGTGGCGGACCGAAATGCCCTTCACCCCGAGGTCCTTCAGGAGTTCCGTCACCCTGCTCGGCGGGGTCAGGACGAACAGGGCGTCCGCTGCCACGCTGTCGCTGATGCAGGTGCTCAGATAGACCAGGTCCTCCACCGCCACGCGGGCCGGGTGGCGGAAGCGGCTCATCCCGGTCGGGCCCGGGACGGACAGCCGGCCCGGAGCGACCTCCACCGGCATCGCGGCGTCCAGCTCGCCCCGTCTGACCCGTTCCAGGGTCGCCAGGGCCAAGGGGACCTTGACGAGCGACGCCACCGGGAACTCGATCTCCGGATCGATCCCCAGTTCCTCCCCGGTGTCCAGGTCGCGCACCAGGAACGAGCCGTGCAGGCCACTGTCCTGGAGCGTGGCACGCAACTCGCTGAGCAGGGCTGTTGTTGTCATCTCGTCGCAACCGTCGCCGGAATCGTCTTTATCTCTTGGCTTGCTTGTTGCCCATTCTTGTCATGGGCTTTCGCGTCCAGGCAGTCCGCGATCGCGTTTCCGCATGCGTCCATGATCCGTTCCGTTGTCCCCGCGTCCGTGTCCTCCGCCGCCACCAGTGCGTATCCACGCGCCAGGCCCGGGTTCAGTTCCCCTATCTCGCGCCAGTGGAGGGACAGGTTCTCAGCCTGGCGGCGGGAGCAGAGGACGGCGTCGCCGGTGCCGCGCAGGACTTCCGCCGCCGCCGACGGGAGGTCGGGGGCAGCGGCGAGTTGGGCGGGACGCAGGCCCAGGGCGTCCCGTAGGCGGGTCAGACGGTCGCGCACATGGGGTACGTCGTCCTCCGGCTGGAGCCAGACGCGGCGGGGGCGGCGGTTGCCGTCGGTGCGGGCGGGGCGGAGGGTGTCCAGATAGATCGGGCCGGTGCCCGGGGTGGTGGCCGTCACGGCCAGGCCCAGCGGGGTCGTCCAGTGCGCCGCGTCCGGCGGGACCGCCAGCAGGGCCGCTCTGGCCTGCCGGGATCTGACCAGGTCGGCGCGGTCGGCGGGCGCCGCCGGGTGCGGGGACAGGGGGAGTCCGGCCTGCTGGGCGTCGGCGATCAGCCGGGCCAGTGCGCCGGTCGGGCAGTCGACGGGGACGGCCAGTCGCAGGGGGTGCCGGCGGGCCGCCTCCGCCTCGTGCTCCAGCCGGTCGCCCAGTTCCACGAGTTGTCGGGCCAGGGGCAGTACGTCTCTGCCGAACGCTGTCAGCGTCACCGTGCGGGACGATCGGGTCAGCAGACGTTCGCCGAAGTGGCGCTCCAGCGCGGCGACGCGGCGGCTGGCCACGGACTGTGCCATCCGCGCCGCCGCCGCGCCCGCGGTGAAACTGCCGTACTCGCTCACATGCACGAACGCCCGGCATGCCCCCAGTAGATCCACGCCTCCACTATGCCAAAACAGCATGGATGGGGGCATGGGTGTCTTGGACGGTGGGTGCGGGGGTGGCGGAGGGTGAACGCGGTAGGCGGGTCCGGCCAGGGGTCCGGCCAGGGGTCCGGCCAGGTGTCCGGGCAGGGGTCCGACCAAGGGTTTGGCCAAGGGCCTGACCAGGGGTTTGTCGCTGCTCGGCCATGGGTTCGGTTCGGTGCTCGTGGTGCCGGGTGGCTCCGCCTGGGCCGGGGGCCGGGTGTCGGGGGCCGAGTGTCGGGGGCCGGGTGTCGGGTGCCCGCCGTGGAACGTCTCTGTCTGGAGGTCTTGCCATGTCGTCGTACGTGAATCGGGCTCGCCGGGGTGCCGCCGCCGCGGCCGGTGTGCTCGCGCTCGCCGCGCTGCCCGCCTGTGGTCAGGAAGGCGGGGACGCCCGGATGGGGGCCGCCGGGCAGGCCGCCGCCGTCGAGAAGGCGGGTACGCCCTCCGCCCAGCAGGTCAAGAAGGAGTTCCAGGCGCTGGAGAAGGAGTTCGACGCCCGGGTCGGCGTCTACGCCCTCGACACCGGCACGGGGCGGAGCGTCGGGCACCGCCCGGACGACCGGTTCGCCTACGCGTCCACCTTCAAGGCGCTCGCCGCCGGGGCGGTGCTGCGCAAGCACGGCATGGACGGGATCGACAAGGTCATCCGCTACTCACGCGAGGACCTCGTCGACAACTCGCCCATCACCGAGGACTTCGTCGAGAGCGGTATGAGCCTGCGCGAACTGTGTGCCGCGACGCTCTGGTACAGCGACAACGCCGCCGTCAATCTGCTCCTTGAGGACCTCGGCGGGCCCGACGGGCTGGAGGCCGTGCTGGAGGAACTGGGGGACGACGTCACCGAGATGGACCGTTTCGAGCCCGATCTGAGCGAGGGCAAGCCGGGTGACATCCGGGACACCAGCACGCCGCGCGCGCTGTCCGGGAGCCTGCGGGCGATGCTGCTCGGGGATGCCCTGAAGCGGGACGAGCGGGAGTTGCTCGCGTCCTGGATGAAGACCAACACCACCGGCGAGACGCTGATCAGCGCCGGGCTGCCGGACGGCTGGACCGTCGGCGACAAGAGTGGCGCCGCGGGCTACGGCGGTCGTAACGACATCGCCGTGCTGTGGCCCGAGAACGGGGGCAACCCGATCGTCATGTCCGTGCTGACCAGCCGGGACAAGGACGGGGCCGAGCGGAAGGACGAACTGGTCGCCAAGGCGGCCTCGATCGCGATGAAGGGGCTGGGGCGGGGGGAGTAGCCCGCCCACCGGTGACGCAATCGGTGCCGGTGTCCTGGGGTGGGCTGGGTCGGGTCGGGCTTGACCGTGGTCGGTCCGGGGTGCCAGTGGTCCCGCCGTCGCCGGGGCTCAGCAGTCGCCGCCGCCGCGGGCCAGCATCTCCAGGTACTCGTGGGCCAGGCCCGTCGCGCGGGTGAACCAGTCGGTGATCACGGCGATCTCGGCGTCCGAGTACTCGGCGAAGAGCGCGTGCAGCCGGACGTAGTAGCTCTCGTAGATCGCCGTGACGCGCTCCACCGCCGCCGGTTCCGCCGCCACCCGCACCCGGCGGCGGTCGGTGGGGTCGGGGCGGCGGGTGACGTAGCCCGCGCGTTCCAGACGGTTGAGGATGCCGGTCACCGCGCCGGTGGTGACGTGGGCGCGGACGGCCAGGTCGCCCGCGGTGAGCAGGTGGTCGCCTGCCTCCACCACATAGCCGAAGCAGGTGAGGTCGGTGACGTTCAGGCCCAGTTCCTGGGCGATCTGGTGCTGACCGAAGAGATGGGCCGAGATCAGCCGGTCCATGGCGTGGACGGCCTGGGCGGTTCGCCGGATGGGGGAAGCCGCCGGGGCCTCGGCCTCGGGAGGAGTGGGGCCTGGGGGTACGGGACTCGGGGGCGCGGGACGGGCATGCGGGGTGCTGGGGGTGTCGGCTGGCGGGGCGTGGGCGCGGGCGTGGGCGTGAGCCCGGGGGGTTGGGGGGGCCTCGTCCGGCGGGCGGGGGGTCGGAGGGGGTGGAGGTGGCGGGGGTGGCGTCGGAGGTCGTCGTGGAGTCGTCGCCGGGGTGAGGTCGGCGGCGGCGTAGGTTGGTTCTTCGTGGCGTGATGCCTGGTCAGAGTGGGTTGTCAGTGGTGGGCTCTACGCTTTGGGGCAATGGTTCAGGTGTGGCGTTGCTCGGGGCTGCGGTGGACTGCGCAGGGGCCCGTCCTGGAGTGGGACGGGGGTCGGCGCAGCGCGCTGGGCTGGGGACAGCGGGTGGCGTTCGGGGTCGGCTCGGGGGGTGGGCGCAGATGCGTGGGGGCGCGGGGGCACGAGTGTCCGGTGCGGGCGGCCGTGTCGGGGCGGAGTACGGGGGCGCGGTGCGAGGAGTGCGCGCGGCTGGATCGGGCGCACTCGGTGGCGGCGGACACCCTCGCGGACGACCCCCGCCCATATCACGTGTATCTGGCGTGGTTCGGGCCCGGGATGGTCAAGGTCGGGATCACGGCGGTCGGGCGGGGCCCGGCGCGGCTGCTGGAGCAGGGGGCGGTCTGTTTCAGCTGGCTGGGTGTCGGGCCGCTGATGGCCGCGCGGCGGGCGGAGGAATTGTTGCGGGCGGCGCTGGGGGTGCCGGACCGGATCCCGTACGCGCAGAAGCGGGCGGTACGTGCTGTGTTGCCGGGGAGCGAGGGGGAACGGGCCGCCGAGATCGCGGAGTTGCACGAGCGGGCGGTGGCGCTGGGCGGGTGGCCCGAGTCGCTGACGAGGCTGCCGTTCCGCGCCGAGGACCATGTGAGGGCGTTCGGGCTCGCGGGGCTGGTGGGTGCGGATGCCTTCGGGGAGGTGACCGAGTTGGTGGCCGGTGGGGTGGTGAGCGGTGAGCTGAAGGCCGCCGCCGGGCCCGATCTGCATCTGGGGACGGGGGGCGGGGTGGTGGTGCTGGACACGCGGTTGATGACGGGGTGGGGGTTGGTGCCCGTGTCTGTGCCCGTGTCTGTGTCTGTGTCTCTGCCCGTGCCCGTGCCGGGGGGTTCGGTGGGGGGTGAGGTGTCCGTGCCTGTGCGGGAGTTCACGCGGGAGGCGCATCAGCAGGACGGGTTGTTCTGACGGGCGTCGGGATGACGGTCGGGCCGTGGGTCAGCTCCGGCCCGAGGGCACGCGGACGACCGGGTGACCGGGTCACCGGAGACAACGGCGCTGATCAACTACGTCCCTGGCGGCGACCCCGGTTGTGCCCCTGCCCTTGACCTTGACCTTGACCCTGGCCCTGCCTCTGCCCATGACCTTGCCTTTGCCCGTGCGACAGGGCGTCTTCTCCTCCCCGTCGGCGGGCTCCGCCGCCCCCGACACTCGGCTCCGGGAAGAAGGACGCCGCCATGGCGAACTGGACGCCGTCCACCGGGCTCCCCATGGTCGCGCTGAGCGACGCGCTCTGCCTCTGGGACTGGGACAGGCGTTCTTCCGGGCTGGGCAGCAGGCCCTGCTGGTACTCCTGGTACGACATTTGCTGCCGCGGCTGCTGCTGGTACTGGGGCTGCTCGTACTGGGGGTACTGCGAGTACTGCTGGGAGTACTCCTGTGAGTACTGCTGCGGGTACGGCTGTTGGGCCTGCTGGCCGCGTGGCTGGAGCGACGCGGCCTGTGCGGCCTGCCGGTTCGGGTTGCCGCCCGTTTCGATCGGGGGCAGGTTGCTCCGCATCTCCGCCAGTCGATCACCCCCGCCGAACTGGCCGGGACCCGAATCCCATCCCGCCGCCTGCGCGAACGCGGTGTTGTCGTGAGCCTCCTCGTGCGCCGCGGCCGTCACCCAGCGGACCCGGTTCCGAGGATCAGGGCCGAGGTCGATCTGGTCTGTTTCCCTGCCTGAATTCCGTGACATGCCTGTACTACGTGGTGCCCCTCGCCGATGGTTCATCCCGCATCGCACATCACACATCACACATCACACATCGTTCATTGCGTCATTGCGTCATCGCGCGAGGGCGGCCGGGTGTTTCTCAGGAAAATCACAGGTTCGGGAAAGGGGTCTCTCAGAGGGCGTGGACAGGGTGGGCGGTATGACCACGACCTCGCCCCAGGGGCGTACCGAACTGCTCAGGCCGGACGGGAACCGCGTCCGGGTGCTTGTGGTGGACGACGAGCAGTCGATCACCGAGCTGCTGTCCATGGCCCTGCGCTATGAGGGATGGCAGATCAGGAGTTCAGGGGACGGCCACGGGGCCGTGCGGACGGCGCGCGAGTTCCGGCCCGACGCCGTCGTACTGGACATGATGCTGCCCGACATGGACGGGCTCGCCGTGCTGGGGCGGCTGCGCCGGGAGCTGCCCGACGTCCCGGTGCTCTTCCTCACCGCCAAGGACGCCGTCGAGGACCGGATCGCCGGGCTCACCGCCGGCGGGGACGACTATGTGACCAAGCCGTTCAGCCTGGAGGAGGTCGTCGCGCGGCTGCGCGGACTGATCCGGCGTTCGAGCGCCGCCGACCGGCCGTCGGACTCCATGCTGGCCGTCGGCGATCTCACCCTGGACGAGGACAGCCACGAGGTGACCCGGGGCGGCCAGGGCATCCATCTGACCGCGACCGAGTTCGAGTTGCTGCGGTTCCTGATGCGCAATCCCCGGCGGGTGCTCAGCAAGGCGCAGATCCTCGACCGGGTGTGGTCCTACGACTTCGGTGGCCAGGCCAATGTCGTGGAGCTGTACATCTCCTATCTGCGGCGGAAGATCGACGCCGGACGCGAGCCGATGATCCACACCCGGCGCGGTGCGGGGTATCTGATCAAACCCGCCCCCTGACGGGCGGAGGGCGGGGTGGGGCGGGGACCGCCCGGCGGTGCCGGCACGGAGGCCACGGTTCACAGGTGGCTTCCGCCCGGCTTCCGCCCGGCTTCCGCCCGGCTCTCACCCGGGCCGGATCGACGCCGTCGCCGAGGTCCTGAGGGACCGCGAACCGCAGACCCACCCCGGAGCTTCCCGGCCTCGGCGCGCACCGGGCGCAGTTCGGCAGCGATGCAGCGGTGCGGCGGTGCGGCGGGTGCGGCGGGTGCGGCGGTGCAAGGGTGCGCGGTGCAGGGGCGCCGGGGTGCAGGGATGCCGGGATGCCGCGGTGCAGGGGGTTCGACGGCACCCGGCGTCCGTCACCGGAACGGGTGCGTATCGGATGCCGACCCGTACCCACCGCCCTCTAATGAAGACGTGTCCAGCGCACCGGATCGGCGGAGAACCGGCCTTCTGCAACGGCTCGGGGAATGGTGCGCCCGCCATTTCGTGATCGTCATCGTGGGGTGGCTGGTCGCGGTGGGCGGGCTCCAGGCGGTCGAGCACGCCTTCGGCGGCACCTACTCGGACAACTTCGCGCTCTCCGGCTCCCAGTCCCAGCGGGGCGTCGACCTGCTGAAGAGCCATGACCCGGCGGCGGACGGCTACAGCGCGCAGATCGTGCTGCACGACGCCGACCGGTCGCTGACCGCGCTCGGCCCGCAGGTCTCCGCCACCGTCGCCGGTCTGCAGAAGCTTCCCCATGTCCTGTCGGTGCAGAATCCGCTGACCGTCCAGTCCCCCACCCCGAAGCTCGGCCCGCTCTCCGGCGACGGCAGGACCGCCTACCTCACGATCCGCTTCGACACCCAGCCGTCGACGCTCGGCGAGGGCTACCTCCACGGTGTGGACGGTGCCGTGGAGCCGCTGCGGGCGGCCGGGGCCGAGGTGGAGTACGGCGGATCGCTCGGTGAGCTGGCCCGTCCGGCGGCGAACGACCGGGTCAGTGAGCTGATCGGCTTCGCGGTGGCGATCGTGGTGCTGCTGGTCGGCTTCGGCAGTGTGCTCGCCGCGGGCATCCCCCTGCTCACCGCGCTGATCAGTGTGGTCGGCGGGCTGGCCGGTCTGGGGCTGCTGGCGGCGGCGTTCACCTTCGCCACCGTCTCCCCGACCCTGGCCACGATGATCGGGCTCGGCGTCGGCATCGACTACGCCCTCTTCCTGATCACCCGGCACCGGCAGCGGCTGATGGACGGCGACGACCCGGTGCGCGCGGCCGGGCTCGCGACCACCACCGGCGGCCGGGCGGTGCTGGTCTCGGGCAGCACGGTGATCGTGGCCCTGGCGGGCCTGTACGCGTCCGGGCTGTCCTTCATCGGCAAGCTGGGGCTGGCCGCCGCGGTGACCGTGGTCTCGGCGGTGCTGGGCGCGTTGACCCTGGTCCCGGCGCTGTTGGGGCTGCTCGGCACCCGGATCGACCGTCTGCGGGTACGGCATCCGGTCGCCGAGACCGACGCCCCGCCGGGCGAGGAGCCGCAGGGCGTGTGGCACCGCTACGCGCGACGGGTGGAGCGGGCGCCGCTGCGCTATCTGGCGGCCGGTGTGGTGACGATCGCGGTGCTGGCGATCCCGGTCTTCTCGATCCAGCTCGGCCACATCGGCGACGGCGCCGACCCGACGTCCTTCACGGACCGGCGGGCGTACGACCTGATGACCGATGCCTTCGGCCCCGGCTCCAACGGCCCGCTGACGCTCGTGGTGGATCAGTCGGGCGTCCCGGCCGACCGGCGTCCGGCGCTCGCGTCGCAGGCGCAGCAGACGCTGGACGCCGTACCGGGCGCGGCGGCGGTCACCCCGCTCACCCCCACCAAGGACGGGGAACTGCTGGTCGGCACGGTCTACTCCGCCCGCTCCCCGCAGGACGCCGCCACCACCGCGCTGACCAACCGGCTGGTGCACGACACCCTGCCCGCCGCGCTCTCCGGCACCGACGCGAAGGGCTATGTCACCGGCTCGACCGCCGCGCAGGTGGACTTCCGGGACATCGTGGCGAACCGGCTGCCGCTGATCATCGGGGTGGTGGTCGCCCTGGCGTTCCTGATCATCCTGGCGGTCTTCCGGGGCCCGCTGGTCGCGCTGAAGGCGGCGGTCCTCAACGTCCTGTCCATCACGGCCTCGTACGGGGTGGTCGTGGCGGTCTTCCAGTGGGGCTGGGGCGGTCCGGCGCTCGGGGTCTCGGGGACGGTGCCGATCGAGAGCTATGTGCCGATGATGATGTTCGCGATCATCTTCGGCCTGAGCATGGACTACGAGATCTTCCTCCTCTCCCGGGTGCACGAGGGCTGGCTGCGGATGGGTGACGCGAAGGCGGCGGTGGCGCACGCCCTGGAGATCACGGCCCGGGTGATCACCTGCGCCGCGTTGATCATGGTGAGTGTCTTCGCGGCGTTCATCGTCAGCGACAACATCGTGGTCAAGATGCTGGGTCTGGGCCTCGCGGTGAGTGTGCTGATCGACGCGACCGTCGTACGGCTGCTGATGGTCCCGGCGGTGATGACCCTGCTCGGCCGGCACGCCTGGTGGACCCCGCGCTGGCTGGACCGGGTGCTGCCGCACATCGACACGGAGGGGAAGGTCACGGAACCGGAACCGGAGCCGACACCCACACCGAAGCCAAAGCCGAAGCCGAAGCCGACACCGAAGTCGACACCGGCGCCGAAGACGGGGGCCGGGTCGGAGACGGAGGGGCCGCCGGACCGTCCGACGTCGGCCTCGCACTGAGGACAGCACCGGGAACCCCCCTCTCGTACAGCCAACACGCCTTGTACGCCGTACAAGAACTCCTCTACGCTGTATAACATGACCGTGCTCTCACAGGCCGACAGCGCTCCCCCCACGGGGGGCGGCCACCCCCAGCGCTGGCTGATCCTCGGTGTCATCTGTCTGGCACAGCTCACCGTGCTGCTCGACAACACGGTGCTGAACGTGGCGATCCCCTCCCTCACGGAGGAGATGGACGCGACGACCTCCGACATCCAGTGGATGATCAACGCCTACTCACTCGTCCAGTCGGGCCTGCTGCTCACGGCCGGCAGCGCGGCGGACCGCTACGGCCGTAAGAAGATGCTGGTCACCGGGCTCGCCCTGTTCGGCATCGGCTCACTGGTGGCCGGACTGGCGGACTCCTCCGGCCAGTTGATCGCCGCGCGCGCCGGAATGGGCGTCGGCGGCGCGCTGCTGCTGACCACCACCCTGGCCGTGGCCATGCAGATCTTCGCGCCTGAGGAACACGCCCGGGCCATCGGCATCTGGAGCGCCGTCAACGCGCTCGGCTTCGCCACCGGCCCGCTCGTCGGCGGCCTCATGCTGGACCACTTCTGGTGGGGCGCGATCTTCCTGATCAACCTGCCGGTGGTGGCGCTCGGACTGGTGGCCGTCATCGCCCTGGTCCCCGAGTCCAAGAACCCCCAGGGCGACCGCCCCGACCTGCTCGGCGCGCTGCTCTCCACGATCGGCATGGCCTCGTTGGTCTTCGCCGTCATCTCCGGACCGGAACACGGCTGGGGCTCGGGCCGGGTACTGGCCGGCGGCCTCTGCGCGGTGGTCTTCCTCGGCCTGTTCGCCTGGTGGGAGAGCCGGATCCCGTACCCGATGCTGGACCTGGCCTTCTTCCGCAACCGCCGCTTCACCGGAGCGGTCGCCGGTGCCGTCCTCATCACCTTCGGCATGGGCGGCGCGCTGTTCCTGCTCACCCAGCACCTCCAGTTCGTCCTCGGCTACGGCCCGCTGGAGGCGGGTCTGCGGACCGCGCCGCTGGCGCTGATGGTGGTGGCCCTCAACTTCTCCGGCCTCTCCGCCAAGCTGACGACCCGGCTCGGTACGCCCGTCTCCATCGCCCTCGGCATGATCCTGATGTCCCTGGGCCTGGTCTCCATCGCCACGCTGGCCTCCGGCGGCTACTCCGGGATGCTGCTCGGGCTGGTCCTCATCGGCTGCGGGTGCGCGATCGCGAACCCGGTGATGGCCCACGCCATCATGAGCAGCATCCCCCCGGCGAAGGCGGGCGTCGGCGCCGGGATCAACGGCACGCTCGCGGAGTTCGGCAACGGCCTGGGCGTCGCCGTCCTCGGCGCCGTCCTCAACTCCCGCTTCGCCGCGCTCATCCCCATGACGGCGGCGTCCCTGCCGGGGGCGCTGGCGCTGGCCGAGGGGGAGGAGGAGAAGGAACAGGTCGTCGACGCGTTCACCTCCGGCCTGGAGACCAGCCAACTGGTCGGTGCCGTCGCCGTGCTCGTGGGCGGCCTGCTCGCGGCGGCGCTGCTGCGCAGGGCCGAGCGGGAGGACATCTGAAGCACTCAGGTCCGCGCATTCGAGGGACCGACCCCTAGCCTGGTCCCAGTCGGTTCGGTGGCCGGTCGGTTCGGTGGTCGATCGGTCCGTGGCCGGTCGGTCCGTGGCCGGTCGGTTCGGTGGTCGGTCGGTTCATCGGTCGGTCGGGTGGTCGCTTGTAGGTCGGGTCGGGTCCAGGAAGGTGCGCGGATGGCTGGGACGGAGTCGGGTGGACGGGCCAGCGTATGGCTGGGGGAGCAGGGGGCACGGCGAGGGGGGCGGGGCGGGCAGCCGCCCCATCTCGACCGGGACCGGATCACCGGGACGACCGTACGGCTGCTGGACGCCGAAGGGCTCGCCAAGTTCTCGATGCGCCGGCTGGCCGCCGAGCTGAACGTGACCGCGATGTCCGTGTACTGGTACGTCGACACCAAGGACGACCTCCTCGAACTCGCCCTCGACACGGTCTACGGCGAACTGGACCTGCCCGACTCCGCCGCCGACGACCAGGACTGGCGCGATCAACTGCGCACGCTGGCGACCGAGTACCGCGCCCTGCTGGTCCGCCACCCCTGGCTGTCCCCGCTGGCCGGGCGATATCTCAACATCGGCCCGAGGTCCCTCGCCTTCTCCCGCGAGGTGCGGGGCGTCATCCGGCGCGCCGGGCTCCCGGCCCACGGCGAGACCGGCGCGATCTCCGCTGTCTTCCAGTTCGTGTACGGCTTCGGCACCGTCGAGGGCCACTTCACGACCCGCGCCACGGACGCGGGCCTCAGCCGCGACGAGTACTTCCGTCAGGCCATGGACTCCGTGGAGGAAGTCCCCGAGACGCGGGACGTGCTCGCCGACGCCGTGGAGATCATGGAGGCGAGGGGCGGCGACACGGTGGCGGAGATGCTGGACCGGGACTTCACCTTCGCCCTGGACCTCCTGGTGGCCGGCATCGAGGCGATGGCGGACCCCCCCGGGAGCCCCAAGAGGCCCGGGGACTCCGAGGACTCCGGACACTCCGGGGACTCCGGACACTCCGGGGACTCCGAGGGCCCCAGGGACCTCTGAACACGGGGGCGCTCAGCTGCCGGACACCAGCCGAGCCGGGAAACCGCCGGTGGCGATCGGGCCCCACCGCTCCGGCGTCACCCGCACCACCGACTTCCCCTGCCGCACCATCGCCGCCCGGTACTCGTCCCAGTCGGGGTGCTCACCGGCGATGTTCCGGTAGTACTCCACCAACGGCTCGACGGAATCCGGCGAGTCGATCACCTCGGCGCTGCCGTCCACCTGCACCCACGGCCCGTCCCACGCGTCGCTCAGCACGATCACACTCACCCGGGCGTCCCGCTTGGCGTTCCGTGTCTTCGCCCGTTCCGGGTAGGTGGACATCACGATCCGCCCGGAGTCGTCGACCCCGCAGGTCAGCGGCGACCCCTGCGGCCCTCCGTCGGCCCGCCTCGTCAGCAGGATCGCCCGGTGCCGGGGCCGTACGAAGTCGAGCAGCCCGGCCAGGGAGACCGTCGTGTTCGTAGCGATGTTCGGTGCCATGAACGGCAGCGTAGGGCCTGCCCCGGCCCGGGCGGCAGATCAGTCGGCGGGGTGTCCCAGGGTGATGTCGTGGCGGTCGACGCCGTTCCCGGTGACGTTCAGCGCGGTCGCCACGGGCGCGTAGCCCGCCGCGATGACGGTGTACCGGCCGCCGTCCAGACCGGTGAAGGCGTACGCGCCGTCCGCGCCGGTGGTCGTGGTGCCGACGACCTTCCCGGCCGCGTCCACCAGGGTGATCCTGGCATCCGTGAGCGGGCCGTGCGGGGCGCGGACCACGCCCTGGATCCGGGCGCCCGCCGCGAGCCCGAGCCGGATGTCGTACGAGACCGGCGCACCGGCTACGACGATCGTGGACGCCTGCGGCTGGAAGCCGTCGGCGGAGGCGATCAGGACGTACGATCCGGCGCCGGGCGCGTCGAGCGAGTAGGAGCCGTCGGGCCGGGCGACGGAACGTCCGAGCTGGCGTCCGCCGGGCGAGATGAGGGTGACGACGGCCCCGGGCACGCCCCCGCTCCCGCCGCCCTCCCGGACGTGTCCCCCCACGGGAACCCCGGCCCCCACGGCGGGAATCCCACTTCCTACGGCCCCTACGGCCCCTACGGCGGGAATCCCGCTCCCTCCGACCGGAACCCCGCTCCCTCCGACCGGAACCCCGGTCCCCCCGCCGTCGGGGATGTTGGTGCCGTCGTCGGTGGCCGACGCCGCGGTGGCCTGGGCCAGCGCGCCCTGGGTGCGCAGCGGCACCTCCTTGATGAACAGCGAGGCGAGCAGGGCGAGGAAGGCGACGGGGGCGGCGTAGAGGAAGACGTCGGCGATGCCGCTGCCGTAGCCGCTCTCCATGAGGGTGCGGAGAGGGCCGGGCAGGGTGTCCATGTCCGGGATGGCGCCGCTGGTGTCGCTCGCCCCGGCCAGCGCGGCGGCCGACTCGGGGTCGAGGGAGGCGGCGCCCTCCTGGACGTAGTGGGCGATGCGGTGGCTGAGGAGCGCGCCGAGCGCGGAGACACCGACGGCACCGCCGAGGGAGCGGAAGAAGTTGACGATCGAGCTGGCGGCGCCGAGATCGCCCGGGGCGACCTGGTTCTGGGTGGCGAGCACCAGGTTCTGCATCATCATGCCGATGCCGAGCCCCATGAGCGCCATGTAGAGGCCGACCCGCCAGTACGGGGTGTCGTACGCGATCGTGCTGAGCAGTCCGAGTCCGCCGGTCACCAGGGCGCCGCCGATCAGCAGCCACGCCTTCCAGCGGCCGGTACGGGTGATGATCCGGCCGGAGACGGTGGAGGAGACGAACAGGCCGGCGATCATCGGGATGGTGAGGACGCCGGACATGGTCGGCGACTCGTTGCGGGCCAGTTGGAAGTACTGGCTGAAGAAAATGGTCCCGGAGAACATCGCGATGCCGACGAAGAGCGAGGCGAGCGAGGACAGGGTGATGGTGCGGTTGCGGAACAGCCGCAGCGGGATGATCGGCTCGGCGGCGCGGGACTCCGTGAACACGAAGACCAGCAGCAGCGCGAGCGTCCCGCCGACCATGCTGTACGTCTGCCAGGAGGCCCAGTCGTACTTGTCCCCGGCGAAGGTCACCCACACCAGCAGCAGACAGACCGCGGCCGTGATGAAGAAGGCCCCGGCCCAGTCGACCCTGGTCCGGGCCGTGCGCTTGACGACGGGCAGGTGCAGGGTGCGCTGGAGCACCACCAGGGCGACCACGGCGAAGGGGACACCGACGTAGAAGCACCAGCGCCAGCCGAGCCAGTCGGTGTCGGTGATGACCCCGCCGATCAGGGGGCCGCCGACCATCGCGGTGGCGAACGTGGCGCCGAGGTAGCCGTTGTACCGGCCGCGCTCCCGTGGGGAGATCATCGC
Organism: Streptomyces sp. NPDC091377; assembly: GCF_044757045.1. Classification (NCBI taxonomy): domain Bacteria; kingdom Bacillati; phylum Actinomycetota; class Actinomycetes; order Kitasatosporales; family Streptomycetaceae; genus Streptomyces; species Streptomyces sp. NPDC091377. Next base: position 127,085 of record NZ_JBIVUE010000008.1, on the reverse strand, counting down.
CGCGAGGATGATCTGGGCGAGCGCGGAGAGCCCGCCCATGCCGATGCCCTGCACCGCGCGGAAGGTGATGAGGGTCGCCGGGTTCTGCGACAGCCCCGCCGCGGCCGAGCCCAGCATGAAGACGACCAGCGCGATCTGGATCAGCAGCTTCTTGGAGAAGAGGTCGGCGAGCTTGCCCCACAGCGGGGTGGAGGCGGTCATGGCCAGGAGGGAGGCGGTGACGACCCAGGTGTAGGCGCTCTGGCCGCCGCCGAGGTCCTTGATGATGTCGGGCAGGGCGTTGGAGACGATCGTCGAGGACAGGATCGCGACGAACATGCCGAGCAGCAGCCCGGTCAGCGCCTCCATGATCTGCCGGTGCGACATGGGCTCACCGTGGGAGCCGCCCCCGTGCCTGGCATGCGCCGGCCGCGCACCAGTCGGCGTCGTGGTTGCCATGGGCTTCCTTCTCTTCCTTCGTGCGAGGGTGGGCGATCGCGGCGGTGTTACGGGGCCGCGTCTGTCAGCCGGGCCGGGCGGGGACCGCGGCGCCGAAGCTCTCCAGCAGTCGGTTCATCAGCCCGATGAGCCTGCTGAGGTCGTCCTCGTCCCAGTCGCGCAGCCGGTCGGCGAGCAACGAGGTCATCCGCAGCCGGAGTTCGGCCAGGACCTCCCGCCCGGCGGGGGTCAGCCGCAGAATGCGGGAGCGTTTGTCCGTGGGGTCGCAGATCCGCTCGATCCAGCCGCGCTCGACGCAGTGGGTGACGTGTCTGCTGGTGACGGACATGTCCACGGCCAGCAGTTCCGACAGCCCTCCGATCCGCATGTCCCCGTACCGGTCGATCGAGGTCAGCACGGCCAGGGTCCCCGTCGGACAGGAGGCGGGCAGGACCCGCGCCATGTCCCGCTTCACCGCGCCGACGGCGCCGAGCTGCCGCGCCAACTCGGCGTACTGCGACGGCTCCGCCATCGTGCCCCTCCCCGGATCCCCGAACTTTTCGTTGCTTCAGGCAACCGTAAGAGCCGTTGGTTGCTGAAGGCAAATAAAAGGATCGTAAGCCCGGCAAAAGTTTGGCAAAGGCACGTATTGGCGGATGTAAAGGTGCTGGTGGGGTGGGTGGGCGGAGGGGGGTGTTCACCCCCTGGCGCTACGGTCTTCCCGCAACCCCGGCTTGGTCAGCCTTCGGCGACTTCGCTAGGGTCTCGGGCCATGGCCAACTCCCAGCATCCCCAGGGCACCCCGGACCCCGCAGGCAGCACCCAGATGTTCCGCGCGTTCGTCGACGAGGAGCCCCAGGGGGGCCGTCAGCGGCAGGCGTCCTCGGGCCCCAAGCTCGGTCTGATCCTCGGCGTGGTCGCGGCGGTCGTGATCGTGGCCGCGGTGGCTTGGCTGGCGCTCAAGTAGCGGGCCTCCTGGATCGCCTGGTCAGCTCCGGTTCCCGCCGTCCTGGCCCGGTCGGCACCTCGTCGGCCCGGGTGGTGATCACGCCCCGGGGCGGGGGACGAACACCGCTTCTCCGCCGGGGTACTTCACCGTGACGTCGTGCTCCAGGTGCGCGCCCAGCGCCAGCATCCCCTCGTAGAACCGGTCGACGCACACGGTCCAGGTCTTCTCGACCCTCTCCCCCGCCCGGATCGGCACCGGCAAGGGCTCCGTGGACTCCACGGTCGCCCAGTCGACGCCCAGCGCCCCGATGACATGCGTCCCGAACGTCACCGTCCCCGAACCCACCGCCGTACCGCCGGTGTTACGGAAGCCGACGGTGACCTCCTCGCAGTACCGCCGGTCGGTGGCCTCCTGCTCCGGCACGCTGACCTTCAGCACCCCGGGTCCGGCGGGGGTGCCGGGTGCCGGGGGCGGTGGGGAGGAGGACGGCGCGGGGGATCCCGACAGGCCAGAGTCGGGGTCGGGGTCGGGGCTGGTGTCGCTGCCGGTGCCGGTGTCGGTGTCGGTGCCGGGGCCGGTGGGGGGAGCGGGGGCTGGGTCCGGTTCGGTTCCGGTTCCCTTAGGGACGGCATTCTCGGACTGCCCTGACTGCCCTGACGTGGCTGGCCGCCCTGACGTCCCGGGCTCACGGTCGGGATCCAGCGGGACGAGCCGTACGTCATCCTCCGAGGGTCCGGTCGCCTTCGCCGTACGGCCGTCGCCTCCCGACCCCACGGCCACGAACCCGTCACCGTCTCTGTCTCCGTCACCCCCTCCGCACGCGGCCAGGACCAGGCCCAGGCAGACGGACGCCGCCGAGGCACCGATCAGGGCGCCCCGGCGGCGGGGTGTCGAGACGGCTCGGCGCATCGCGGGAAGCATCGGGCCATGGTGGCTGACGGTATGTCAGAAAGGAAGGGATCGGAGCAGAGCCGAAGTCGGTCCCGGGCCCGGTCCCAGGTCGGTCCCAGGTCGGTTCCGGGTTGGTTCCGGTCGGTTCCGGTCGGTTTCGGGCCCGTCGGTCCCGGGTCAGTCCGAGATCAGCCCTTCCCGGAGCTGTGCGAGGGTCCGCGTCAGCAGTCGGGAGACGTGCATCTGGGAGATGCCGACTTCCTCGCCGATCTGGGACTGGGTCATGTTCGCGAAGAAGCGGAGCATGATGATCCGGCGCTCGCGGGGCGGCAGCTTGGCCAGCAGGGGCTTGAGGGACTCGCGGTACTCGACGCCCTCCAGCGCGGTGTCCTCGTAGCCGAGGCGGTCCGCGAGGGAGCCCTCGCCGCCGTCGTCCTCGGGGGCGGGGGAGTCCAGCGAGGACGCCGTGTAGGCGTTGCCGACCGCGAGGCCGTCGACCACGTCCTCCTCGGAGACCCCGAGGACCGTGGCGAGTTCGGTGACGGTCGGGGAGCGGTCCAGCTTCTGGGACAGCTCGTCGCTCGCCTTGGTGAGGGCCAGCCGGAGTTCCTGGAGCCGGCGCGGGACCCGCACCGACCAGGAGGTGTCCCGGAAGAACCGCTTGATCTCACCGACGACCGTGGGCATCGCGAAGGTCGGGAACTCGACGCCGCGCTCGCAGTCGAACCGGTCGATCGCCTTGATCAGCCCGATGGTGCCGACCTGGACGATGTCCTCCATCGGCTCGTTGCGGGAGCGGAAGCGGGCCGCCGCGTACCGCACGAGCGGGAGGTTCAGCTCGATCAGGGTGTCCCGTACGTACCCACGCTCAGGGCTGTCCTCGGAGAGCGCGGCGAGCCGCAGGAACAGGGAGCGGGACAGGGTCCGGGTGTCGATGGACTCCGAGGCGGCCGGCGTGGCCGGAACGGCCGGGGCCGGGACGGCCGTGAGGGCCGAGGTGTCGTCGATGGTGTCGATGGGGCCGAGCGTGTCGAGCGCCGGCGCAGGCGCCACTTCGCTCTTTGTCAGCGTGAGCACCTTCGAGCTGCCCTGTTCTGCGGACATGCCACCCCCTCTGGGTCGCGGGACGGTCGCGGCGGCCCCTCTGGCGAGGAGCGCAGCCTTCACCTGAATACCGGAGCCTGAGCCCCGGCAAACGCGCTTCCGGCAGAATGTCACATGTCGGCAACACGCTGTAGTGACATGTCGACATGCGAGACGCGAATCAGCCCTGGAAACAGTGGGTGTGACGGTTTTTCAGGGGGATTATGTCGACTGGGGCCCCGGTAGGTGATTCGCTCTTATCGGTGACAGATCGATCTCGTGTTTGGGTGTGCGCCGGTCGGACTTCCGGCACCGGGCGGCTCCGGTTGGGGCGCACCGGCCCAGCGGGTCACGCGTCAGCGGAGGCTCCGGTTCCGCGCGGTGCCGGGGCGGTCAGGCGTCGATCCGGTTGGCCGTTCGCAGCCGTTGGAAACTGCGGGCCAGCAGCCGGGAGACATGCATCTGCGAGACACCGAGTTCCGCACTGATCTGGGACTGTGTGAGGTTGCTGTAGTACCGCAGCAGCAGAATTCGCTGTTCCCGTTCCGGAAGCTGCACCAGGAGATGGCGTACGAGGTCCCGGTGCTCCACGCCGTCCAGGGCCGGGTCCTCGTAGCCGAGCCGGTCCAGCAGGCCGGGCAGCCCGTCGCCCTCCTGGGCGGCCTCCAGCGAGGTGGCGTGGTACGACCGCCCGGCCTCGATGCAGGACAGCACCTCGTCCTCGGTGATGCGCAGCCGCTCGGCGATCTCGGCGGTGGTGGGGGAGCGCCCGAAGGCGGTGGTGAGGTCCTCGGTCGCGCTGTTGACCTGGACCCACAGCTCATGCAGCCGGCGCGGTACGTGGACCGTGCGGACGTTGTCCCGGAAGTAGCGCTTGATCTCGCCGACGACCGTCGGCATCGCGAAGGTGGGGAACTGCACGCCCCGCTCCGGGTCGAAGCGGTCGATGGCGTTGATCAGGCCGATGGTGCCGACCTGGACCACGTCCTCCATCGGCTCGTTGCGGGAGCGGAAGCGGGCGGCGGCGTAGCGCACCAGCGGGAGGTTGGCCTCGATCAGCGCCCCGCGCACCCGGTTGTGCTCCGGCGTACCCGGCTGGTGCTGCTTCAACTCGGCGAACAGCACTTGGGTGAGCGCCCGGGTGTCCGCCCCCCTGCTGCTGCGCTGCGGTGCGCCCGGCTGGGCCTGCGGCAGGGTGCCCAGCGGCGACTGCGGCGTGCCCGTCCCGGTGGCCGGAGCGCTTGCCGGGGACCCCGGGGACCCCTGGGGCGGCGCTTGAGGCGCAGTACTGGCCGGCACGGTCAACTCCACCTCGTCATTCGTCGACTCATCGGTCAACTCATCCGTCAAAAGCGGTCATAGCATCACAAGACATGTGCACTGTGTGCAAGCACCCCATAACTCCGTGTTGGGCGGTGTTGAGCGGTGTGGGGCGGTGTGGGGCGGTGTGGGGGCGGCGTCCGGCACGACGAAGCCCTCCGCCGTCGGACGGCGGAGGGCTCATTCGGTGGGCGGCTGCGCCCGACTGGGGGGCGGCCGGAGGACTGGCCGGGGGGCCATCTGGCCCCAGCGGACGGTCGGCACCGGTCGGCATCAGGGCCGGATGGTCCCGGGTTTTCGGACGTGTGGTCTGCCGGGCTCAGGTCTCGATCTCGTAGTCGGCGATCACCCACGTGGCGATCGCGCGCCACAGCGCGGCCCCGGCCTGGTGGTCGGGGTGGGCCAGGTAGCGCTGGAGGGCGTCCCGGTCCTCGACGGAGGAGTTGATGGCGTAGTCGTAGGCGATGGGCCGGTCGCTGAAGTTGCGGGCGAACTCCCAGGAACGAAGCTCGGTGACACGCTGGTCGAGGCCCTGGAACGCCGCGATGGCCTCCGCGACCCTCGGGTCGTCGTGCGCGACCCCCTCGTTGAGCTTGAACAGCACCAGGTGGCGGATCATCATTTACCTCCGTTTGCGGCCCAGGTCATGAAGTCGCCGATGGCCTTGGCGGCGTCCGAAATGCCCTCGAAGGCTATCTGCACGTAGTCGGCCGCCTTGGCGGGGTCCGTGATGATCAAATACAGCACGAAGACCACGAGTACATAGACCGCGATCTTCTTCGCGTTCACCGCCACCGCGGCCTCCTCTGTGCCTGCTGTGTCCGCTGTTGTCGGCGGCGAGTGTAGCTTCACGTCCTATTTAAGGACCAACGGCCCACTGGACGGGGCCGTTTGCCTCCCTCCCCCACCATCGCCCCACGGTCACCATGGAGAGGTGGCCGCGCGGCCCTGGCAGGAGCCCGCGACGGCCCGGAACGGACCTCTCACTGCGGGGTGCGCGCCCCTGTCTCCCCCGTGACCGGCGCGTACTTGAGGGTCCGTCCAGGAAGGGCCCCGTCGGCGGACGGGGCCTTTCTTCGGGTCTCCGGCGCTTCGCGCTACCGGAACACCCCCGTAGCTGCGGGGGGTTGTATGCAAAACACCCCCCTGTCTGTGTTTCCACAGCTCAGGGGGGTGTGAGAGCGGTAGCGGAGGGATTTGAACCCTCGGTGACTTGCGCCACACTCGCTTTCGAGGCGAGCTCCTTCGGCCGCTCGGACACGCTACCGAGGGAGACTTTACCGCACGGTGGGGCGTGCTCCGAAATCGATTCGGGAGCGGTGCCGGACCCCGCGACGCCGGGATGATCCGAACGACAGGCTCTAGGTCAGCGGGTGCGGAAGAACGTGGTGAGGAGACGGGCGCAGTCGTCGGCGAGCACGCCTTCGATCACCTCGGGACGGTGGTTGAGCCGACGGTCGCGTACGACGTCCCAGAGGGAGCCGGCCGCGCCCGCCTTGGCGTCGGCGGCGCCGTAGACCACCCGGTCGACCCGGGACAGCACCAGCGCGCCCGCGCACATCGTGCAGGGCTCCAGGGTGACCACCAGGGTGCAGCCGGTGAGCCGCCACTGCCCGAGGGCGGCGGCGGCCCGGCGGATCGCGAGCACCTCGGCGTGGGCCGTGGGGTCGCCGGTGGCCTCGCGCTCGTTGTGCCCGCTCGCGAGGACCGTCGTACCGTCCGCGGCGAGTACGACGGCGCCGACGGGCACGTCACCACCGGCGACGGCCCGTCCGGCCTGGTCGAGGGCGAGTCGCATGGCGTCCCGCCAGGGATCACGCACCGGGTCGGGGTGCGGGGGCGTGGTGGTCAGCGGACGGTCTCCAGGACGTCCGAGGCGCCCAGGGCCTCGGCGATCTCACCCAGGGCGTCCTCGGACAGCGACAGCAGTTCCTTCTCGCTGACCCCGAAGTCGTCCAGGATGCGGGCGTCCCCGACCGGGCCGGACGGCACGGACGAGTCGGCGTCGCCGTCCTCACCGTCCTGGTGGTCGGGCTCGCCGTCCTCGGTGCCGTCGAGGTCGAGGGCGTCCAGGTCGGCACCGTCGTCGGGATCCCGGCCGAGCAGTTCGTCGGTGAGCAGGATCTCCCCGTAGCTGCTGCGGGCGGCGGCGCCGGCGCTGGACACATAGATCCGCGGGTCGTCCTCGCCGTCGATGCGGACGACGCCGAACCAGGCGCCCTCCTGCTCGATCAGCACCAGCACCGTGTCCTCGTCGGGAGCGGACTCCCGGGCCAGGTCGGCCAGATCCGACAAGGTCTCCACATCGTCGAGCTCTGTGTCGCTCGCTTTCCACCCGTCTTCGGTGCGCGCGAGCAGTGCGGCGAAGTACACCGTGACTCTCCCACTGGTCAGAGGCGTGCCGGTTGGGGGTCCCCCCGGCGGAGGCTGCGGGTGGGGAGCGATGCTCCGAGCCCCACCCACTCGGAATCGTGGCAGAAACAAGGCGCTCAGGGGACGTCTTCCGCTCCCTGTGTCTGGCTCTTTTGATCGCGCGTGAGCAAAGAGCCGTCAGCGCGCTCGCCTCCACCACCTGCGGATCGTACGCGCCTTTCCCTCGCCGGCCCGCACGACCACCCGGTCAACGCCCGGGCGGGGCACGGTTCTTCCCCGGGCGCGGCGCGGCCCCGGCTACCAGCGGAACGTTCGCATGCGCATCGCGCGGCGCAGCCGGGCCGCCTTGGCCCGGCGGGGCTGCACCCGGTCGCGCAAAGCCCGGGCCTCCGCGAGTTCCCGCAGGAACTGCGCGCGCCGCCGCCGGCGCTCGGCGTCCCGCTCCGCCCGTTCCGTCCGTTCCGCCCGTTCCGCGGGCTCCACACGTTCCGCCGGGGGCTCCGCGGCGCGGCCCTCACGTATCTCGTGCCTCTCGCGCGTCTTGTCGTACGTCCTGTCGTACGTCCCGTTGTACGTCCTGTGTGTCACGTACGTCTCACTCGTCTCGTCGGCCGCGCCCGGGCCGCGGGCGTTCTCGTTCCGCTCGTCGGGGTCGTCCGGGTCGTCCGGGTCGGGTAGGTCCCGCAGGTCACGCATGGGTTCATCACCCCCGTCCGTCCCTCCCACTTTCCCCCGGACGGGGGGTTTGATGCCAGCGCGCGGGTGCAGGGGGCGCGGTTACTGTTATGGGCATGCGTCTCCATGTCGTCGACCACCCCCTGGTCGCTCATAAGCTCACCACGCTGCGCGACCGCCGCACCGACTCCCCGACCTTCCGCCGGCTCGCCGACGAGCTGGTCACCCTGCTCGCCTACGAGGCCACGCGGGACGTGCGGACCGAACAGGTCGACATCACCACGCCCGTCACCGGGACCACCGGCGTCAAGCTGTCCCACCCGCGCCCCTTGGTGGTGCCGATCCTGCGGGCCGGGCTCGGCATGCTGGACGGCATGGTGCGGCTGCTGCCGACCGCCGAGGTGGGCTTCCTGGGCATGATCCGCAACGAGGAGACCCTCCAGGCGTCGACGTACGCCACGCGGATGCCGGAGGACCTCTCCGGGCGGCAGGTGTATGTGCTCGACCCGATGCTCGCCACCGGCGGCACGCTGGTCGCGGCGATCAAGGAGCTGATCGGGCGGGGGGCCGACGATGTGACGGCCGTCGTGCTGCTTGCCGCGCCCGAGGGCGTGGAGATCATGGAGCGGGAGCTGGCGGGAACGCCGGTGACGGTGGTGACGGCGTCCGTGGACGAGCGGCTGAACGAGAACGGCTACATCGTGCCGGGGCTGGGCGACGCCGGGGACCGGATGTACGGGGCGGCCGAGTAGCCGAGTAGCGGAGTAGCCGAGCAGCAGGGGCCGGGGCAGGGGCTTCGGGGGGCCGGACGGTCGTTCTCCCCCCGGTTCACCCCTGGCGGGGCGCGGTCGGTTCCCGGGTGCTCAGCAGTTGCGCTTCGCGGCCTTCGCGGTCGGATCCGGGGAGGTCAGGGTCGTCAGGGCCCGGTCCGCCGCCGTCCGGCTGGTGAGCTGCTTGAAGTCGTCGCCGAGGATCAGGTCGATCTCTTTGCCCTTGCGGGCCGCGTCCGTACGGCGTTCCGCGTCGGCCAGCTGGGTCGCCAGGACCGGCAGGGTGGAGTTCAGGGCGGCGCTGGGGCCCAGCAGTATGCCGGTGCCCTTGACCTTCTTGTCGTAGGTCTTCCCGGCGTTGCCCACCTCGCCGATCTTGAAGCCGCGCTTCTTCAGCTCGTCGGCCGTGCGCTTGGCGAGGCCGGAGCGGGTGGTGGCGTTGAGGACGTTGACGGTGATCTTCGCGGGTGCGGGGACGGCCCCGGCCGGCTGCGCGGAGCGCCGTGCCTCCGGGGACGCGGCGCTGCTGCCCTTGGTCGCGCACTCCGCCTCGGCCGCCGTCGCCGACGCCTTGTCGCCGCCGCCCGTGAAGACGTCGATGAGCTGCAAGGTGCCCCAGCCGGCCAGGCCGAGCGCGGTGGTCGAGGCCACCACGGCGAGCACGAGCCGGGCCCGCCGCCGGGGCCGGCGCATCCGCGGGTACTTGCCCCCCGTGATCCGGTACCGGCCGCCCATGCCGGGGGGAGTCAGCATGCTCATGAGCGCAGCGTAGTGCGCCGGGGCGGCGATGCCTACTAGATGATCATTCGACGTCGCTCAGTCCAACCCGAAAGGGCCAACAGGTGTCCCACGGGTGCGTCGGGGCGGAGGTCAGTCGAGTTCCAGGACGCGCGCGTGCAGCACCTGGCGCTGCTGGAGCGCGGCGCGGACCGCGCGGTGCAGTCCGTCCTCCAGATACAGATCGCCCTGCCACTTCACGACATGCGCGAAGAGGTCGCCGTAGAAGGTCGAGTCCTCGGCGAGCAGCGTCTCCAGATCGAGTTGCTGCTTGGTGGTCACGAGCTGATCGAGGCGGACCGGGCGCGGCGCGACGTCCGCCCACTGCCGGGTGCTTTCCCGGCCGTGGTCGGGGTACGGCCGGCCGTTTCCGATGCGCTTGAAGATCACACGGAAAGCCTACCGGCCAAGAGCTTCACGGCGCAGCCATGGAAGGGGGGTGCGGCCCCGGAAAAGATGCCGTGAATCGGGGCAAACCGGGAGACTGGATGCACGAGTTCCAGACAGAGGCTCCTTGAGGCCCCCTGACAGGGCAGGGACAGAGCCGACACAGGGCGGACACAGGGCCGGGACAGGGCCGGGACAGAGGTCTGAGATGAGCGACAGCGAGACCGGATCCGCGGCGACCGGATCGGCGGCGACCGCATCCGCGGCGACCGGATCGGCGGCGACCGGATCGGCGGCGACCGGATCGGCGGCGACCGGATCGGCCGGCGGGACGGGCGGGAAGTCGGAAGGCGGGAAGCCGGAAGGCGAGAAGCCGGCGGGCGGGAGTCCCTCCGGTGGGACCGGCGCCTCCGACGGGGCCAGTTCCTCCAGCCCTTCCAGCCCTTCCAGCGCCTCCGGTACGTCCGTGCTTCCGCGGCCCGCCCTGGAGATCGCCGCCGGGTACGCCTTCGCCGGGCCCGCCCTCGACCTCGGCGCGCTGCTCTGGGACGGGGCCTGTCTGCCGGACGCGCAGGTGCGGATCCCGTTGCCGATGCTCAACCGGCACGGGCTGGTCGCGGGCGCCATCGGCACCGGCAAGACCAAGACGCTCCAGCTGATCGCCGAGCAGCTCTCCGCCCAGGGCGTGCCCGTCTTCCTCGCCGATATCAAGGGCGATGTCTCCGGGATCTCCGCGCCCGGCGCCGACAACGACAAGGTGCGCTCGCGTGCCGCCGAGGTCCACCAGGAGTGGGCGGCGACCGGCTTTCCGGCCGAGTTCTACGCGCTCGGCGGTATCGGCCACGGCATCCCCGTCAGGGCCACCGTCACCAGCTTCGGGCCGGTCCTGCTCTCCAAGGTGCTCCAGCTCAACCAGACCCAGGAGCAGTCCCTCGGGCTGATCTTCCACTACGCCGACCAGAAGGGCCTCGAACTCCTCGACCTCAAGGACCTCCGCTCGGTCGTCGCCTTCCTCACCTCCGACGAGGGCAGGGCCGAGCTGAAGACCATCGGTGGACTGTCCACCGCCACGGCCGGGGTGATCCTGCGGGCGCTGACCGCGTTCGAGGCGCAGGGGATGGCGGACTTCTTCGGGGAGCCGGAGTTCGACACCTCCGAGTTGCTGCGGACCGCCCCGGACGGGCGCGGCACGGTGTCGGTGCTGGAACTGGCCGCCGTGCAGGACCGGCCGCAGTTGTTCTCCACCTTCCTGATGTGGCTGCTCGCCGATCTCTTCCACGATCTGCCCGAGGTCGGTGACGCCGACCGGCCGGGGCTCGTCTTCTTCTTCGACGAGGCCCATCTCCTCTTCAACGACGCGTCCAAGGCGTTCCTGGACTCGATCACCCAGACCGTCCGGCTGATCCGCTCCAAGGGCGTCGGCGTGTTCTTAGCTTCCGATACTTTCTCCCTATGAACACGGAGGAGCGGGAGCGGGCCGGGGGGTACATCCGGCAGAGCCAGGAACGGCAGGACAAGTCCGAGGGGTCGCCGCGTGCGCAGCGGGAAGCGTGCCGCGCGGAGGCGACGAAAAGGGGCTACGACTACGTAGGCGACTACGAGGACAAGGATCTGTCCGGCTACAAGGTCGGGGTGATCCGGCCGGAGTTCGAGCGGCTGTTGAGCGATGCTCGCACCGGACGACTCGACGTGATCGTTGTGCACTACGTCAGCCGGTTCTCTCGCCAGAGTCCCGAGGACGCCATTCCCGTCGTGATGGAGCTGCACCGGCTCGGCGTCACGATCGTCTCGGTCAACGAAGGCGACTTCCCGCCCGGTGACACGATGAAGCTGATCATGCTCATCATGCGGCTGGACGCGGCCCACCAGGAGAGCGCCAACAAGTCCAAGCACATCAAGGGAACCAAGAAGATTCTCCGCGACGCCGGTTCATGGGTCGGGGGACTCCCGCCGTACGGCTACGCGACGGAGGAGGTTCGGCAGGGCGGCTTGACGATTCGGAAGCTTGTGATCGTCGAGGACGAGGCCGAGGTGATCCGTGAAGTCGTGCGCACGATCCTGGAGAACAAGGACCGTCCGGCGAAGGCGGGCCGCCGGAACCCTGGTTCGCTGGCAGGTATCTGCGCTGACCTGAACGCGCGAGGCGTGCCCACGAAGACCGCGCGCCTGAACGGTAAGTGGCGGGGCGCGGTGACCGTAAGCACCCCGGGCCGGAGCAAGCCGCCGCAGTGGGAGGTGACCACCCTCAAGCGGATCTTGCAGGACCCCCGCATGATCGGTCACGCCGTCGAGCCGGTCTACGAGCACAAGGAGACCAAGGACGGGGCGATCCGCACACAGATCACGGGGTACCGGACGATCCGGAACCCGGAGACCCAGGAACCCATGATCAGTCACGACGCCATCCTTGAGCCCGCCGACTGGCACGCCGTGCAGGCATGGCTGATGACCCGTGGCCGGGGGCAGGGGCTCAACCGGGGCACCTCGCTTCTCAGCGGACTTGCCCTGCTCTTCTGTGAGTGCGGCTTCACGATGTCCAGCAACGGCAACCAGAGCGCCACGGCGTCCTACCGGTGCTCCCGGCCCAAGGGAGCCGCCACGGAGGGGCACACGGGCGGCAACAGCATCAAGCGCGAGCACATCGAGGACCATGTGGCACGCGCCGTTCTGGCGAAGGTGTCGAGCGCGGACGAGGACGACCCCGAGGCGGTTGCACTCATCGAAGAGGCCACACGTCGGTTCGCTGCGACGATCGCGAGCCCTGAACTGGTCACCGAGCGCGCCGAAGTCGTCATGAGGAAGAAGGACCGCGAAGCGGCTCTCAACGAGCTTTACGACGACCTTGAGAACGACGTGTACAGCGGACCGGTCGGCCGGACGCGCTTCAAGGAGAAGAAGGCCGAACTAGAGCGGGAGATCCAGGCGTTGGAGTCACGCATTGAGGATCTGTCCCGCGTGGAGACGCCCGACCTTCCCATTGAACAGTGGGTCGGAGGCGACGAGCCGGACGGGGACCCGATCGGCTCGGGGTCGTGGTGGCACTCGGCCGAGCAGCCGGACAAGCGCTCTTTCCTCCGGCTCTTCGTGGATCGGGTCGTGGTGGAGAAGTCCGAGGGACGCGGGAACAGGTGGGAGGAGTACGACGCGAGTAAGAGGGTGACGATCGAGTGGGCCAGGAAGCCCGCAAGCCCCGACATGTGAACCAGCGTTGAGCGCTGATCAGCCCCGTCCGGATGCCATCCCGGGCGGGGCTGATTGCTGCCCGCATCGTTTGCCTACGCGGCGGTTACCACTTCAGGCAGGAGGAGCGGCTGCCGGTATGTAGCCGTGCGCCCTGTCGCCGACGGGAGTTCAACCACCGCAAGCGAAAGGTCACATGCCAAATTGTCCCGAGTCGAGTTCATGAGACTACGGATTGATGCTACGGACTCTGTGAACTTCCAGGATATGGAGCGCATTCGGAAGTGGCCGAGATCGGGTGCGCTATCGATCTGGAAAGAGATCTCAGTACTGGGTTGGGGTCCCAGCCGGCCTCGGGCTCTTTCCTTTCGTTCCTTGATGGATTCCGGGCATCCGCAAGGATCGCCCTTGATGCGGTGCGGAGAAAGGAACTGTTGCCCGTCGCAATGGTGAGTGAGGCCATTTTTGCTCCATTTCTTCATGTCGCTGATTATGCGGTGCGGACCGTCAATGACTATCCGAACCTGTGAGGTGTTCGTCAGTACCTCAAACTGATCAGTGCTGCTCGTCTTCCATTCCTCCGGCAGCCCGCCGAGCAGTCGCACGACAACTGCACCAGGACCACGCCCCGGCTCCGCATCCCGGCCACGCGGCATTCAGAGACCCGCCGAGCCTTGCAGGATCAAAGGGGTGGAGGTTCAAGCGTCTTGGGGCTGGGGGCCGACGGCCTACGAGGCTTTAGGCAGCCACCATGGGGCGAGCCTCGAAGAACAGGGGGCCGATCGGGCTATTGCGGGCAGGCTCCAAGAGACTGCCCGATCCGCTGGTGAGCGTAAGGCCCCCTGTTCACTCGCCCCATGGCAGCTCCCGCCCAAAGCCTCTACGGCCGGCGGCGTGCCCAAACCGCGCCACTACCAGGGCAAAGCCCCGTCCCCGCCAGGGCTTCTCGAAGTGGGGGAGACCTCGGTCGGCTATGTCCGGCGGGGACGGGTGTTTAGGGGAGTGGCGAGCTGGAGGCGGCGGTGAGGTCCAGGGCGAAGCCGCACGAGCCCGCGATGGCGATGATCAGCAGAGGTTCGGCGAGGCGGCCTAAGCAGCCCACCGCGCGACGCATCACGCGTGCCGCCAGGTGCGCCACGGACGGGTGATGATCTCCCGGAAGCTGTGGTGCGAGGGGTTCTGGCCGCAGTGCTCCAGGACCCAGCTCTGCGGTTCGGCGAAGTCCTCGCTGGCGTTCGAGGTTTCCCCGCACACTGCGCACTCCATCGCGTACGTGGTCGGTTCCGCGTCAGGCTCACGGTCCGGCGTGAGCGTCCATGTCTCATGGCGGATCACCGATCGGACGGTCACAGCCCCTGCTCCGCCCGCACGTTGGCAGCCTTCACGCCTGCGCTGAGACGTTCCGCAGGGGAAGCGGGGCGGATCTGGGCAGGGTCCGCCTCCCATTCGCAGCCGCCGCCCACCGGGCGCAGCATGGCGTACGGACCGGCCTTGTCCTGGTACTCCCCGACCTTGCGCGTCGCCGGGTCGTACATCAGCTCTCCGCGCTCAGGGGCGGACGTCTCTGGTGTTCTGCTCTGAGTCGCCATGCAAATAACGCTAGGTAGCAGAGCGGTCACGCCTCAATGGCGCTTTGACGGGCCGTCAGCCCGAAGTGCCACACCGCGTCACACCGGGACGCCGATCGCGTCGGCCAGCTCCCGCATTTCCGGGGTGAGGGTGCGCCGACGGGAGATCACCCGGCCGAAGATGTCTCGCGCGTACCGTTGGTTGGGCAACCATTGTGGGGCATCTGCCCTGATGCCTTGCAGGACCTCGACCGTCTTCGCGTAGTCACGCGAGCGGGCATGCGCCTCTGCCACGTCCAGCAGGTGACGGTTGCGGTTGTTGGACGTGGGCCGCATGCCACCCGTAGGTATGCGGGCCGAGAGCTTGAGGACCAAGTCGGGCTTGTCGACGATCATCGCGTTCTCGGCCCGCTTCAGCGTCACCGTGACGGGGCCGAACGCCTGCAAGAAGTCGTCACGCGGAGCGAACTCCCGCCCCATCGCCACCGCCGCCGAGTTGGCGTAGCGCAAAGCGTCCTCGGCCTCTCCGGGCCGGTTGTCCCGGATCGCCGCAGCAGAAGCCCGCAGGAGCAACCAGCCCCACGCGCTCAGCTCCGCCGGAGTCGCCCGCGAGATGCGCGGCTCCACCTCGTCCGCCCACCGCGTCGCCAACTCCCGTGCCTCAGCCAGGCGACCACGCCGCAGCAGGAGCCAGCACTGTGTGTTCACCGTCGCCGCCGCCTGAAGCCGGTCCGAGGACTCGTCCAGGGAACGCGACAGGGCGACGTCGGCCGCCTCGAACTGCCGAGTCTGAGTGAGCAACCAGCCCGTCAGTTGCGAGAGCCGCACACGCACAGCACGCCCCTCGGGCCCGCTGTCGGCGATGAGATCCGCGTCCCGGAGCAGCGGCGGAAGGACCACGCTCAGCTCTGCGAAACGATCACCGGAGAAGAGCGGGAGTGCCGATTCCAAGGCTTCCTGTACGCCGTTCACGGTCGGCTCTTCGGCCACACCGTCCGACCGCAGGGGAGTCACGAGCGCACGCCGGACAGCGGCCCAGCGGTCATCGGCACCAGGTGCCGCCTGCCGCTCTTCCTCGTGTTCGGCGATGAGGCTTGTTGTCGGTACCCGTAGTGCCTGAGCCAGCTGGCGCGCAGTTTCCAGGCGTGTGTCAGCGCGCTCCCCTTGCTCCAGCTTCCTGATCAAGGACAGGGACACGCCGGACTCACTCGCCAGCTGACGTTGCGTCAGGCCGCGCCGCTTGCGCACCTCCTGAAGCCGCTTGCCAATGTCGGCACTCATGATTCGAGCGTACGGCGACGATCGTGCATCCGGGCAGGCTTGCTGTTCCTGCCACCCCTTGGGGGAGGCATGCGCTCGGGGGCCCGAGGGGGGAAGCGGCGAAGTCGCAGGTCGAATACATCGGGTGAAAGTGACAACAGCAGTCGTGACGCAGACCCCGAAGGACGTCGCCGCCGATGTCCTCGCCCAGCTCGGCAATCGCGTCCAGCACGCGCTGCGCGCCTTCACCCCGGACGACCAGAAGGCGCTCAAGGCCACGGTCAAGACCTTCCCGAACTCGGCGTACGACCTCGAAGAACTCCTCACCGGCCTCGGCACCGGCGAGGCCGTGGTCACCGTGCTCAGCGAGAAGGGCGCCCCGACGCCGGTCGCCGCGACCCGGCTGCGCGCGCCCGAGTCCCTGATGGGGCCCATCGAACCGGCGGCACTCGACCAGGCGGTCGCCGCCTCGCGCTCCACGCCCGTTATGCACAGGCTGTGGACCGGGACTCGGCCTACGAGAAGCTCGAACGGCGGGCGTCGGCTCCGCCCGAACCGGGTTCCCCGGCGGGACAGGCCCGGGAGGGACAGGCCGGGGAGGGACAGGCCGGGGAGGGACAGGCCGGGGAGGGACAGGCCGGGGAGGGACAGGCCGGGGAGGGACAGGCCGGGGAGGGACAGCCTCCGGCGGGGCGGGGCCCGGAGGGACCGGCTCCGGCGGGACGGGCGGCTCGGCGGGAGAAGCAGCCGGAGTCGGTCGTGGAACAGGTGGTCGGCAGCGGCATGTTCAAGTCCCTGGCCCGTTCCGTCGGCAGCCAGATCGGCCGGGAGATCACCCGCTCCCTCTTCGGCACGGCCCGCCGCCCCCGTTGAGTCACCGGGTGCCCGGTCTTCGTGTCTTCGCGCCTCTACGTCTTCGCGTCTCTACGTCTTCGTGCCGGGCGCCCGCGTGAGGCGCCCGGCACGTGGGTCGGTCAGTCGCGGTGACGGTCCGGCAGGGCGGGGGTGGGACGCCGCCGGGGTTCGTTCGCTTCCCGTTCCGGCTTGGTCGGGGCGTTGCGGTGGGCCTCGGCGCGCAGCAGGGCGCGCAGGACTGCGTACGGATCTGAAGGCATGTCTGTTTCCTTGCTCGGTGGGGGTGGGAGAGGGCTGCCGGGGCGACGGGCCGGTCAGCAGCGCAGGACCACCGAGCGCAGACAGGGCAGGGTGTACGACGGCTTCGGGGGCGCGTGGTGCGCGCCGGGTCCCCCGCGGCCGGGGGAGGGCACGGGCGGCGCCGGGCGGGGTGGCGTGACCGGCTGCCGGGTGGCGCGGGTGGTGCGCAGGGCGGTGTCGGGGACGTCGTACTCGGCCGTCGTACCGCCGTGTTCGCCGACCGCCGCCGACGCCGCCACGGGGAGGGCGTGTGCCGCCGTGTGCGCGCCCGGCACCAGCAGGGCCAGCAGCAGCACCGCGATCCGCAGCCAGGCGCGGGCGGCGGTGAGGGGCTGGGCGACGGTCATGGGGGTGGTGTCCCCGGGCGGGGGCGCCGGGTCGGCCCGGTGGGTCCGAGAACCGCTCGCTCGGCCTACAGCGCGCGCCGGAGGCACGGATCCCGCCCCCCTCCGTGAGGGCTCCCCGACCGCCGCGTTCACAGCGCCTGCGGCACCTGTCGGGCGCGGCCCCGGATCCGTACGGCGGTCACGATCTCGACCACGCCGACGGCGAGCAGCCAGATGCCACCGACCAGGGTGAGGACGGCGATCGACTCGAACGGCGAGACGATCAGCACGATCCCGGCGAGGAAGGTGACGATCCCGAGGAAGATCTGCCAGCCCCGGGCGGGCACGGCGCTGTCGGAACCGGCGGCCAGGCTCTGGGTGATGCCCCGGATCAGCCAGCCGATGCCGATCCACAGGGCGAGCAGCAGGATCGACTGCATCGGACCGCGGAAGCAGAACAGGCCCAGCAGGATGGAGAGCGCGCCGCTGATGAACGCCAGGACCCGCAGCGAGGTCGTCCGGTGCGTGCCGAACGCGGAGACGAGTTGGAAGACTCCGCTGATCAGCAGGTAGAGGCCGAAGAAGACGCCCGCCGCCAGGAGCGAGGCGCCGGGCCAGACCAGCACCAGGACGCCCAGGACCAGGGAGGCGACGCCGGTGAGCAGCACGATCTGCCAGGCGGCGCGGGAGAGGCGGTGCAGCGGTCCCTCGAAGGGCGGTTCGGGCTCGTGCCGGGTGGTGGCACCGGTGGGGCCCGCCGTACGGCCGCCGTGGACCGTACGGTCGTCGTGGGCCGTACGGCCGCCGTGAACCGTACGGTCGTCGTGAACCGTCGGGCCGCCGTGGACGGTCGGGTCGTCGCCGTGCGCCTTCCGGTCGCCGTGGACTTTCCGGTCGTCGTACTCGTGGTCCTGGGGGGTGCCGCTCGATGGCTCGGTCATGATCCATGCTTGGATCCACCGCCGCGGCCCCGCCACCCGGAACCACCCAACCGACTGACCTCGCCGGTTGCCTCTCCCTACCTCTTCGCCGCCTTGGCCGCCTTGGCCGCCGCCTTCATCTCCTGTTTGTGGGCGCGGACCTTGGTGAGGGAGTCGGGGCCGGTGATGTCGGCGACGGAACGGTGGGAGCCGGTCTCGCCGTACGCGCCGGCCGCCTCGCGCCAGCCCTCGGGGCGGACGCCGAGTTGCTTGCCGAGGAGGGCGAGGAAGATCTGGGCCTTCTGCCGGCCGAAGCCGGGGAGTTCCTCCAGCCGCTTCAGCAGTTCGGGGCCGCTGCCCACGTCCCGCCAGACCGCTTCGGCGTCACCGTCGTAGTGCTCGACGAGGTACTGGCACAACTGCTGGATCCGCTTGGCCATGGAACCCGGATAGCGGTGCACGGCCGGTTTGTCGGAGAGCAGGGCCGCGAACGCCTCCGGATCCCGCGCGGCGATCTCGTGTGCGTCGAGGTCGTCCGCGCCGAGCCGGTCGGCGATCGTGCGCGGCCCCTTGAACGCCCACTCCATCGGGACCTGCTGGTCCAGCAGCATCCCGATCAGCGCGGCGAGCGGGGACCGCCCGAGCAGCGCGTCGGCGTCCGGGTCCTGGGCGAGGTGAAGGGTCACGTCCATGGCTCGATGATCCCGTGCCCACCCGTACTCCGCGCGTCGGCCCCGCCGGGCCCAGGCCCCAGGTCTCGGGTATCAGGCCGCAGGTCTCGGGCCGCATGTCTCGGGTATCAGGTCTCGGGTATCAGGTCCCCGGTCCCCGGTCCCCGGTCCGCGGTTCCCGGCTCCGGGGCTCAGGTGGTGGCCCGCCAGTACCCCAGCGCGTGCGTCCGCTGCTTCGCCACGCCCAGTTCCCGGCGCACGTACGACGACAGCGTCCGGGTCGTCGTCGTGTCGCAGGCGATCCAGACGTACGGCTCGGGCGTGGCCCGCAGCAGGGCCGGCAGTTCCGCGCGGACCCGGTCCACCAGGGCGGTGCCGTCGCGGGGGACCTCGATCACCTGGTGGTCGTCGCTCCCCGTACGCCACGGCAGTCCGCCGAGCGTGCCCTCGAACCACACCGTCGCCGGGACCGACGGGAAGGTGTCGAGGAGGGAGTTGAGCGCGGGCAGCGAGGCCGGGTCACCGATCGCGAAGACATGCGTGGGCTCGGGCTGGGGCCGCTGGAAGCCCGTTCCCTGCACTGTCGCCTCGATGGTGTCCCCGGGCCGCGCCGCCCGCGCCCAGTCACTGGCGCACCCCTCGTGGAGTGCGAATTCAAGGGAGAAGGTGCCGTTCTCGCGGTCCGGGTCGACCAGGGTGTACCCGCGCTGGTGCGGCTTGCCCGCGTTGTCGAACCACAGCCGCACCCACATCGTGGGATGCGTGTCGTACGCCTTGAGGAGGTCACCGTCGGTGAGGTGGAGCCGCCGGTAGTCGGGGGCGACGTCCTCCGCCCCCGTCACCGTGAGGACGAAATCCTTCGCCCCCATCAGCTTCAGGACCGTGCCCTGCCAGCCATGGCCCGTACGGACCTGACCCTGCCCCATGGCACCCCTTCACACATCACGTACGATTCCGCCACACCGGCGACTACTTAGGTGAGCCTAACCTAACGCTGGCGAGAAAGAACAGGGGAAAACAGGGTGAGCACCAAGATCCACGAGATCTACCGGGACGCGTACGGCGTCCCCCATCTGCGCGCCGGGGACGTCCGTGAACTCGCCTACGCCCAGGGCCGGGTGACCGCCCTGGACCGCGCCTGGCAACTGGAGACCGAACGGCACCGGCTGCTCGGCACCTCCGCCGCCTTCCTCGGCGCCCCGGCCCTGTCCTGGGACGTGCTCGCCCGCCGCGCACTGCTCGCCGACACGGCCCGCCGCTGCTTCGAGCGGCTTGCCGAGGACGATCCGGAGACGGCCGACTGGGTCCGGTCGTACGTCGACGGCATAAACGATTCTCTTGAGGAGGGCGCCCGCCGCGCGCCGCAGTTCGCGGCGGTCTCCCTCGCCCCGGGCCGCTGGGAGCCCTGGACCCCGCTGGGCGTCTGGCTGGCCACGCACATTCTCTTCGCCGGCTTCCCGGCGAAGCTCTGGCGGGAGCAGGCGGTACGGCATCTGGGGCCCGAGGCGGTCGGCCTGTTCGCCGCCGACGGCCCCGGCACGGTCGGCAGCAACGGCTGGCTGGTCTCCGGCGCCCGGACCGTCACCGGGCACGCGGTGATCGCCGGCGACCCCCATCGCCATATAGAGGACCCCGGCGTCTATCAGCAGATCCGGCTGGCCTGCCCGGAGTTCGACGTCGTCGGCCTCGCCGTCCCCGGCGTCCCCGGCATCGCCCACTTCGGCCACACCGGCACCGTCGCCTGGGCCATCACCAACGCCATGGCCGACTACCAGGACCTCTACCGCGAACGGCTGCGCCGCACCGGCGCCGGTGTCGAGGCCCTCGCCCCGGACGGCCGCTGGAGCCGGGCCCGGCGATGGACGGAGACCGTGTCCGTGGCCGGGGAGGCCCCCGTACCGGTCGAGATCATCGAGACCGAGCGCGGGCCGGTGATCGCCGGGGGACCGGAGGGACTGGAGAGGGCAGAGGGATCGGAAGGGCCAGAAGGGTCAGAAGGGTCAGAAGGGTCAGAAGGGTCGGAAGGGATAGGGATGGACGGGGTGGTGTCCACCCCGGAGGCGACCGGCACGATCGCCGCCACCCCCGGCACCGGCGCCCCCGGCACCCCCGGAACCTCCGGCGCCCCCGCCA
The DNA here is from genome assembly GCF_044757045.1 of Streptomyces sp. NPDC091377. Classification (NCBI taxonomy): domain Bacteria; kingdom Bacillati; phylum Actinomycetota; class Actinomycetes; order Kitasatosporales; family Streptomycetaceae; genus Streptomyces; species Streptomyces sp. NPDC091377. The sequence goes on along the minus strand of NZ_JBIVUE010000008.1, from coordinate 106,230 downwards.
CCGACGACATCCCCATCCCCATCCCCATCCCCATCCCCCTCCCCCTCCCCCTCGCCCTCGCGCTCCGCTATCCGCCCCGCGTCACCGCCGACCTCGGCTTCGGGGCGTTGCTGCCGCTGCTGCGGGCGCGGACGGTCGCCGATGTGGACCGGGCCTTCGACGTCTGGGCCGAGCCGGTCAACGTCGTCCAGGCCGCCGACACCGAGGGCGGCACCCTGCACCGGGTCGCGGGCCGGGTGCCGTTGCGGGCCGGGGCCAACCGGATCCGGCCCGTACCGGCCTGGGAGCCCGGCCACGAGTGGACCGGCTGGCACCCCATGCCCCGCGCCGACCTCGACCCCGCCACCGGCCTCGCCGTCATGGCCAACCAGCGCGGCCTCGCCACCCCCCTCGGCGTCGAGTTCGCCGCGCCCCACCGCGCCGACCGCATCACGGCCCGGCTCGGCGAACGCGACCGCTGGTCGGCCGCCGACATGCCCGCCCTCCACCTGGACACCCACCTCGTCTCCGCCGGAGTGCTCCTGGACCGGCTGGACGCACTGCCCGACTCCGGCCTCACCCCCGCGGCCGTCGCCCTGCGCGCCCGGCTGCGGAGCTGGGACCGCCGGATGGAGGCGGACAGCCGCGACGCCGCCGCCTTCGCCGCGCTGCGCTCCGCCGTCGTCCGGCGCCTGGCCGCGCACCCCGCCTTCGCCGCGCTCACCGAGCCGCCCGCCTACCCCGAGGTCCTCCAGCCCTGGCTGGCCCTGACCCCGCGCGTCGGACTGGCACTGGAACATCTGCTGAAGGCGGAGGAGTTGTACGGCGTCGACCGCGTCCCGATCCTCCGCGAGGCGCTGGAGGAGACCGCCGCCCGACCGGCGGTGACCGACGGGCGCACCTGGGGCGAGACCCACCGGCTGGCCCCCTGGCGGGCTCTTCCGGCCGAGGGGTCGTACGACGAACCGGGGCTCTCCGGTGACCACGACTGTGTGCTGTGCACCTCCTCCGTGCCCGGCGTCACCGATCTGGCCGCGCGCGGCCCGGCCGCCCGGTACGTGTGGGACCTGGCCCGCCGGGAGGACAGCCGCTGGGTGGTGCCGCTCGGCGCGTCGGGCGTCCCCGGTTCACCGCACCACCGGGACCAACTGCCGCTGTGGCTGCGGGGGGAACTGGCACCGGTCGTCACCGACTGGGACCGGCTGGTCAGGGAGACCGCGCCCGGGACCCCGCCCGGGACCGCTTCCGGGGCTGAGGCCGAGGCTGATGCTGAGGCCGTGCGTGCCTACGGTGCCCGTCCCGCCGTCCATGAGCAGGTGGTCGACGGTTTCGGCACCGTACGCGTGCTGCCGCTCGACCCGGAGCGGGACGCCGGGGTGGTGCACGGCTGGGTGAGCGAGGAGCGGGCCGTGTTCTGGGGCATGACCGGACTGGACCGCGAGCGCGTCACCGAGATCTACACCCACCTGGCCGCCCTCGACACCCATCACGCCTTCCTCGTCGTCAAGGACGGCACCCCGGTCGCCCTCTTCCAGACCTACGAGCCGGACGCCGACCGGGTCGGCGAGTGCTACGAGGTACGCCCCGGTGACCTCGGCATCCACCTGCTGCTGGCCCCCGCGCGGCCGGGCGGGGCGCGGCCGGGCTGGGGCGCGGCGCTGATGTCGGTGCTGCTGGCGTACGTCCTGCTGACCCTGGACCGGCGGCGGGTCGTGGTCGACCCCGACATCCGCAACGAGAAGGCGGTCGCCCGTATGGTCCGGCAGGGCTTCACCCTGGGCCCGGCCGTGGTCCTGCCGGAGATCGACCTGCCGGACGTGTATCTGCCGGAGAAGAAGGCCCAGCTCGCGTTCCTGGAACGGGAGACGGCCTTTCCGGCATAGCCCGGGCCGGCCCGGGTCGGCCCGTTCGGCCCGGCCGGCCCGGTCGGGGGCGTTGCAGGGCCGCCGCTTGAGCAGGTGGCCGCCGTCATCCGTACGTCCGGGTACGGAAGGTCGTCCGACGACGGAGAAGCGGCGTGATGGGCACGAGGGGCAGGGGCGGCGGGGACGGCAGGGACGGCGGGGACGCTGGAGACGGCGGGGACGGTGGAGACGGTAGGGACGGTGGAGACGGCAGGGGTGCCGGGGTCCTCCGGGGGCTGGTCATGCTCGGGTCCCTGCTGTTCCTGCTGCCGTTCCTGCTGCTGAGCGGCGCCGGGCCCGCCTCCGCGCATACCGCGCTGCGCGCCACGGACCCCGGCGACGGCAGCGTGGTGAAGACCGCCCCACGGTCCCTCACCCTGACCTTCACCGAGTCCGTCGGCCTGCTCGACGGGGCGATACGGCTCTACGACCCCGGCAACCACCGGGTCCGCCTCGGCACGGTCGCGCATGCTCCCGGCGGCTCGGAGGCGGTCCGGGTGACGCTGCCGGCGTCGGGGCTGCGCAACGGCACGTACACGGTGGCCTGGCGGGTGGTGTCGTCGGACAGCCACCCCGTCTCGGGCGCCTTCACCTTCTCCGTCGGCGCCCCCTCACCCACCCCGCCGGCGCAGGACATCCGCCCGCCCGAGCACCGGGCGACCAGCGCCCTCCAGAGCACGGCCCGCTATCTGGCCCATCTCGCCGGAGCCCTGCTGATCGGCGGGGCCGTCTTCGCGGTGGTGTGCAGGCCGCCGGATCCCGCCCGGCTCCGTCCGCTGCTGAAGATCTCCTGGTGGACCGTGCTGGTCGCCACGGTCGCCCTGCTTCTCCTCCGCGCCCCGTACGAGGCGGGCACCGCCCCGGCGACCGCCCTCGACCCGGCCGGACTCCTCCGGACCCTGGACACCCGTCCCGGAGCCCTGCTGCTCACCCGGCTGATCCTGCTGGACGTGGCGGCCTTTCTCCTCCTACGGCTGTCCGGGGCGCGGTCGCGGCCTCTGCTCGGCGCGGCGGTGGCCGTCGGGGTCGGGCTCGCGGTGACCTGGGCGGCGGCCGAACACGCGTCGGCGGGGATCCAGGTCCCGCTGGCGATCGTGTCCTCGACGCTGCATCTGCTGGCGACGGCCGTGTGGCTGGGCGGACTGGCGGCCCTGCTGCTGACGCTCCGCCGGACGGCCGACGGGACATCGACGTCGGTGGCCGTGGTGGCGAGGTTCTCCCGGACGGCGTTCGGCGCGGTGTGCGTGCTGGTGCTGACCGGGGTCTACCAGTCGTGGCGCGGGCTGGGTTCGCTCGCCGCGCTCACCGGCACCACGTACGGGCGGGTGCTCCTGATCAAACTGCTGGCGGTCGTGGCGCTGCTGGGCGTGGCCACGGTGTCCCGGCGGGTGGTGCGGGGATGGGCGGCGACGACGGCCCGGGCGGAGGGGGAGGCGCGGGCGGAGGGGGAGGCGCGCGCCGGGACGGTCGTACGGGAACGGGTGGCGGCGGGCGTGGGAGCGGGAGCAGGGGGAACGGGGGGAGCGGAGAACTCGACGCCGACGCCGAGGGAGGCGGCGAGGGCGGTCCGGTCGGGGGGCTCCGGTGGGGATCACCACGGGGACCGGCGGGCGTTGCGGCGTTCCGTCTTCGGGGAGGTGGCGATCGGGCTGGCCGTGCTCATCGTCACGACCGTGCTGACGTCGACCCTGCCCGGCCGGGCGGAGGCCGAGGTGGCGCGGGCGGGCGCGGAGGCGGCCGGGCAGCCGCGTACGGCGACCGAGACGGTGCCGTACGACACCGGGGTCCCGGGCGGGACGGGGCGGGTGCAGCTCACCCTCGATCCGGCGCGGGTGGGTGGCAACTCCGTCCAGGCGGTGGTGTTCGGCCCGGACGGAGGGGTCTCGGTCGTCCCCGAACTGCGGCTGTCGTTCACGCTGCCGGACAAGGAACTCGGGCCGATCGACGCCGAACTGACCGACCGCGGTGGCTACTGGGCCACGGACTCGCTCACCCTGCCCCTCGCGGGCACCTGGACCATGAAGTTGACGGTCCGGGTGTCCGAGCTGGACCAGGTGAGCGAGACACGGACGATCCGGGTGGAGCCCTGAGCCCTGAGCCCTGAGCCCTGAGCCCTGAGCCCTGAGCCCTGAGCCCTGAGCCCTGAGCCCTGAGCGCTTGCGGTACCGGGGTGCGGGCGTCAGCGGTCGAGCGCCGCCACGCCCGCCTTCGCGAACTTCTCGTCCAGGTCGCCGGAGGGGGCGCCCGCGACACCGATGCCCGCGACGGGCGCGCCCTTGGTGGCGACCGGGGCTCCGCCGCCCAGGAACAGGGTGCCCGGGATGTCCTTCAGGTTCGGCGTCGACTCCAGGCGCTTGACCAGCTCGGAGGTGGGCGCGTTCCAGGAGACCGCGGTGAACGCCTTGCGCTCGGCGGACTCGTACGACTGCGGGCCGGCGCCGTCGCCGCGCAGGGTGACCAGGGTGTTGCCGTTGCGGTCGACCACGGCGACGGAGACCCGCTGGTTCTCCTTCTCGGCGGCGTCCAGCGCGGCCTGGGCGGCCTTGGTGGCGGCGTCGACGGTCAGATGGGTGCTCTGGGTGAGGTTGCCGCGGGCGGTGTCGCCGCCGCGCGAGGCCGTGGCGCCGGCCGGACCGGCGGCGTTGGCGGCGACCGTGCCGACCCCTCCCGCGACGACGACGGCGAGGACGCCACCGGTCAGCAGGCGGGTGCGGCGGGACAGGGAGCGGCTGCGGTGCTTCATGGTCTGAGGCCCTTCGCGAAGTGAAGTGGACTGAAGTGCAGTGGACTGAAGTGGGCTGGGGTGGACTGAAGTGCACTGGACTGGACTGAAGTGGGCTGGGGTGGACTGGGGTGGACTGAAGTGGGCTGAAGTGGGCTGAAGTGCTGCTTCGATCCTCCGGGCGGATCCGGTCCCGCCCCGTCGCCGGACCGGCTCGGGCCGCGGTACGGATCGGGTGACGGCGGGGTCGTCCGTTCGGATGACACGGGACGGCGGGGGCCGGGGAACAATGGAGGTGTTTGCCCAGATCAGGGGAGTGCGAGCCCGCGAGGGACCGGCACGGAGAGGAGGAGCGTGGGATGAGACCCGAGGCCGGACCACCGCCACGGACGGCTCGCGACGCCGGTGACGACACCCGCGCCCTCACCCTCGTCATGCACACGGCCTTCTTCGTGCTGCTCGGCGCGTCCCTGGCCCGCTACCTCTCCCGTCACCCCGGCGACCCGCTGACCCCTCTGGTCGTCACCCTGTCGGTGCTGCTGGCGGCGCTCTACGTGCTCGGCCCGGCGCTGGGCGCCCGGCTCACCCTGCGCCGGGTGACCTGGCTCGGCGCGGTGGTGGCCGCCTGGGCGGTGCTGGTGGTGCTGGCGCCGAGCTTCGCCTGGTGCGCGGTGCCGCTCTTCTACACCGGTCTGCGGACCCTGCCGCTGCGCGCGGCGGTGACCCTGGTCTGTCTGCTCACCGCGCTCACGGCCGCGGCCCAGCTGAAACTGGCCGGCTGGCCGGACCCCAATGTGCTGCTGGCGCCCCCGGCGGTGGCGGCGGTGGCCACCACGGTCTTCCTGACGATGGAACGCCAGGCCGCCCGGCAGCGCGCCCTCATCGACGACCTGGTCCGCACCCGCCGGGAACTGGCCGCGACCGAGCGCCGCGAGGGCACGCTGGCCGAGCGCGAGCGGCTGGCCAGGGAGATCCACGACACCCTCGCCCAGGGCCTGTCCAGCCAGCGGATGCTGCTCCAGGCCGCCGACCGGCTGTGGGACGGCGCCCCGGACACCGCCCGCGGCCATGTCCGTACGGCCGCCGCCATCGCCGAGAGCAATCTGGCGGAGGCCCGCCGCTTCGTGCATGACCTCACCCCCGCCGATCTGGCGGAGGCGGGCGGTCTGCCCGAGGCGCTGCGGGCGGTGGCGGACCGGGAGTCCCGGGCGGGCCTCACCGTCCGCCTCCACACGGAGGGCACTCCCGGCGCGCCTCTCGCGCCCGCCGTGGAGGCGGCCCTGCTGCGGATCGCGCAGGGCGCCCTGGCGAACGTACGCGAACACGCCCGGGCCACCACCGCCGCGGTCACCCTGACCTGCCTGGACGACCAGATCGTGCTGGACGTCGCGGACGACGGCATCGGCTTCGACACCACCGCCGAACGCGCCGGGAGGGGCAGCCCGCGCGGCCATGGCCTCCCGGCGAGCCGCGCGCGGCTGCGGCAGTTGGGCGGCACGCTGACGGTGGAGTCGGCGCCGGGGGAGGGGACGGTCGTATCGGCGTCGGTCCCCCTGTTCACGGACGCGGCGGAAGGCCGAGGGACATGAGCGACACGGAAGGCCACGAGGTGAGCGGTACGAGGGGAGCCCCGGTCCGCATCCTCCTCTGCGACGACCACGCGGTCGTACGGGCGGGGCTGCTCGCGCTGCTGGGCAGCGCCCCGGACATCGAGGTGGTCGGTGAGGCGGGCAGCGGTGAGGAGGCCATCGCGATGACCCGCAAACTCGCCCCCGACGTCGTCCTCATGGACCTGCAACTGGGCGCGGGCATGGACGGCGTGGAGACCACCCGCCACCTGGTCGCCGAGCGGACGACGGACGGAGGCGAATCCGGAACCGGAACCGGGACTGGGACCGGAACCGGGACTGGGACTGGGACCGGGACCGGGACTGGGACCGGAGCCGGGACCGGTGTCGGCGGCGTCGGCGGCCCGCACGTCCTGGTGCTGACGACGTACGACACCGACGCCGACATCACCCGGGCCATCGAGGCGGGCGCCACCGGCTATCTGCTCAAGGCGGAGGGCCCGGAGGAACTGTTCGCGGCGATCCACGCGGCGGCCAAGGGCCGTACGGCGCTGTCCCCGCCGGTCGCCGGGCGGGTCATGGCTCGTCTGCGCAGCCCCGCGCCGACCCTGACGTCCCGCGAACGCGACATCCTGAGCCAGCTCTCCCAGGGCCTGCCCAACCGTGAGATCGCCCGAGCCCTGTTCATCAGCGAGGCCACGGTCAAGACGCATCTCCGTCGTATCTACGACAAACTGGGCGTCGACACCAGGGCGGGCGCCGTGGCGGTGGCGAAGGAACGCCGACTGCTGGGCTGACCGTCCGCACCGAATCTCCGCCCGGCTGTCACATCTCCGCCCGCCGTCCTGTCTTCCTTCCAGAACCGCAAAGCCGGTGATACCGGCGCATGGGACACAGGTCGGATCGGAACAGCGAACAGCGAACAGCGAACGGAGACGGCGATGAAGATCGTGGTTGTCGGCGGTACGGGCCTCATCGGCTCCCAGGTGATCCCGCTGCTGCGGGCGAGCGGGCATGACGCGGAGCCGGCCTCACCGTCCACAGGTGTGGACACCGTCACCGGCGAGGGCCTGGCCCGGGCGCTCACCGGCGCGGACGTGGTCGTGGACGTGACGGGCTCGCGCGACCTCGACCCCGAGGCGGCGATGACCTTCTTCACCCGATCGGCCGACCACCTCTTCGCGGCGGAGCGGGAGGCGGGTGTACGGCATCACGTCGTGCTGTCCATCGTCGGCGTCGACCAGGTGCCGGACTACGGCTACTACCGGGCCAAGGTCGCCCAGGAGCAGGCGGCGCGGGACAGCGAGGTGCCGTTCACCATCGTGCGGACGACCCAGTTCTTCGAGTTCGTCGCGCCCGTGATGGACCTGTCCACGCGGGGCACGGAGGTACGGCTGTCGTCCCAGCCGCTGCGCCCGATCGCCTCCGCCGATGTCGCCGCCGCGGTGGCCGACGCGGCGACGGACGAACCGGCGTACGGCATCCGCAATGTCACCGGCCCCGAGGTGTACACCCTCGACCGCCTCGCCGAACTCACCCTGGCCGCGAAGCCGGACGGCCGCACGGTCGTACGGGACGAGAGCGCGGGCCTGTTCGCGGGCATGCCGGACGTGCTGACGGGTTCCGGGACGAAGGCGGAGGTGGCGCCGACCCGGTACGAGGACTGGCTGACCCACGGCTGACACCCCGGCACCCCTGACACCACCCCGGTGTCTTGCCTCACCGGCTCCCTCACCCCTCCCGGCCATCCCGCCGCCCCGACCGCTCGTACGCCCGTAGCTTCTCGGGCGTGATCACCCAGTAGAGCGCGTCGATCCGGTCGGATCCGGTGCCGGCCTCGACGCTGACGAGGGCGAGGGTCTCGCCGTCCCGGGTGAGCAGCAGGCTGGGCCGCCCGTTGGCCGGGACGACGGAGTACGTGGCCCCGGCGAAGAAGGCGCGGGCGAAGGAGGTGACACGGGCGGTGCGGCCGGCGCCGACGACCGGCTGCCGGGCCACCCCGCGCATGCCGTTGCCGTCGGAGCGGGAGACGACGTCGTCCGCCAGCACCCGCTCCAGCGCGGCCACGTCCCCGTCGCGCGCGGCGGCGACGAACGCGTCCAGCAGCCGCCGGTGCTGGTCGGCGTCGACGGGTTCGCGGCGCTCGGCGGCCAGCCGTCTGCGGGCCCGGCTGACGATCTGGCGGGTGTTGGCCTGGCTGAGCCGGAGCATCTCCGCGATCTCGGCGTACCCGTACTCGAACGCCTCGCGCAGCACATAGGCGGCCCGCTCGACCGGGCCGAGCTTCTCCATCAGCAGCAGCACGGCCAGTTCCATCGCCTCCCCGCGCTCCGCCCCGATCTGCGGATCCACCCCGGTGTCGACGGGCTCGGGCAGCCATGGACCGACGTACGCCTCGCGCCGCATCCGCGCGGACCGCGCCACATTGATGGCCAGCCGGGTGGTGATCCGTGCGAGAAACGCCCCCGGGTCCCGTACTTCCCCCCGCTCGGCCTCCTGCCAGCGCACCCACACGTCCTGCACCACGTCCTCGGCCTCGGACACACTTCCGAGCATCCGATAAGCGATCCCGAACAACCGCGCCCGCTCCCGCTGAAACTCCTTCGCGGCCTGGTCGAGGGGATGGTCGACGTGCGTCATAGAGCCACCGTACGACTCGCCGGACCGCTCCGGGCGGCCACTGACGACGCCTGAAAGGAACCCGAGAGGAACCCGAAAGGAAGATGAACTGCCTTACCGGATGCCGATGTTGACCATCAGAGCAGGCCGTCGCATCCTCCGGTTCCGATTCCGCCTCCGGTTCCGATTCCGCCTCCGACTTCGCCTCCGACTCCGATTTCGCCTCCGCCTCCGCCTCCGATGAGTCCCTCTGGCCCGACGTCCCCCGCCAGCACGCCCAGGCGCCCCAGCGCGCCGGGGGCGAGAGCGGGGAGCAAGGGGATCACGGACTTCCAGTCACCGGAGCCCGACAGCCCGCGCGCCAGATGCCGGGCGGTCTCCTTGCCGGTGGCGGAACCGCCCTCGCCTGACCCCCGGCCGACCGCCCGGGCGAGGGCCAGACAGCCCCGGATCACCCGGTCCCCGGCCCGGCTGTCCGTGGCCAGCGCCACCTGGGCACCCGCCAGGTGCGTGGCCGCCGCGTGGAGCACCGCCGCTCGCCCCTGCGACGTCCGTGCCGCCTCGGCATGGCGCCACAGCGCGTCGAGGTCGCCCTCCACGACGTGGAGCAGGGCGAGTTCCCCGTACGGCTCCTGCCCCGGCGGGAGCGACCGCCGCCATCGGTCGGCCCGGCCCGCGACGGCGTGGGCGCTCTCCTCGGGGAGGCAGCCGAGGCGTTCCAGCAGGACGAGGACGGCCAACGACGGCGGGGGCCCCGGGGCGGGGGCGCGGGCCACGTGGAGCGCGGTGCGGTGGAGGGCGTCCGTCAGCCGTGGGTCGGGCCGCCCGGGGTCCGGGAACGCGAGCAGCAGAGCGGCCAGTTCGGGGAGCGTCCGCAGCGGGCGCCCGAGGTTCCCGTCCTTGATCCGCCGGGCCGCGGCGGCCACCAGGGGCTCGGCGACGCGTGCCGCCTCCTCGGGACAGCGACGTACCAGCCCGGCCGCTACGGCCGTCGCCGCCTGCCGCCGCTGTGCCGCGCCGCCCTCCGCCGCCAGCGCCGAAGCCGCGGCGCCCTCGCCGGCGTGGGCGAGCGCCTGGGCCACGGCGTGGGCCAGACATCCCCGATCACCGCTGTCGGGCGGCAGTCGCGCCGCCGCCTCGCGCGCGTAGTGGGTGCCCGCGTCGTCGTGGCCGCCGAGCGAACAGCCCAGGGACAGGGCCGCCAGGTGCCGCACCCGGTGCCGGCGCTCGGGCAGGCGTACGGCGAGCGCTTCGGCCTGATCGAACGCACCGACCACCCCCAGGGCCTGGCACAGGTCCACCGTCCAGACGTCCCGTACGGGCGGGCGGTCCGAGGCCGACGCCCGCCGCGGGGCGGGGCTGCTCCGCAGGGCCGCCTCCAACAGCTCCCGGCTGCGTACGAGGTGCCCCGCGGCCAGTCGACCCTCCGCCTCCTGGAGCAGCGCGAGGTGAGGGGCGTCGACGCCCGGGCCGTCGCCGGGGACGGGCAGACCCGTGGTCACCCGATGGGACTCCGGGCGCGAGGTCGGCGGGCCTCCCCTCCGCGCCGCCGCCCGCCTCCCCCGGGCGGCGTCGGCCGTGGCCTCGCCGTGGCCGTACCGCCGCGACCTGTCGTTCTCGGCGTCCTCGACCACCCACTCCGCCCGCTCCAGCAGGGGATCCCCGAGCACGCCGACGCGCCGGTGCTCGGGCAGGGCGTCCAGCAGGCGTCTGACGTCGTGGAGGGCGTCCCGCATGACTCCGGCGTCGTGCACGGCCTGCGCGAGACGCGTGAGCGTCCCGGCCAACTCGCGGCCGAAACGGGCCCGGTCCTCCTCGGAGAGGGAAGCGGGCAGGGAATCGGGCAGGGAATCGGACAGGGGCTTGGGCGGCGACTCGGTCAGGCGATCGGGCGGCGACTCGGGCAGCGCATCGGACGCCTTCAGCGCCTTGATGGCCTCGCCCGTCCGGGCCAGAGCCTTGCGCATCAACTTGGCCGCTTCCTCATGCCGCTTGGCGGGAAGCCGGGCGAGAGCCGAGGCGCCGACGGCCAGGACGTCGATCGCTCCGAGCCCGTCCGAGGGGCCGAGTTCCCCGCAGACGGCCTGGATGCGGTCACCGGCGTGCGGGCCGAGGGAGGGCACGGCCCGCGCCAGTGCCCCCCACAGATCGACCGCCGACGCCCGGGCGCGCGCGTCCCCCGCGCTCAGCGTCTCCGCCCGCTCCCGCAACGCCGCCACGACGTCCGGCTCGTGGACCGTCTCCAGCAGTCCCGCCGTCCGGATGAGGACTCCGGTCCCGGCCGCCGGATCCCGGACCACGGCACGCAGCAGCGACCGGGCGGCGACCGGCCTCTCCAGCGCCATCAGGGCGCGGGCGGCCTCCAGGAGCCGGGTGTGCGGCTCGGGGGCCCGGTACGTCCCGGGGAGGCCACGGTCGGCACGGTCACGGGCCAGCCACCTGACCGCCTCTCGTACGACGGCGTCCACGTCGGCCCGACCCGCGTACGCCGACTCCACCGCCACCTCCGCGAGGAGCACCGCCCGGGCGCCCACCTCCGGTGCGGAGCGGGCAAGACCGACGGCGCGCTCCACCTCACCCAGCCGGACGAGCAGGGCGGGAGCCCCGTCAGGCACGTCAGGCGCCTCACGACGCAGCAGCCCCCGCACCGCGTACAGCGGCACGAGCACGGCCAGACTCCCGGACCCGGACGCGGAGTCCAAGCCGGACCCGAACCCGGACCCGAACCCGAACCCGGAGCCGACACCGACACCGACACCGACACCGACACACGAGCCGACGCCGTAGGCAGAGCCGGCGACCCCGGCCGCCGCGTCGATCTCCGCCTCGAAGGCGTCCAGTTGAGCGAGTGCGACACCCGTTCCGGCCGTCCGGGCGAGCCGCCGCAGTCGGGGCACGTCGAGGACGTACGCGGCACGTTCCGAGGCGTCCGTCAGCAGCCGGAGCTGATGCGCCAAGGGGTACGGGGGCGTCCCCTCCGGCCAGCCCGCCGTACGCCATGACCGCGACCACGCCAGCAGCGCACGGGTGTGCCGTAGGACCTCCTCGTCCCCCAGGCCCTCGCGGACCGCGCGGACGAGACCGGGGTCGGCCAGGGCGTACGTCCCGAGCACGGGATCGTCGGTGATCAGGGCCCGTCCGGCGGGCCCCCGCACCAGATGGTCCAGCCCGTCCGGGGGCAGCCCGGTCAGCTCCGCCAGGTCGGCCGTCCGCAGGCCCCCGCCCGCCACGGCGAGGAACGCGGCGACCGATCCGCCCAGCGCGATGACATCCGGCGCGATGACGCCCAGCGCGGTGACATCCGGCGGCGGCTGCCGCACCCGCGCCACCCCCGGGACGCCCAGGAGGGTGCGCAGATGCCCGCCCTGACGCAGCGCATGCCGTGCGGGCAGATCGTCGGGGAAGCACGCGGGGCGCCGGAGGGAGACGATGACACGCATGCCGGGAGGCGGAGGCGACGGCAGGAGCGCAGCGATGCTCCCGCGGCCCGCCCAGGCCATGTCGTCGTCCAGACCGTCGACCACGAGGAGCAGCGTCCGCCCCTGGCGCACGCTTCTCTCCGCCGCGTCGCTGAAGAGGCGCTTCCATTCCCGCACCCCGTTCGGGACGGGCTCACCGGGCCGGCCGAGGAACTGCTGGGCCTGGGCGGCGAGTTCCTCCCGGAAGGCGGCCCGGGTGTCCGTGCCGTGGGCCGAGGAGACGAAGAAGGTCAGGATGTCGAGGTCGGCCGGCGGCCGTCGTCGTACGTAGTCGGCGAGCAGTGTGGTCTTGCCGACGGGGGCGTCGGCGTGCCAGCACAGATATGCCGCCGCCCCGCGCCGGGTGTCGCGGACGAACCTGTTCATGTGGGCGCGCTCGGCCGTCCGCCCCCGGACCTCGACCGAGGGGAGGTCGAGGGCCGGCGCGTGCACCCCGAGGTAGCGGAGGCGGGGATCCCACCGGCGATGGACGAGGATCTGTCCCTCCCGCGCGCTCCTGGCCTCTTCCTGGGCCGCGCGCAAGGCGGCCGTCCACTCGGCGTCCGTGTACATCGGCCGGCCGGAGCCGTGCCGCAACATCCGCAGCATGGACCAGAAGTCATCCGCTCGCGCCGGTGCCGGGACCGTCCTTCCCTCGCGCCAGTCCCTCAGCGTGGAGCGGGCGATCCCCAACTCCCGCACCACCTCCGCGGGGCGCAGCCCGGAGACCTCCCACGCCCTGTCCACCATGGCGCCCAACGCGTCCCGCGCGCGTCTCGGCGAACCGCCCACCAGCTCTCCTCACCCACCGGCGAATCCCACCGGCGAATCCCACCGGCGGAACCCACCGGCGGAACCCACCAGCGGAACTCACCGGCGAATCCCACCGCAAATTGGGCGCGGCCTCGCCCGAATCCAGCGCTCCTGCCTGCGGAGATCACGACCGGTAGTCAGCGGCAAGTGGCCACCACCCCGACGTCCCCGCCACCCTGAGGCCCTCACCGCAGCAGCCGAATCCGGCTCTCCCGGAAGAAGGAGCGGACCGTGTCCGAGATCCCCCAACTGCTCTATTACACCGCGGCCTTGAGCGGTTGCGCAGGCGTCCTCTACACCGGCGTCCTGTTCGCCGTAGCCCTCGTCTCGGTCCTGGCCCCGACCCCGGAGCGACGCAAGGACGCCCGCACCACCCTCACCATCCTCATGCGACGGCGGTCGCGGTGACGGCGTCGTCGTCGCCGTCGCCGTCGCCCGCGAGTCCACGGATCCCCGCACCCCACCGCCGGGGCACGGGACGGATATGCCGAACCGCCCCACCCTGCCGGTTACCGCCTGCTAGCTTCCTGGCTGTCCGGGTGGCACCAGTTCTGCCCTGCCGCCCTGCTGCCGTGCCGCCCTGCTGCCGTGCTGCAGTGCGCTGTCCGGTGGCAGTAACTCCCCTCCCCTAACTGGCCGTTGCTCCGAAGGCGGTGACATGAAGTGCCCCAAGCCGAAGTGCGGGAACCCGTCGGCCGCCGTCCGCGCTGGGACCCCCGCCACCAGCCCTGCATCCCCACCGTCGCCCTCGACGGCGCCCCCGCGCACCACTCCCTGCGCGCGCTCCTCACCCGCGCCGATGAACTGGCCGCGCTCGACTGCGCCTCACCGGGCGAGAACGTCGCCGTGGTCGAGCACCTGCTCGCCGTCTGTTTCGCCTCCGGCACCTGTCCGTCCTCCGACGCCCAATGGCGCGACTGGGTGGTCGGCGGCCACGACCTCTCGCCCGCGGCCGGATGGCTGGTGGACCAGGCGGACGACGACTGGGACCTCTTCCACCCCTCGACACCCCTGCTCCAGAACTCCGGTCTGGCGGCGGACCTCATCGAGAGCGGTACGGGCACGGCGCAACTGGTGATCGAGCACGCCGGGGACTACAACCAGCACTTCGACCACCACCACCTGGAGCGCGACAACCCGCTTCCGGCGGCGGACGCCTTCCGTGCCACCCTCACCCAGCACGTCTACGCCCCCTACGGGCGGGCCCGGATGTCCGGGACCCGGCTCGGCGCCAAGGTCACCAACCTCGCCGCGGGCAGACTCACCGGACGGATCCGCGTCATCGCCCTGGGGCGCACGCTCGGCGAGACCCTGCGCCTCAACCTCTATCCGCCCGACGGGCCGGGAGCGCCGCTCAACACTTCCTGGAGCACCGGGGGCGTCGAGCGGCGCACGTTCCGTACGAAGGCGAAGCCCAGGGTGCCGCGAGGCTCCGCGGACCTCCACAGCGCGCTCGGGCGTTCCGTGCTCCTGCGCCCCGCGCGCGGACCGCACGGTGCGGTCACCGTCGACCGCGTGCTGATCGGAGCCGGGGAGTTACTGGAACTCGACCCGGAGCGGCACCTCCAGGACGCCGTGTACAGCGAGACGACCAACGGCCTGCGCAAACCGCTGTGGCCGTCCCCCAGCAGAGCGCTCTGGCAGCAGGCCCACGCCCTCTACAGCGCCGTCCGGGACGACCGGACCGGACTGTACGCGCGGCTGCGGTCCCTCCCCTACGACCGGAGGGGGGACGGCGCCCCGTACCAGCTCTGGGCCGTGGGCCTGCTGGCCAACCAGACGCTGCCGCTCAGCTGGACACACGGCGCGTACCCCTACGCCCCGGGGATGGCCGCGCATCTCTTCCGCGCCTCCCGCCGCGGCTCGGACATCGCCGAGTACATCGCGGGGAGCCTGAAGAAGGCGGCCGTCGTCGCCGCCGAGACGGCGTTCCCGGCGATGCGGGCCGCGGACGAGGCCGGTCAGGTGGCGCGGCTCGACGCCCGGTGGGCCTTCTGGCCGGCGGCGGAGAACCCGTTCCACGAACTGCTGGACGACGTGATCGACCGGGGACCGGAGGACGACGACCCCGTCTCCGAGCCGCTGATCGCGTACGCCGCGTATGTGACGACGACGGCCCGCACCCAACTGCTGCACCGCCTCGACGCGTTGCCGCCGAGCGACCGCAACCATCGTGCGCGGGCCCGGGCCGTACGGCTCTTCGAGGACGCCATGACCGCGGACCGGGCCCCCGCCGAACTCCGAGGGGAGATCGCCCATGACTGACAGCAGCCCGTTACCCGCGGGGGACATCGAGGGGACGGCCCGGGTCGCGCACGACAGCGCCGCCCTGACCACCTGGCTCACCACCCTCGTCCGCGTCCGCGACTCCGGCACCCTCGCCGAACTGCGCCGGGCCCGCGCCCTCACCCCCGCGCGCATCCGCGCGGGCTGGTACGGCGGCGACGAGCACCGCGCCCTCTTCGAGCAGATGGCCTTCCTCTTCGCGCTCTACCACCGGGGCCGCTCCGAGCCCTCGTACGGCCGCGGCAGCCTCGGTGAGGCGGCCCGCCGGATCGGCGACGGAACCGGACGCGGCCCCGACAATCCCGGCGCCCAGCGGCTCGTGGACCGTGTCGTCGCCAGCCGGCGCATTCCCTGGCGCCACCTCCAGCACGCGGTCACCCGGCTCCGCTCCTGCGAACAGCCCCCACCGTGCTGGACCGGACTGACCGATGACGTAATCCGCTGGAACGACCGCAGGGCGCGGGTCGCCTATCAGTGGTCGGTCGAGTTCCACACCCCGCCGGAACGGATCCGGGACGCACTCCACGCACCCACGAAGCGGAAGGACACCACCTTGTGACCGAGCCATCTCGGAGCCAGTTCCTCTCCCTGCACCTGATCGAGACCCTGGCGGCGGTCCTGCCGGTACGCGACGAGAACTCCCAGCCCAAGACCCTCGTCTTCGGCGGCGTGGAACGCCACATGATCACCAGCCAGGCCCGCAGACGCGCCGAGCGGGTCCATGCCCGCGACCGCGCCAACGCGGGCCGCGGGGCCCTCAAGGGGCGCAGCATGGGCGTCCGCACCCGGGAGTGGGCGCTCCTGGCGGGCCGGGCCCTCGAATCCGCCCACGGCTGGGACAAGGAGAGGGCCCTGGTCACGGCCCGCGCGGTGATGGAGGCGAGCGGCCTCAAGTTCGGCGACCCGAAGAAGAAGACGGTGGCCGATCTGACGAAGGTCCTCGTCTTCGCGCCGTCCGACGCCGGAACGAGGATCGCCGACCACATCGCCGGCCGGGCGGCCGAGGTCGAGCAGTGGCGCGACACGTACCTCGAAGCGCAGGCCCGCGCCGAGGCGAAGAAGCCCCGCCGCGGAGGCCGGCGGAAGGAGCAGCCGCAGCCGGACGCGGAGGAGCCGCAGGAGGGGGGTGCCCCGGCGCCGTCCGACGCGGCCGTCCGCCTGCCGCCCCTGCCCAAGGCCACGCGCGACGCCGTTCTGCTGGCCCTCGCCCCCCGCGACGCCGTGGACATCGCTCTCTACGGCCGTTTCCTCGCCGAGATCCCCGACTCCCCGAACGTCGACGGCGCGGTCCAGACCGGACACGCCTTCACCGTGCACGAGTCGGAACAGATCGAGGACTTCTACGCCGCGGCCGACGACGCGAAACTTGACCGCAAGCGCAATGCCCTGGACTTCCTCGACGCCGCCGACGACGCGGGCGCGGGCATGACCGGCTACCAGTCCCTGATCTCCGGCACGTTCTACCGGCACGCGGTTCTCGACCGTACGCAACTGCGCACCAATCTGCGGGTGGCCGGAATGGCCGAGGAAGAGGCGGAACAGGCGGCTTCCGAGGCCGAGGCGGAATTCGTGAACGCCTTCGTGGAGGCGTTCCCGGAGGCGAAGAAGAACTCCACCGCGTCGACCGGATCACTCCCCGCGCTCGTTCTCGCCTTCGAGGGGGAGCGGCCCTACAACTACGCCTCCGCGTTCCAGCGTCCGGTGGACGAGGGCCCGGTGTCGGCGGGCGGAGAAGGGCCGGCGGGCCCCGCCGCCGTACGCAGACTGCTGCGTCACCATACGTTCGTCAGCCGCCGCCGCGAGGATCTGCGCACCGCGCGGCTGCTCACCTACGACCCCGAGATCGACGCGCTCCTGGGCGAGTTGGGGCTCCCGGAGTCGCTGGCCGTGGTGGAACGAGCGGAGGACCTCACCCCGTGACCGCCCCGCACCCCCCGCACACCCCACCTGCCCCGGATGCCCGGCCCGCCCAGCCCGCCCCACTTGCCCCGGGTGCCCAGCCCGCCCCGCACGTCCTGCTCATCAGGTTGGCCGGCCCCCTCCAGTCCTGGGGCCTCACCGGCCGGTTCGCCCGGCGCGACACCCACAGCCGTCCCACGAAGTCGGGGCTGATCGGCCTGTGCGCGGCGGCGCTCGGCCTGCCCCGGGAGGAGCCGCTCGGAGAACTCGCCGAGACGGTCTTCGGAGTCCGGGCCGACCGCCCCGGCACCCCGCTGCGCGACTACCACACGGTGGGCGGGGGAACCTGCCCGCTGCGCCCGCGCGACCTGATCACCGATCACCAGCGGGCCGCGAAGGCGAGGACGGCCCCCGCGCCGGACGGCCCGGAGCAGGCCCCGTTCGGCCGTGCGGAACTGGACTCCTGGTACGGCTCACCGAAGCACGTCACCGCCGACCCGGCCTCGGGAGCGCTGGTGTCCGGGCAGGTCCGCCGCCACGCCCTGATCACCGAGCGCTGGTACCTCGCCGACGCCGCCTTCCTCGTCGGTCTGGAGCACCCGGACGCCACGCTCCTGGAACGGATCGGCCACGCCCTGGAGCATCCGAAACGCCTGCTCTGGCTCGGCCGCAAAGCCTGCCCGCCCTCGGGCGACCTGGCCCTCGGCGTCGTTCCGGGGACCCTCAGGGAGGCGTTCGAGACCCACGCCCTGCTCCCCGACGCCGTCAGCCACGACGGTGAGCCGCCCCGCCCGGTGACCGGCGTACGCCCCTGGGCCTGGATCGAGAGCCCGCGCCCGCTGCCGGGCGTCGGCCCCCTGTCCGACCAGCCGGTGCGGTTCGGCGCCGACGGGGGCGTCCACAGCCTCCGCTGGGAGACCCGCACCCGCGTCACCATCGCCCCGCACGCCCGTGGATGGGACATCATCCTGTGACCGCCCAATTCGTCGCCGCACAGACGCTGCTCACCCTGGACGCACGGCATCCCTACGCCGGGAAATCACTCATCGACGCCCAGGACATGCACCGCACCGTCATGAGCGGCTTCCCTGACCGGCCCGACGACGGCGGCCCGGACCCGCGGGCCCGGATGGGCGTCCTGTCGACCTGGACCGTCGACCTCCACCGGGCGCGGCTCCACCTGGTGGTCCAGGCGTCGGTCCCCGCCGACTGGTCCGGCATCCCCCGCGCGGCCCTGGCCGAGGCGCCGGAGATCCTCACCGTCGACCGCACCTTCCGCGCCGGGGACCGGGTCGACTTCCGCACCGTCGTCAACCCGGTCCGCAGCATCCCGCCCCCGCCCGGCTCCCCGCCCAGGACCCGCGGCACCCGGGTCCCGCACACCCGGCCCGACCATGTGAAGCGCTGGTTCGAACGCCGCCTGCAACCACCCGGCGAGCCCGCGGTCGCCCCCGACGGCGTCACCCGCATCGGAGCCGACACGGACCCCACCCGACTCGCCGTGCGCATGCTCCCGCGCGTCTCCAGCCCGGCACCCCACAAGGGCCTGCGCATCGCCCGCGCGGAGATCAAGGGAAACCTCACGGTCACCGACCCCCAGACCTTCGTCGCGACCCTCACCCAGGGCCTCGGCCACGCCCGCGCCTACAGCTGCGGCCTGATCCTCATCCGCTGACCGAAACCCACCCCACACACGCCGAAGGGCCCCGCTGCAAGCAGCGGGGCCCATCGACATCGTGCCCGGTGAGGCACTGGCGGAGGATACGAGATTCGAACTCGTGAGGGTGTGAACCCAACACGCTTTCCAAGCGTGCGCCCTAGGCCTCTAGGCGAATCCTCCGCCGGGAACATTACATGACCGAGAGCGGTGCTCGCGAACTCGTTCGCGCACCTCACATCGGGTACTGTGTGCGGAGCCCCTCACGCGGCGCTATCTGACTGAACTCCCCCAGGGCCGGAAGGCAGCAAGGGTAGGTCGGCTCTGGCGGGTGCGTGGGGGGCGCTTGCGTGGCGCCCCGGTTCCGGAGAGTGCCGCTGCCCGGTGACCGGCCCGCGTTGTCAGTGGCCGCCTATAACCTCGTACACGTGTCGTCTCTCGCGCTCTACCGCCGCTACCGCCCGGAGTCCTTCGCCGAGGTCATCGGGCAGGAGCATGTCACCGACCCGCTGCAGCAGGCGCTGCGGAACAACCGGGTCAATCACGCGTACCTGTTCAGCGGTCCGCGCGGATGCGGCAAGACGACCAGCGCCCGGATCCTCGCCCGCTGTCTGAACTGCGCGCAGGGGCCGACGCCCACCCCCTGCGGCGAGTGCCAGTCCTGCCAGGACCTCGCGCGCAACGGACCCGGTTCCATCGACGTCATCGAGATCGACGCCGCTTCCCACGGAGGCGTGGACGACGCCCGTGAGCTGCGCGAGAAGGCGTTCTTCGGCCCCGCCTCCAGCCGCTACAAGATCTACATCATCGACGAGGCCCACATGGTCACGTCGGCGGGATTCAACGCGCTGCTCAAGGTGGTCGAGGAGCCCCCCGAGCATCTGAAGTTCATCTTCGCCACCACCGAGCCCGAGAAGGTCATCGGCACCATCCGGTCCCGGACCCACCACTACCCCTTCCGGCTCGTCCCCCCCGGCACCCTGCGCGACTACCTCGGCGAGGTCTGCCGGCAGGAGAACATCCCCATCGAGGACGGTGTGCTGCCGCTCGTGGTGCGCGCGGGCGCCGGGTCCGTGCGGGACTCCATGTCCGTCATGGACCAGCTCCTCGCCGGCGCCCGCGCCGAGGGTGTGACGTACGCCATGGCCACCTCCCTCCTCGGGTACACCGAGGGCTCCCTCCTGGACTCCGTGGTGGAGGCGTTCGCCACCGGCGACGGGGCCGCCGCCTTCGAGGTCGTGGACCGGATCATCGAGGGCGGCAACGACCCCCGCCGGTTCGTCGCCGACCTGCTGGAGCGCCTGCGTGACCTGGTGATCCTCGCCGCGGTCCCGGACGCCGCCGAGAAGGGGCTCATCGACGCCCCCGCCGATGTCATCGAGCGGATGCAGGCCCAGGCCGGTGTCTTCGGCGCCGCCGAGCTGAGCCGCGCCGCCGACCTCGTCAACGAGGGCCTCACCGAGATGCGCGGCGCCACCTCCCCCCGCCTCCAGCTCGAACTCATCTGCGCCCGTGTGATGCTCCCCGCCGCCTACGGCGACGAGCGCTCCGTCATGGCCCGCCTCGACAAGCTGGAGCGCGGCATCAGCTTCGCCCCACCCACCGGAGCCCCGGCCATGGGGTACGTCCCCGGTCCCGACTCCCACGGCTATCCGGCCTCCCCGATGCCTCCCGTGGCCGAGACCGGCGGCGCTCCCGCTCCGACCGGTGGCGCTCCCGGTCCTGCCGGTGGCGCCTCCGGTCCGGCCGGTGGCGGCCCGGTTCCGCCCGGGACAGGCCCCGCCGCCGCCCGTGCGGCGGTACGGCCCCCTGGAGGCCCCGACACCGGCCCGACGGGCGGGTACGACGGTCCCGCCGCAGGTCCGGCCGGCGATCCGAACGCCGGTCAGAGCGCCGGTCAGAGCGCCGGTCAGAGCGCCGGTCAGAGCGCCGGTCCCGGCAGCGGCGCGGGCACGCCGGAAGCACCCCCCGCCCCCGAGAGCGCGCCCCCCGGCAGCTGGCCCACCGCCACCCAGACCGGTACGGGTGGCGGAGGTGCCGGGCGCCGTCCCGGCGGCTGGCCCACCGCCGCCCCCAGCGGAGGCGGCGGCCGGCCCGCGCCCACCGCCGCCCCACCGACCCCTGCGGCTCCCGCCCCCGCCCCGGCCCCCGGCCCCGTGGCCCCGCCCCCCGCCGGTGGCATGGACCCCCGCGCCCTCTGGCCGAACATCCTGGAGACGGTCAAGAACCGCCGCCGCTTCACCTGGATCCTGCTCAGTCAGAACGCCCAGGTGGTCGGCTTCGACGGCACCACCCTCCAGCTCGGGTTCTCCAGCGCCGGCGCCCGGGACAACTTCTCCAGCAGCGGCAGCGAGGACGTGCTGCGCCAGGCGCTGGCCGAGCAGTTCAACGTGCACTGGAAGATCGACGCGGTCGTGGATCCCTCCGGCGGCTCCGCCCCGTCCCCGTCCGGCGGCGGCGCCCCGGGCCCCTCCGGCCCGTTCGGCTCCGGCGGCGCGGGCGCTCCCGGCGGTAGTGGCTACGGCGCCGGTGGCGGCGGTCAGAGCGGTGGCTACGGCGGCACGGGCAGCGGCGGGTCGTACGGCGGCGGCGGGTCGTACGGCGCTGGCGGGTCGTACGGCGGTGGCCAGGGCGCGCCCTCCGCCCACTCCACACCCCCCGCCCCCTCCGGCGCCCAGCATCAGCCCGCACCCCAGGCGTCGGCCTCGTCCCCGGCGTCCCCGCCCTCCGCCTCCCGGCCCACGCCCCCGGCCCCCGCGGCACCCGTCCGCACCCCGGACCCCGTCGCCCCCGAGGACGACATGCCGGAGGACGACGACCCGGACCTGGACGAGTCGGCGCTGTCCGGTCAGGACCTGATCGTGCGGGAACTGGGCGCCACGGTGCTGGACGAGTTCACCAACGAGTAGCGAGCCGCCCCTCCGCCTCCGGGGGGGGCGGGGGTTCGGAGGAAACCACAACCCCCCACCCCCATCCCCTCGGCAACCCCCACAAAGGGTCACCGGCCGCTGCCGTTAGGCTGACCCCGTGAAGGTCCTCGTCATCGGCAGCGGTGCCCGCGAACACGCCCTGTGCCGTTCCCTGTCCCTCGATCCCGCCGTCACCGCGTTGCACTGCGCGCCCGGCAACGCCGGAATCGCCGAGGTCGCCGAGCTGCACCCGGTCGACGCGCTGGACGGCTCGGCCGTGTCCGCGCTGGCCCTGCGGCTCGGCGTCGGTCTGGTGGTCGTAGGACCGGAGGCCCCGCTGGTCGCGGGGGTCGCCGACGCCGTGCGCGAGGCGGGCGTCCCGGTCTTCGGCCCCTCCGGGGAGGCCGCCCGGCTGGAGGGTTCCAAGGCGTTCGCGAAGGACGTGATGGCGGCGGCCGGGGTCCCGACCGCGCGGTCCTACGTCTGCACCGCCCCCGAAGAGGTCGAGGAGGCCCTCGACGCCTTCGGCCCGCCCTACGTCGTCAAGGACGACGGACTCGCGGCGGGCAAGGGCGTCGTCGTCACCGCCGACCTGGACGCGGCCCGGGCGCACGCCGACGCGTGCGAGCGGGTGGTCATCGAGGAGTACCTCGACGGCCCCGAGGTCTCCCTCTTCGCCGTGACCGACGGCGAGACGGTCGTCCCGCTCCAGCCCGCCCAGGACTTCAAGCGCGCCCTCGACGGCGACGAGGGCCCGAACACCGGCGGCATGGGCGCGTACTCCCCGCTGCCGTGGGCGGACCCGAAGCTGGTCGGCGAGGTCCTGGAGACCGTGCTCCAGCCGACGGTGGACGAGATGCGCCGCCGCGGCACCCCCTTCTCCGGGCTGCTCTACGCCGGGCTCGCCATCACCTCGCGCGGAGTGCGGGTGATCGAGTTCAACGCCCGCTTCGGCGACCCGGAGACCCAGGTCGTGCTGGCCCGGCTGAAGACCCCGCTGGCCGGTGTGCTGCTCGCCGCCGCCGACGGCACCCTCGCCGATCTGGCGCCGCTGCGCTGGAGCGAGGACGCCGCCGTGACGGTCGTCGTCGCCTCCCACAACTACCCCGGCACCCCCCGCACCGGCGACCCCATCACCGGCCTCGCCGAGATCGCCGCCGAGGACGCCCCGCACGCCTACGTCCTGCACGCGGGCACCCGGCGCGACGGGGACGCGATCGTCAGCGCGGGCGGCCGGGTCCTGTCGGTCACCGCGACCGGCGGCGACCTCGACCAGGCCCGTGAGCGCGCCTACCGGGCGATCACCCGGATCACCCTGGACGGCTCCCAGCACCGTACGGACATCGCGGCGAAAGCAGCCGCCGAAAGCTGAGGAAAACTGTCCGGAATGAACTCTTCAGGCCCCGCGTCCGTCTCAGGATTCGGGGCCTGATCCTTGCCCTCTGTCATCCACCTCTCCCCAAAGCCATTCCATCGAGTGACCGGGCGGCCATCCGGCTGACGGGGACCCGACCCCCAACTAGGGTGCGGCGCAAGCGTTCCGGCACTTGGCCCACCGGCATTGCGATGTCAGTGCCGGGTGCCACAGTGGGGGAGTGGGCAACGCCAGGAAAGCGTCAGGTCGGCAGGGAGGGGGTGAAGTCCGGACATGACCGGGATCGGAGTGGAGACAGGGGCGCAGAGCGCGCGTGCGCGGGCGCTGGCCGTGCTGCGGGTGCGCAGCCGCGCGCTGGCGGTGGCACTGCTGCCGGCCGCCGCGGCGGTGATCCTGCTCGCCGGCGGCTCCACCGGACAACTGCTCGGGGAGGGCTTCGACATCGCCCGCTGGGTGGTGTCCGCACTGGCGCTGCTGGTGCTCGCGGCGGCCGGGGGCATCGCGCTGGTGGTGGCCCGGGCACGGCCGGCCGTCACCCCGACGGTCCCGATCCCCGAGGCGTCGGCCCCGGACCTCTACCGGCTGGTGCGCGACCTCGCCGACCGGCTCGACGTCCCGTCCCCCTCGGCCATAGCGCTCACCCCCGACTGCGACAGCTGGCTGGAGGACCGCACCCATCCGGCGCAGAGCGGCCCGCCCCCGGCCGACCACACCGACGAGATAGCGGGCGTCGGCCGCCCGCACCGCCGCAGCACGGCCGCCCCGGTCCTCGTCATCGGCTCCCCGTTCCTGTGGTGGATGCGCGTCGGTGAGCTGCGGGCCGTCCTCGCCCCCGTCGTCGCCGGTACGGGACCGTCGGCGCACCCCGACATAGCCGCCGCCCGGCGCTTCGTCCGCGGTCTGGACGCCGCCGCGGCCGTCACCGCGCAGCCCGGCCGCGATCCCGTCTCCGGCACGGTCCTCGCCGGGGTCGGCTGGGTGGTCCGGCTGATGCTGCGCGGCTGCCGGGTGCACGCGGCCGAGATGGAGCGCGGGGTCGCCGCGGCGGCGGCCGAGCGCGCACAGGCTGTGGACTACGGACTGCGGATCGTCGCCCAGGAACAGGTCGGGCTCGCCTACGCGGGCTGGGACCGGCTGCTCACCCGGGTCGCGCTGCCCGCCTGGCGGATGGGCCGCTGGCCCTCCCGACTGGACGCGGGCGTCGTCGCCGCCCTCACCGAACTCTCCCGCCGCGACCGGCTGGCCGAGGGCTTCGCCACCCGCCTCGGCGAACGCCCCGCCTGCGATCTGCTCGAAGAGCCGGGCGCGGTGGACGAGGCCACCTCACTGCTCGCCGCCCGGCTCTTCCACGGCGGTCCCGCCGAGGCGGGTCCGGACTGGTCGCCGGTGCAGTGGCAGGAGTACCCGGACGAGGTCGTGGACCGCACCTGGCGCACCGACGCCGCCCGTCTCCACCGTGTCCTGGACGCCCTCGGCGTCCGCCGCACGTCCGGCCCGCACGCCGACGCCCCCACCCTGGACCGCGTCCTCACCCATCTCACGGACCTGTCCCTGGAGGAAGCCGACCCGCACCCCCCGCACTCCCCGGACCCCCGCATCGCGCCCGAGGACCTGTCCACCACCCCCCGCAGCACCGCCCTCGCCGAACGGCTCAGCAGAGAACTCGCCCGCGAGGAAGCCGCCGCCACCGCCACCACCGCCACCACGACGGCCACAGCCACGTCCGCAGCCGCAGCCACTGTCACCGGAACAGGAAGCGCCGCCCCCGCCCCCGGCCCCGACCTCTGGCACGACACCCCCCTCCCCCTCTTCCCGCTCCAGCCACCCCGCAGCCCGCGCGACCTGCTCACCGACCACGTCACCGCGATGGTCTGCTGTGCCGCGATGGACACCGCGGGCGCCAAACCCGGCCTCGACTGGCTCGACGGCCCGTCCCTGATGGTCGGGGGCGAGCGGACCGCGGATCTCGCCCCGAAGGTCCTCAGCCTCCTGGAGCAGGGCGACCCCGTCCCCCTGCGGAACTGGCTCACCAAGGTGGGCATACGCCCGGAGAAGCCCGTACGGCTCGTCTGAGGTCCCGCGCGACCCGAACGCCTCCGCGCGACCCGCGCGACCCGCGCGACCTGTCCGACCCATCCGCCCCACCCGACCCTTCCGACCCGTGCGGCCTAAGTGGAACTCCTCCATCCACTTTGAATCAATCGAAGACGAACAGTGACGACCCGGGTGCGCAATGTGATGTGCTGGGACCGGTCGCGCGCTGGCAAGGCCGGGCAAGGCCGGGCACGTGCGTACGTCATCCGTACACGGGGGCCGGGGAGGGGAGCAGCATGGCGCCGGAACACATCCGCCGCTGGCAGTCGGGAGCACTGGCCCACGCGGTGACGGACCCCTTCGGCCTGGGCCCGGTCCCCTGGCTGCGCGGCAGCGAGACGTATTTCAGCGACACCGGCCAGGTCGTCCCCTGGTATCTGGACACCCCCCGGCCCACCGACACCAGGGCGGCGCACTGGCAGGAACACCCCGCGCCCGACCCCACCGTGGGCCCCCGCTCGGCCGACGACGTGCACCGCCAGATCAAGGGGTTCATCTCCAACGGCCCGGCCGCCCCCGGCGAGGCGGTGGACTTCCACATCACGGTGGACCCGCCGCAGGAGTTCGCCGTCGACATCTACCGCATCGGCCACTACGCCGGTGAGGGCGCCGCGAAGATCACCACCAGCCCCCGGCTCCCGGGCATCGTGCAGCCCCCGCCGCTCACCGCCGACCGCACCGTCTCCTGCCACCACTGGTGGCTGTCCTGGCGGCTCCAGATCCCCTCGTACTGGACCATCGGGGCCTACGTCGCCGTCCTCACCACCGCCGACGGCTACCGCTCGCACATCCCCTTCACCGTCCGCGACAGCCACCCGGCGGATCTGCTCCTGGTGCTCCCGGACATCACCTGGCAGGCGTACAACCTCTACCCGGAGGACGGCCGGACCGGCGCCAGCCTCTACCACGCCTGGGACGAGGACGGCCGGCTGCTCGGCGAGGCCGACGCCGCCACCACCGTCTCCTTCGACCGCCCGTACGCGGGCGCGGGCCTGCCCCTGCACGTCGGCCACGCCTACGATTTCATCCGCTGGGCCGAGCGCTACGGCTACGACCTCGCCTACGCCGACTCCCGCGATCTGCACGCTGGCCGGATCGACCCCACCCGCTACCGGGGCCTGATCTTCCCCGGCCACGACGAGTACTGGTCGCCGAGCATGCGCCGGGGCGTCGAACTCGCCCGGGACAGCGGCACCTCCCTCGTCTTCCTCTCCGCCAACACCATGTACTGGCAGGTCGAGCTGGGCCCGTCGCCGTCCGGCGCCGCCGACCGGCTGCTGACCTGCCGCAAGCGCAGAGGCCCCGGCCGGCCCGCGCTCTGGCGGGAGATCGACCGGGCGGAACAGCAGGTCATCGGCATCCAGTACGCGGGCCGGGTGCCCGAGCCGTATCCGCTGATCGTCCGCAACGCCCGCCACTGGCTGTGGGAGGCGACCGGCGCCCACGAGGCCGATCCGCTCGGCGACCTGGTCGCGGGCGAGGCCGACCGCTACTTCCCGCGCACCCCGCTCCCCGAGCACGAGGAGCGGGTACTGCTCGCGCACTCCCCCTATCCGGACAGCGAGGGCGTCGTCCGCCACCAGGAGACCTCCCTCTACCGCGCCCCGTCCGGCGCCCTCGTCTTCGCCGCCGGCACCTTCGCCTGGTCCCCGGCGCTGGACCGCCCCGGCCATGTCGACCCCCGGGTGCAGCGCGCCACCGCCAACCTCCTGGACCGCATCTGCAAGCGCGACTGAGGTGCCCCTCCTGACGACGCCGTCCTCCCCGTACGGGAGAATCGACCCCGTTGGACAGAAGGACGGAGAGAAGCGTGTCCGGATTCGTGGAAAAGCCCGAGCCGCGCCAGGTACCGGGCCTGGTGCATCTGCACACCGGCAAGGTGCGCGAGCTGTACCAGAACGCGGCGGGCGAGCTGGTGATGGTCGCCAGCGACCGCATCTCCGCCTACGACTGGGTGCTGCCCACCGAGATCCCCGACAAGGGCCGGGTCCTCACCCGGCTCTCCCTGTGGTGGTTCGAGCAGCTCGCCGACCTCGTCCCGCACCATGTCCTGAGCACCGAGCCGCCGCCCGGCGCCCCCGCCGACTGGGCGGGCCGCACCCTCGTCTGCACCTCCCTGCGGATGGTCCCGGTCGAGTGCGTGGCCCGCGGCTACCTCACCGGCTCGGGCCTCGCCGAGTACCGGGAGACCCGTACGGTCTGCGGTCTGGCGCTGCCCGAGGGCCTGGTCGACGGCAGTGAGCTGCCCGCCCCGATCTTCACCCCGGCCACCAAGGCGGCGGTCGGCGAGCACGACGAGAACGTGTCGTACGAGGAGGTCGCCCGCCAGGTCGGCGCGGAGACCGCCGCCGAGCTGCGCCAGGCGACCCTCGCGATCTACTCCCGCGCCCGGGACATCGCCCGCGACCGCGGGATCGTCCTCGCCGACACCAAGTTCGAGTTCGGCTACGACGGCCGGACCCTGGTCGTCGCGGACGAGGTGCTCACCCCGGACTCCTCCCGCTTCTGGCCGGCCGAGTCCTGGCAGCCGGGCCGCGCGCAGCCGTCGTACGACAAGCAGTTCGTGCGGGACTGGCTGACCTCCCCGGAGTCCGGCTGGGACCGCCGCGCCGAACTGCCCCCGCCGCCGCTGCCGCAGCGGGTCGTGGACGCGACCCGCGCCAAGTACGTGGAGGCGTACGAGCGACTGACCGGCCTGAGCTGGTCCTGACACGACAAAGCCCCCGACCGTGATCGGGGGCTTTCTCGGACTCTCTCGAATTCCCTTCGGAGAGCGGACGACGAGGTTCGAACTCGCGACCTCAACCTTGGCAAGGTTGCGCTCTACCAACTGAGCTACGTCCGCACCGCGTACCGACGTACGAACGCCGTGACGCGAGTGCAACTATACCCAACCCCGTTCGCGCGCGAGCCGCACCGCCGTGTGCCGGTTCTCCGCCCCGAGCTTGGAGACGGCGGACGAGAGGTAGTTCCGTACGGTCCCCTGGGACAGGGCGGCCCGCTCGGCGATCTCGGCGACCGGCGCCCCGTCGGCGGCCAGCTCCAGCACCTCCGCCTCGCGCGCGGTCAGCGGTGAGTCCCCGGCCGAGATCGCGTCGGCGGCCAACTCGGGGTCGACGTAGCGGTTTCCGGCGTGCACGGTCCGGATGATCTCGGCGAGCCGCTGGGCGCTCACCGTCTTCGGCACGAACCCGCGCACCCCCGCCGCGAGCGCCCGCTTGAGGTGCCCGGGCCGGCCGTGGCTCGTCACGATCAGCACCTGG
The DNA here is from genome assembly GCF_044757045.1 of Streptomyces sp. NPDC091377. Lineage (NCBI taxonomy): Bacteria > Bacillati > Actinomycetota > Actinomycetes > Kitasatosporales > Streptomycetaceae > Streptomyces > Streptomyces sp. NPDC091377. Next base: position 77,684 of record NZ_JBIVUE010000008.1, on the reverse strand, counting down.
CAGCCGGGCAGCTCGTCCCGCAGTGATGTGGCGACCTTCACACCGTCCGCGCCCGGCATCTGGAGATCGAGCACGGCCACGTCGGGCCGGTGCGCCCGCGCCATCGCCAGGGCCTCCGGCCCGGTCGCCGCCTCGGCGACGATCGCCAGGTCGTCCTCCAGCGCCAGCAGCGCGGCCAGCGCCCCGCGGATCAGATGTTCGTCGTCGGCCAGCAGCACCCGCAGGGTCACCGGGCCACCTCGCCGTCGCCGACGAGGGCAGCGGTCTCCAACGGCACCTCGGCCACCAGCCGGAACCGCCCCTGGCCCACGGGCCCCGCCACGAGGATCCCCCGTACGGCAGCCAGCCGCTCCCGCAACCCGGTGAGCCCGGTCCCCCCTCCGACCCCGACCCCGGCCTCGCCCTCGCCCCGGATCTCGGCCTCGGCCTTCAGGCCGTCACCGTCACTGTTCACGTTCTGCCCCGCCCCTTCGCCCGCCCGGGACTCACCGTTCCTGGCGACTCCTCGGACCATCCCCACCCCGGCGGCCACCCCCGCGACCACCCCGAGCGCCCATCCCTTGCCGAGCCCCGCGACCATCCCGCTGCCGCTGCCGCTGCCGCTGCCGCTGCCGCTGCCGCTGCCGCTGCCGGCCCCCGGGCCGGAGCCCTCCGCGTCACCCGAGGCCACCGCCGTCCCTGCCCCCGCCCCCGCACCCGCCCCGGACCCCGCCGAGCCCGCCGAGCCCACCGAGCCCACTGCACCGTCCCGCGTCCGCGCCCCGTCGTTCTCCACCGTCAGCTCCACCCATCCCTCCCGCACCCGCAGCCGTACCGAGCAGCGCTCGGCGTCGCCGTGGCGCAGGACGTTCGTGGTGGCCTCGCGGACGACCCAGCCGAGGGCCGACTGGACCTCGGCCGGCAGCCCGCCCGCCAGGGCCTCGCCCTCGACCTCGCAGGCGATCCCGGCCGCGGCCAGCACCCCCCGCGCACCGGACAGCTCGACGCCCAGCTCGGCCTCCCGGTACCCCCGTACGACATCGCGGACCTCACGCTGCGACTCGCGCGCGATGCTCTGCACCTCGGTCATCTGGTCGAGGGCCTCCGGCCGCTGCCGCCGGGCGAGCTGCACGGCCAGTTCGCTCTTGAGGGCGATCACCGCGAGATTGCGCCCGAGGACGTCGTGCAGATCACGCCCGAAGCGCAGCCGCTCCTCGGCGACGGCGAGCCGGGTCCGGGTCTCGCGGGCGGCGTCCAGCTCGTAGACGATGTTCAGCAGCCAGACGGAGAAGTAGGACGCGACGGCGAAGAACGCGCCGCCGAGCAGGGTCACGGCCGTGGTGAGCAGTACGGTCGCGGCCGACGCGCCGAGCACCAGGGACGCGACCATGACGGCCACGGCGTACCCGGCCAGCAGGTAGGCGGTGTGGCGCCGGTGGTTCAGGGCGATCGTGATCGAGCCGACGCTGAAGATCAGTACGCCGCCGACCACCGCGCCGAGCACGGAGCGGACGTGGTCCGACCCGGACTCGTCGGCCAGGGCCAGACAGACACCGGCGAGCGCCAAGGTGAACGCCCCGAGGATCAGCATCAGCCCGACCGGCTGCTCGCGTCTGCCGCGCACCCGGTCCAGCCCGCGCGCCGAGGCCAACGCGACCAGCAGGGTGTGCCCGAGGATCGCGAGGAACAGCCACCAGCGGCCCGGCACCCCCGGCTGGAGCAGCAGCGGCACCCCGAACATCGAGATCTCCAGCACCGCGAAGAGATGGAACGACCCCCGTGTGTACGTCTCCACCTTCGCCGGGGTGCTCTTGCTCCGCCACCAGCCTCCGGGCCTGCGCATGTCCTCGTGCCCCTCGCCGTGTTCCTGCCGTGTGCCGTGTGCCGTGTGCCGTGTGCCGTGTGCCGTGTGCCGTGTGCCGTGTGTCGTGTGCCGTGCGGCCGGCAGCGGGTTCCCGCCGCCTCCCTGGTCCGAGGCGGCCCACGGGCTCGGGCTGCCTCAGTGTCGCGGATCCCAGCGGAACCACCGTCGTACAGCAAACACCGCCAGACCGGTCCAGGCCAGCGCGATCACCGTGGCGCCCAGTGCCTCGCCGCCCGAGAGGGAGCCGGTCCAGCCGCCGCGGACCAGGGTCACCACCGGCGTCAGCGGCAGCAGCTCACAGACCGCGGCCACCCGGTCGGGCAGCACCTCCAGCGGCACGGCGACCCCGGAGGCCAGCATGGAGAGGAACAGCAGCGGCAGGCTGGTGACCTGGGCGCTCTCGGCGGTCCGGGTGAACGCGGCGGTGACCGCGCCCAGCGCCGCGCACATCACCACGCCCAGCAGCACCCCGAGGACGGCGAGCGGCAGCGCCTTCGGGGCGTCCATGTCCAGCAGCAGGGTGCAGCCGACCGCCAGCAGCACGGACTGTCCGAGGCCGATCGTCGCGGACGGCAGGGCGGCCCCGACCAGGATCTCGGGGTCGCGCAGCTCACCGGTGCGCAGTCGCTTGAGGACCAGTTCCTCGCGCCGTACGACGAACACGCCGGTGAGGGCGGCGTACACGGCGAACAGCAGGGCCAGGGCGATGGCCGCGGGCAGCAGCATGGTGCCGAGGTCCAGGCCGTGCTTCTCCAGGTCCATCTCGCCGGCCGCGGAGCGCAGACTGATCGGTACCACCAGCGGCACGAAGAGGGCGGTCACGAGGGTGGCCCGGCTGCGTCCCAGCAGGGTCAGCTCGGCCCGGGCCAGCGCGCCGAGGCGTCCTGCCATGGTGGTGGCGCCGCCGCGCTCGGCCGTCTTCGCGGTGTTCATCGGATCCTTCGCACGTGTCGCGTCGGTCGTGGGTGGTGTGGGTGTCGTCCTCGCCGGGTTCATCGGGTCGCCCCCGCCTTCACGGCGGTGCCGTCCGCCGCCGACGCCTGTCCGGCGATCCCCAGGAACGCCTCTTCCAGCGAGGCGGCCCGTACGTCGAGGCGGCCCAGTTCGACCCCGGCGCGCGCGGCCCAGACCAGGACCTCGGTGGCGGTCCGCTGGAGTTCCCGGGTGCGCAGCCGGACGATGTCGCCGTGCAGTTCGTGCCCGATGACGCCGAGTTCGGCGAGGGGCGGCAGATCGCCGAGGAAGTATCCGGCGGGCAGTTCGAAGGAGATCCGGGAGGGCTGGGAGGCGGTCACCTCGGCCGGGGTGCCGGTGACGGCGATCTGCCCCTTGTGCATGATCGCCAGCCGGTCGGCGAGGGACTCGGCCTCCTCCAGGTAGTGGGTGGTCAGCAGCACGGTGGTGCCGGTGTCGCGCAGCGAGGAGACCAACTCCCAGGTGTCCCGGCGCCCTTCGGCGTCCAGTCCGGTGGTCGGCTCGTCCAGGTAGAGCACCTCGGGCCGGCCGAGCAGCGCGAGCGCGAGGTCCAGTCGCCGCCGCTCGCCGCCGGAGAGCTGCTTGACCCGTACGTCGCTCTTGTCGGCCAGTCCGACCAGCCCGAGCGCCTCGCGCCGGGGCCGCGCCCCGCTGACGCAGCCCGCCCACATCCGGACGGTCTCGGCGACGGTCAGTTCGGAGGGGAACCCGCCCTCCTGGAGCATCACGCCGGTGCGGGGGCGTACGGCGGACCGCTCGCGGTAGGGGTCGTGGCCGAGGACGCGGACCTGTCCGCCGCTCGGCTCCGCGAGTCCCTCCAGCAGTTCGACGGTGGAGGTCTTGCCGGCGCCGTTGGTGCCCAGCAGCGCGAAGACCTCGCCGCGACCGACAGAGAACGTGATCCCCCGTACGGCCTCGAACCCGCCTCCGTACACCCGGCGCAGCCCGGTGACGTCGATCACGTGCTCGTTCGTTTCCATGGCTCAAGCGTCCCGGCGGCCGGGGCCTCCCGGCAGTGCGCGCTGTCATCAGCAGACATGACAAATGTCAGATACACCCATGCCCGCCGCCCCACACGGACACCCACAGACACCCACGGACACCCATGGACCCCGGACGCCCGGAACACCTCCGGACCCCGAACCCCCGGAACACCCACAGACCCTCACCGGCACACCAAAAAGCCCCCGGCGAGAACCGGGGGCTTGGTGTGGAGCGGACGACGAGGTTCGAACTCGCGACCTCAACCTTGGCAAGGTTGCGCTCTACCAACTGAGCTACGTCCGCGTGGCCTCCGACCGGCTCTCACCGATCGGCGCGAGCACCAGCCTACCTGATCCACTTGGTGGTCAGGACGGCGATGCAGAGCGGGTGACAGGAATTGCACACTGCGCCTTCCCCCTGGAAGGGGGATGTTCTACTACTGAACTACACCCGCGCGACCTTGGGGCTGGGCTTTTCGGCCTCGCCCGGTGGCGTGCTCCAGACATTAGCTGATCTGCGGGGGGGTAGCGCAAGTCGGTTGTCCGCAGGGCCCGCTGACGGACCCTGGGACCTGTCGTACCGGCCGGGACGCGGGGGGCGCCCACGGGCCCCGGGCCGGTCAGCGCGCTGCGGCGAAGGCTTCGTAGACCTTCTTGGGGATCCGGCCGCGGGCCGGCACGTCGAGCTTGTTCGCCTGGGCCCAGGCGCGGACGGCGGCCGGGTCGGGGGCGACCTCGGTCTGCCGGTAGGTGCGGCCGGACTTCGACCGCTTGCGGCCCGCCTCCACGTAGGGCGCGAGCGCCTTACGCAGTTTCTTGGCATTGGTTTCGTTCAGGTCGATCTCGTACGACTTGCCGTCGAGTCCGAAGGCGATGGTTTCCGCCGCTTCCGAGCCGTCGATGTCGTCAAAGAGCGTGACCACGACCTTCTGCGCCACGAATATCGGTCCCTTCGTGCGGCACTTTGGCTTTTCATTTGTACAGTGCCCGACAACAATTTACGAAGCTCGACTAAATCCTTCCGCGTGTCCGAGCGCAATAGGTTTCGGGTGTCGATCCGGGATCTCTCCCCAAACTTTTGCCGAACAGGCCGCTCCGCGCCGGATCGTGCACCTGTTCCCCGTCGATGCCTGTAGCTTCCTACAAGTCAACGCGCGTAGAATTTTCGTACGGGTACCCTGAAGCCGACTGTAGGAACCTGCTCAGCACCACACCACCGGGAGTGCCCGTGGCACGCGTCGTAGTCGACGTCATGCTCAAGCCGGAGATCCTCGACCCCCAGGGCCAGGCGGTCCAGCGTGCGCTGCCGCGCCTGGGTTTCGACGGGATCTCCGACGTACGTCAGGGAAAGCGATTCGAACTGGAAGTTGACGGCCCGGTCGACGAGGCCGCGCTCGCCCGTATCCACGATCTTGCGGAATCCTTCCTCGCCAACACGGTGATCGAGGACTTCACGGTGAAGGTCGAAGAGGCGGCGGAAGTCGCGGAGGCCGCGAAGTGACCGCTCGTATCGGCGTCGTCACTTTCCCGGGCAGTCTGGACGACCAGGACACCCGGCGCGCGATCCGCCACGCGGGCGGCGAGCCGGTCGCCCTGTGGCACAAGGACAAGGACCTCAAGCAGGTCGACGCCGTGGTGCTGCCCGGCGGTTTCTCCTACGGCGACTATCTGCGCGCCGGTGCCATCTCCCGCTTCTCGCCGGTGATGGAGACCGTCATCGAGCAGGCGCGGGCCGGACTCCCGGTGCTCGGCATCTGCAACGGCTTCCAGGTCCTCACCGAGGCCCATCTGCTCCCCGGCGCGATGCTCGGCAACGACCATCTGCACTTCGTCTGCCGCGACCAGAAGCTCCGGGTCGAGTCCACCGCCACCGCCTGGACCGGCGACTACACCACCGGCCAGGAGATCCACATCCCGCTGAAGAACATGGACGGGCGGTACGTCGCCGACCCGCGCACCCTCGACCTGCTGGAGGCGGAGGGCCGGGTCGTCTTCCGGTACGTCGACCACAACCCGAACGGCTCGCTCCGCGACATCGCCGGCATCACCAACGAGGCCGGGAACGTCGTAGGACTCATGCCGCACCCGGAACACGCCGTCGAGCCGCTCATCGGCACCGGCCGCACCGACGGCCTCCCGTTCTTCACGTCGATCCTCAAGAACCTGGTCACCTCATGAGCCGGACCCCCCTGGACACGGTCGAGCACGCTGCCGCCACCCCCGACGTCGAGCTGCCCTGGGCCGAACTCGGCCTGAAGAAGGACGAGTACGAGCGGGTCGTGGAGATCCTCGGCCGCCGCCCGACCGGCGCCGAACTCGCCATGTACTCCGTCATGTGGTCCGAGCACTGCTCGTACAAGAGCAGCAAGGTCCACCTCCGCCAGTTCGGCGAGAAGGCCCCGCAGTCCGACGCCCTGCTCGTCGGCATCGGCGAGAACGCCGGCGTCGTGGACGTCGGCCAGGGCTACGCCGTCACCTTCAAGGTCGAGTCGCACAACCACCCCTCGTACGTGGAGCCCTACCAGGGCGCGGCCACCGGCGTCGGCGGCATCGTCCGCGACATCATCGCGATGGGCGCCCGCCCGGTCGCCGTCGTGGACCCGCTGCGCTTCGGCGCCGCCGACCACCCCGACACCAAGCGCGTCCTGCCCGGTGTCGTCGCCGGCATCGGCGGCTACGGCAACTGCCTGGGCCTGCCCAACATCGGCGGCGAGGTCGTCTTCGACTCCTGCTACCAGGGCAACCCGCTGGTCAACGCCGGATGCATCGGTGTCATGCGGCACGAGGACATCCACCTGGCGAAGGCGTCCGGCGCGGGCAACAAGGTTATCCTGTACGGCGCCCGCACCGGCGGCGACGGCATCGGCGGCGCCTCCATCCTCGCCTCGGAGACCTTCGACGACGCCAAGCCGTCCAAGCGCCCGGCGGTACAGGTCGGCGACCCCTTCCAGGAGAAGCTGCTCATCGAGTGCACCCTGGAGGCGTTCGCCGAGAAGCTCGTCGTCGGCATCCAGGACCTCGGCGCCGCCGGGCTGTCCTGCGCCACCTCCGAGCTGGCCTCCAACGGCTCCGGCGGGATGCGCGTCACCCTGGACGACGTACCGCTGCGCGACTCCACGCTCTCGCCCGAGGAGATCCTCATGAGCGAGTCGCAGGAACGCATGTGCGCGGTGGTCGAGCCCGGCAAGGTCGACCGCTTCCTGGAGATCTGCGAGAAGTGGGACGTCATCGCCACCGTCATCGGTGAGGTGACCGACGGCGACCGGCTGGAGATCTACTGGCACGGCGGCAAGATCGTGGACGTCGACCCGCGCACGGTCGCCCACGACGGCCCGGTCTACGAGCGCCCCTACGCCCGCCCGTCCTGGCAGGACGCCCTCCAGGCGGACGACGCCGGCAAGCTGCCCCGGCCGGCGACCGCCGCCGAGCTGAAGGAGCAGGTGCTCCGGCTCGTCGCCTCGCCCAACCAGGCGTCCAAGGCGTGGATCACCTCCCAGTACGACCGCTTCGTGCAGGGCAACACGGTCCTCGCCCAGCCCGAGGACTCCGGCATGATCCGGATCGACGAGGAGACCGGCCTGGGCGTCGCCCTCGCCACCGACGGCAACGGCCGCTACGCCAAGCTCGACCCCTACCAGGGCGCCCAGCTCGCGCTGGCCGAGGCGTACCGCAATGTGGCGACGACCGGCGCCCGGCCGCTCGCCGTCTCCGACTGCCTGAACTTCGGCTCGCCCGAGGACCCCGCGGTGATGTGGCAGTTCGCCGAGGCCGTACGCGGTCTCGCGGACGCCTGCCAGCAGCTCGGCACCCCGGTGACCGGCGGCAATGTCTCCCTGTACAACCAGACGGGCGAGGCGGCGATCCACCCGACGCCGGTCGTCGCGGTCCTCGGCGTCATCGACGACGTGGCCCGGCGCACCCCGGTCGCCTTCCAGGAGGAGGGCCAGCTGCTCTACCTCCTCGGCGACACCCGCGAGGAGTTCGGCGGCTCGGCCTGGTCGCAGGTGATCCACGACCACCTCGGCGGGCTGCCGCCGGAGGTCGACCTGGAGCGGGAGCGGCTGCTCGCCGAGATCCTCATCGCCGCCTCCCGCGACGGGATGATCGACTCCGCGCACGACCTGTCCGACGGGGGTCTGATCCAGGCCGTCGTGGAGTCCGCGCTGCTCGGCGGCAAGGGCGCGCGGCTGGTCGTACCGGACGGGCTGTCCGCGTTCACCTTCCTGTTCTCCGAGTCGGCGGGCCGCGCGGTCGTGGCCGTGCCGCGCTCCGAGGAGGTCCGCTTCAACGACATGTGCGGTGCGCGCGGCCTCCCGGTCGCCCGGATCGGTGTGGTCGACGGTGACGCGGTGGACGTCCAGGGCGAGTTCGCCCTGTCCCTCGCCGAGCTGCGCGAGGCCCACGAGGCGACCATCCCGGCGTTGCTGGCGTAACGCGCCCGCGTCCGTCACGGGCCGTCGCCCCGGGAACCCTCGGCTTCCCGGGGCGACGGCCCGTTCGCGTGCGGTTTGCGGTGGGGTTGCTGCTAACTTCGGCGGGTCGGTGGACGACGACCTGAGGGGGACCCGCCGTGCAACTCCCGGACGGCATACGCAAGTCCGTGAACGTCCTGCTCTGCCTGGCGGCCGTGGCCGCGATCGGCTGGAGCGGCAGGGAGATCTGGCAGACCCTGGACGCCCGCCGGCAGATCGACGCGGGCTGCGCGGACCTCGTCCCGGCCGGGCGGGTCCTGGCGCTGGACCGGGCGGGCGGCGAGATCGTCCACCGGCAGGGCGAGGAGGGGACCATCGAGCTGGACGCGCTTGCCGAAGAGGCCCAGGACTGCGAGCTGTTCAGCGAGAAGGCGGGCGGGCGCTGGTTCTTCACCGGCCGGGTCGGGGTGTTCCCCACGGACGCGTACGTGCTCCCCGACGACCCGGTCTCCTCGCCCGTCGACCGGACGGGCACCCGCACCTACCCCGCCCAGCCGCTCGGCGGCGGCATCACCGGCTCGGTGGACGACCGCGGGGTGACGGTGCAACTGCCCTGCGCCGGAGGCGAGCTGGACGGCAGGCCGGTCACGGCCCTGTGGGCGCGGGCCGAGCTGTACGCCAGCGGGATCTGGGAGTACGGCCAGCCCAGCGCGAACGACCGCGCCGTCCTCGCCGAGACCGCCGTCCTCACCGCCAACAACCTCGCTGAGCGCCTCGGCTGTGCCGACCGGCTGCCCGATCCGCCCTCCGAGGTGCCCGCCCTGGCGGAGGGCCCGATCCCGGTGGGCCGGGCCGAGGGCACCTGCGCCTGGTACCGGGAGTCCGGCCTGGCCGGGCGGGAGGGCTTCCCGGACACGGTGCTGGAGAGCCGGGTGGACGACGGACTGTGGGACGAAGCCTGCGCCCTCGTGCTGAGCGAGGACCGGGCCCGGGACGTCCACTCCGGCCGGCCGGACCGCGGCGACGGCGTCAGCGCCCCCGAACGGCCCGGCGACTGGTACGTCGCCCTGCGCACCTTCCTCGGCGAGGACGCGCGGGACGTCCGGGTGCCGCGTTCCGGGACCGAGGACCCGCTGCCCGCCCGGCCCGGCACGGCGGGCCGCAGCCCCGACGAATCCGTCTGGTGGGCCTCCTCCGACTGCGCGGGCCGCCCCCAGATCCACACCATGACCCTCGCCTACGGCTACGACCGCCTGATGGCCCCGCGGATGGAGCGGCTGTTCCGGGCCTACGTCACCGAGATCACCGAGCGCCGGGACTGCGCCGACCCGCGCTTCCCGGAGGGGGACACCTTCCGCGTCCGCTGACCCCCGGCGCCCATCCCTTTCGTTCGTCGGTTGCACGTAATTACGTACTTCCGTAATCTCGGGGTCGTGGAAGACCTGGAGCGGCGTGTCGCCGACCTCGAACACCGGCTCGCCGCCCTGGAAGCGGCCGACCGGAAGGCCCCGCGCCCGGGCGAGGGCGACCTGTGGGCCCTGGAGGCCCTGAAGTCCCAACTCGCCGAACTGGGCTCGGCGGACGGGGGCGTCCTGTTCACCGGAGCGGTACGGCTGCCGACGAACGAGTACTACGAGTGGCAGTTCGGGGCGCTCACCGCCGGTCTGCTGGAAGCCGACTGGACGGAGGCGGCCGACGCCTTCGCCGCCCTCGGCCACCCCGTCCGGCTGCGGCTGCTGCGCGAGATCCTCGGCGGCCGGCGCACCGCGGCGGCCCTCGCCGAACTGGACGACACCGGCACCACCGGCCAGATCTACCACCACCTGCGACAGCTCACCGCCGCCGGTTGGCTGCACACCGGCGCCCGGGGCCGTCACGAGGTGCCGCCCGGCAGGGTCGTCCCCCTGCTGGTCGCCCTCACGACGGCCCGGGCGTGAACACGAGGGGGAATCCGATGTCCGCGCGAAAACTGGCCGTGACCGTCCTGCGGCTGTCGATACCTGCGGTCGTCCTACTGATCGCCCTCGACCTCACGGTGGGGGTGCCGGGCACCTGGGTGGTGGTGATCTCACCGTCGATCGTCGGGTTCCTGGCCGTCGTCCTGGTCCACCGCTTCACCCGCGCCGCCGACCGCGGACCCGTAGAGATCGCCGCGCCCGTCACCGGCCGCTGGTCCGCCCTCAACAGCCCGGCCGACCGCACCCCGAGCCACGGCACCCACGCCTACGGCCAGACGTACGCGATCGACATCGTCGCCGAGCCCGCGGACCAGGAGGGCGGGGCAGGATCGCCCGGGGCCCGTCCCGGCTTCCGGTGGCTGTGGCCGGTCGTCCGCCGCAACGCCGACTTCCCCGCCTTCGGCGCCCCGATCCTCGCGGTCGCCGACGCCACCGTGGTCCGCACCGGCGACGGACAGCGCGACCACCTCAGCCGCGGCTCCCTGCCCGCCCTGGTCTATCTGATGATCGTAGAGGCGCTGGTCCGGGAACTCATGGGGGTCCGCCGCATCCTCGGCAACCATGTCGTCCTCGACCTCGGCGACGGCACGTACGCCCTGTACGGCCACCTCCAGAAGGGCTCGCTCACCGTCCGCGAAGGCGACCGGGTCCGCACCGGCCAGGTCATCGCCCGCTGCGGCAACTCCGGCAACACCACCGAGCCGCACCTCCACTTCCAGCTCATGGACGGCCCGGACCCGGTGGCGGACCGCGGGGTCCCGTTCACCTGGCGCGGGCTCGGCGTCCCGCGCAACAAGGAGACGTTCGAGGCACCGGAGGCACCGGAGGCACCGGAGACACCGGCGGGCGAGGGATCGGAGGCCCTCGCGGGCGGGGCACCGAAGACCTTCCCGGGCGAGGCGCCCGGGGCCCTTCGCGGCGAGGCGCCGTAGGCCGTCGGGCGGACCCCGCCCCCACGTAGGCTCGCCCCATGCCCCCGGCCAGAAAACGCCCCCGCGCCTACGACCCCGCCCGGACCCGTACCGCCGTGCTGACCCAGTTCCGGCACGTACGGGAGGCCGTACGTGGGCTGGACGACGGGCACCTCGCGCTCCCCACCCGGCTGGGCGACCGGACCGTCCGCCAACTGGCCGCGCACATCGCCCTGACGGTCACCTCCGTCAGCCGCGCCCTTCAGCGCGAGGAACCCGCGAGAGCCGCGATGACCCTGCTCGACTACCCGGCGTCCACGGCCGCGTCCGGCGGGTCCGTCGCCGACCGCACCCGCCGGCTCGCCGAGGCCGAACCCGACCTCGACGCGCTGTACGCCCGCACCGAGGACGAGGTCACCGGGCTGCTCGCCGCCGCCCCGGAGAGCAGGGTGCTCGATCTGCCGGCCGGTGCCATGACCCTGACCGACTTCCTGGTGACCCGCACCGTCGAACTCGTCGTCCACACCGACGACCTGAACACCGCCGTGCCGGACCTGGAGATCCCGTACGACCGTCAGGCCCTCGCCGCCGGCACCCGGATGCTCGCCGACACGCTCGCCGCGAAGGCGCCCGGCGGGGCGACCGAGGTACGGATCCCGCCGTACGCGGTGGTCCAGTGCCTGGCCGGACCGCGGCACACCCGGGGCACCCCGCCGAACGTCGTGGAGACCGACCCGCTGACCTGGCTCCGCCTCGCCACCGGCCGGTCGACCTGGCCGGAGGCGCTCGACGCCGCGAAGGTGAGCGCGAGCGGGGAGCGCGCGGACCTCTCCGCGCTCCTCCCGCTGATGCGCTGACCCCTGGGAACGCCTCCCGGAACGCCTTCCGGAACGCCTCCCGGAACGCCTTCCGAAGCGCCTTCCGAAGCGCCTTCCGAAGCGCCTTCCGAAGCGCCTCCCGAAGCGCCTTCCGGCGACGGTCTCCCGGAGTGCCTCCTGGTGGCCGTCGCCGGGGAGACGGAACCGATTGCCCCGGTCGCCCCGTCGAACGGACATGGATCGGAAGACCCGTACGACGCAGCAGCGACAGCGACTGACCCTGACGGTGGCCGCGCTCATCCCCCTCGCGGCGGCCTGCGGCACGGAGCGGACCGGCTCCGCCTCGGTGGCCGACCCCCCGCCCGTGACCGGCGTCCAGTGGAACGTGGACAGCGTCACCGTGGACGGCACCACCGAGGACGCCCCCGCCGAGGCGGGCGTCACCATCGACCGCGACGGCGAGGCCAAGGGCAGCTACGGCTGCAACCGCTTCACCGCCAAGGCCGATCTCGACGGCGACCGCGTCCGGTTCGGCGAGCCCACCCGGACCGGGATGGCCTGCGAGGCCGGGCCCATGGCCTTCGAGGAGACCCTCGCCCGCACCCTCGGCTCCGGCCCCCTCACCACCAAAGTCAGCGGCGACCACCTCACCTTCACCACCGAGGGAGGCGACACCGTCCGCCTCACCAGGGAACGGCCCGCGGAGCTGTACGGCACCGCATGGGCCGTCACGGCACTGGGTGCCAAGGGCCCCGACGGGACCGCCCGGTCCCTGCCCGAGAAAGCGCGGGCGCAACTCACCTTCGACAAGAAGGAGGGCGCCGTCAGCGGAGACCTCGGCTGCAACCAGGTGAACGCGAAGGCGACGGTCGGCGAGGGCCGTATCACCCTCGGCACCCCGGCCACGACCCGAATGGTGTGCGACGCCTCACTCATGGACGTCGAGAAGGCACTGCTCGGACTCTTCGACTCCACGGTCGACTACCGCATCGACCAGCGCACCCTCACCCTGACCAGCGAGAACGGCGAGACCGTGACGGCGGTCGCCGAACGATGATCCACTTGCGCCCACGGCGGATCCGGGTTCCCCAATTCGGACCAGTGGTCGATCTCGCCTACACTCGGTGCCGTGCCACGTGGTGACGGTCGACTCAATCACGATCTGCTCCCCGGCGAGAAAGGCCCCCAGGACGCATGTGGCGTCTTCGGTGTCTGGGCGCCGGGCGAAGAGGTCGCAAAGCTCACGTACTTCGGGCTCTACGCCCTCCAGCATCGGGGCCAGGAGTCCGCGGGAATCGCGGTCAGCAACGGCTCCCAGATCCTCGTCTTCAAGGACATGGGCCTGGTCTCCCAGGTCTTCGACGAGACCTCGCTAGGTTCGCTCCAAGGCCATATCGCGGTCGGTCACGCCCGCTACTCAACGACTGGCGCCTCCGTCTGGGAGAACGCCCAGCCCACGTTCCGCGCCACGGCCCACGGCTCCATCGCCCTCGGCCACAACGGCAACCTGGTCAACACGGCGCAACTCGCCGAGATGGTCGCGGACCTCCCCAAGCAGGAGGGCCGTACCCCGCGCGTCGCGGCCACCAACGACACCGACCTGCTCACGGCCCTGCTCGCCGCCCAGTGCGACGACGACGGCCGACCGCTGACCATCGAGGAGGCCGCCCACTCGGTCCTCCCGAAGGTGCGCGGCGCCTTCTCCCTCGTCTTCATGGACGAGCACACGCTGTACGCCGCCCGCGACCCGCAGGGCATCCGCCCGCTGGTCCTCGGCCGGCTGGAGCGCGGCTGGGTCGTCGCCTCGGAGACCGCCGCACTGGACATCACCGGTGCCAGCTTCGTCCGCGAGATAGAACCCGGCGAGTTCATCGCCATCGACGAGAACGGCCTGCGCACCTCCCGCTTCGCAGAAGCGAAGCCCAAGGGCTGTGTCTTCGAATATGTGTATCTGGCCCGCCCGGACACCGACATCGCCGGCCGGAACGTCTATCTGAGCCGCGTCGAGATGGGCCGCCGGCTGGCGAAGGAAGCGCCCGTCGACGCCGACCTCGTCATAGCGACCCCGGAGTCCGGCACCCCGGCCGCCGTCGGCTACGCGGAAGCCTCCGGCATCCCCTTCGGCAACGGCCTGGTGAAGAACGCCTACGTCGGCCGGACCTTCATCCAGCCCTCCCAGACCATCCGCCAGCTCGGGATCCGGCTGAAGCTGAACCCGCTGAAGGAAGTCATCAAGGGCAAGCGCCTGGTCGTCGTGGACGACTCGATCGTGCGCGGCAACACCCAGCGGGCCCTGGTCCGCATGCTGCGCGAGGCGGGCGCGGCCGAGGTCCATATCCGGATCTCCTCCCCGCCGGTGAAGTGGCCGTGCTTCTTCGGCATCGACTTCGCCACCCGCGCCGAGCTGATCGCCAACGGCATGACCATCGAGGAGATCGGCACCTCGCTCGGCGCCGACTCCCTGTCCTACATCTCCCTCGACGGCATGATCGAGGCGACCACCATCGCCAAGCCCGATCTGTGCCGCGCCTGCTTCGACGGCGAGTACCCGATGGAGCTGCCGGACCCCGAGCTGCTCGGCAAGCAGCTGCTGGAGACCGAGCTGGCCGCCGGTCCGGCAGCCACGGCCGCGGCCGACGCGATCCGCCGCCCGTAAGCCTCGTACACACCAACCCGAAAGATCCCAGGCCATGTCTGAGACCAGTGCTGCCGGTGCCTCCTACGCGTCGGCCGGCGTCGACATCGAGGCGGGCGACCGCGCCGTGGAGCTGATGAAGGAGTGGGTGCGCAAGACCCGGCGCCCCGAGGTCCTCGGCGGCCTCGGCGGCTTCGCGGGCCTCTTCGACGCCTCCGCCCTCAAGCGCTACGAGCGCCCCCTGCTGGCCTCCGCCACCGACGGTGTGGGCACCAAGGTCGACATCGCCCGGCAGCTCGGGGTGTACGACACCATCGGCCACGACCTGGTCGCCATGGTCATGGACGACATCGTGGTGTGCGGCGCCGAGCCGCTGTTCATGACCGACTACATCTGCGTCGGCAAGGTCCACCCCGAGCGGGTCGCCGCCCTCGTCAAGGGCATCGCCGAGGGCTGTGTCCTGGCGGGCTGCGCCCTGATCGGCGGCGAGACGGCCGAGCACCCCGGTCTGCTCGGCGAGGACGACTTCGATGTCGCGGGCGCCGGTACGGGTGTCGTGGAGGCCGACCGGCTGCTCGGCCCGGACCGGATCCGCGAGGGCGACGCGGTGATCGCCATGGCGTCGTCCGGTCTCCACTCGAACGGCTACTCCCTGGTCCGCCACGTCCTGCTGGAGCGCGCGGGCCTCGCCCTGGACGCCGAGATCGCCGAACTGGGCCGCAGCCTCGGAGCGGAGCTGCTGGAGCCCACCAAGATCTACTCCCTGGACTGTCTGGCCCTGACCCGCACCACGGACGTCCACGCCTTCTCCCACGTCACGGGCGGCGGCCTGGCGGCCAATCTGGCCCGGGTCGTCCCCGACGGCCTGCACGCCACCGTCGACCGCTCCACCTGGACCCCGGGCCCGGTCTTCGACCTCGTCGGCCGCACCGGCTCGGTCGAGCGCCTGGAGCTGGAGAAGACCCTCAACATGGGTGTCGGCATGATCGCGGTCGTCCCCGAGGACTCCGTGGACGTGGCCCTGGCGACCCTGGCGGACCGCGGGGTGGACTCCTGGGTCGCGGGCGAGATCACGGACCGGGGGGAGGAGCCGACGGGCGCGAAGCTGGTCGGGGACTACGCGTAGCCGGTACGGGCCGAAGCCGGCCGCCGCACCCCGCGCGCGGCCGTCCCACCCCGCACGCCCCCGCCCGACCGACAGAGACCACGCACCCAGACACGACGGCACCCAGACATCACGGCACCCGGGCGCCACGGCACCCAGACACGACGGCACCCGGGCGCCACGCCACACAGCAGCACCGCACCCAGACAGCACACACAGCACCCACAGGCACCACGGCGTCACCTTGGCGCCACAGCGGCACCCTTGGCATCACAGCGGCACATGGACACCACGGCATCACACGGACACCACGGCATGACCGATACACCACGGCATCACACGGACCACCACGGCATGACCGATACACCACGCCTCGCCCACCCTGCCCGGCGCGACCTGGCGCGTCCCGCACGCCGGAGGCGATCGCCCTGTGCGGTCACCGGGCGGGCGACGGCAGCAGAAATCCCGGCCCGGGGTGGAACCCCGGGCCGGGACACAACGGCTAAGCCGCGCTGCAAGCGTCAGGCGCCGCGACGGTGTTGCGAGGACTGGCCGCCCTCGTCCTCCTCGTCGTCGTCCTCATAGAGGTCGGCGTACCGTGCATACAGATCGTCGTCTTGCTCATCGGCGCCCTCGAAGCCGTCGCCGCCCGTGTTCGGCGACGGCGACTGATTCGACGTCGATGCGCCCAGCTCCTCGGCCAGGCGTGAGAGATCCGTCCCACCGCTGTTGTACTTCAGCTGGCGGGCGACCTTCGTCTGCTTGGCCTTGGCCCGGCCGCGCCCCATGGCTCGACCCCCTCAACGACGGGGCTCGACGGCCCCAGAGTCTTGACACGCGTTCATGATCCGGAACGGGCTCTCCGCAGAGAGACCGGTCCGTAGGGCTTCCACGGTACCTGAGCCCACGCCCATACGGTACGTCGCCCGCAGGAAGGGCGTGTGCACAGAACCTTTGAGGCGCCCTGTCCTCGCTGGTCAATGGCGATTTTAACCACTTATTGGCGAACGACCCGCCGGTGGGAGTGAGAGTTCTCTCCAACCGCCCTCCGGCGGGTACCGCGCACCCTTCCCCGGGCCCTTCGACGGCGCCGCACGACCCCGCTCAGCGGCGGGCCGCCGCCGCCTCGGCCATCCGCTGCTCGGCGATCCGGTCGGCCGCCGCGGCCGGCGGAATTCCATCCGCCTTCGCACGTGCGAATATCGCCAGGGTGGTGTCGTAGATCCTCGCCGCCTTGGCCTTGCAGCGCTCGAAGTCGAAGCCGTGCAGTTCGTCGGCGACCTGGATCACGCCACCCGCGTTGACGACGTAGTCCGGCGCGTAGAGGATCCCGCGGTCGGCGAGGTCCTTCTCGACCCCCGGGTGCGCGAGCTGGTTGTTGGCCGCGCCGCACACCACCCGGGCGGTCAGCACCGGCACGGAGGCGTCGTCCAGCGCGCCGCCGAGCGCGCAGGGGGCGTAGATCTCCAGCCCCTCGACCCGGATCAGCTCCTCGGTGTCCGCGACGGCCCGCACCCCGGGGTGCCGCTCGGTGATCCGCCGTACGGCGTCCTCGCGCACATCGGTCACGACGATCTCGGCGCCCTCGGCGGCCAGGTGCTCCACCAGGTGGTGGCCGACCTTGCCGACCCCGGCGATGCCCACCCGGCGGCCCCGCAGCGAGGGGTCGCCCCAAAGATGCTGGGCGCTGGCGCGCATGCCCTGGTAGACACCGAAGGCGGTGAGGACGGAGGAGTCACCGGCGCCGCCGTGCTCCGGCGAACGGCCGGTCGTCCACCGGCACTCGCGGGCGACCACGTCCATGTCGGCCACATAGGTGCCGACGTCGCAGGCGGTCACGTACCGGCCGCCGAGCGAGGCCACGAAGCGGCCGTAGGCCAGCAGCAGCGCGGTCCGCCGGGCGGGCTCGATCGTCTCGGGGTCTCCGATGATCACGGCCTTGCCGCCGCCGTGGTCCAGCCCGGCCATGGCGTTCTTGTACGACATCCCGCGCGCGAGGTTGAGCGCGTCGGCGACGGCCTCGGCCTCGGTGGCGTAGGGGTAGAAGCGCGTACCGCCCAGCGCGGGGCCGAGGGCGGTGGAGTGGAGGGCGATGACGGCCTTGAGGCCGCTCGCGGGATCCTGGCAGAGCACGACCTGCTCATGGCCCCCCTGGTCCGAGTGGAACAGGGTGTGCAGGACATCAGCGGGTGCGCCGGTCACGTCGGTCACGGTGGTGACTCCTGAGGCAAGTAGCGGCGATTGCGCGGCCGGGTGGGCCGCTGGGGACGAGATTAGATCCCCGGTGACCTGTTGACCGCGCAGTGCTCAGGATCACCCACGCGTGGGGTACGTCCGTGCCACGATCCGGATAGTTTTCCCTCATGTCCGTGAGCAGGTTCCGCAGGTTTCCCCGGTAGGCGGCGGGAGAGAGGCAGCAGGCGTGCCCAAGGTGTCCTCGATGATCGTCCCGTACGCGGCGTACCTGCGGGTGTACGAGCCGCTGGCCGCCTTCCCCGAGCCGGAGCGCGGCTACTGGGCGCGCTACGCCCGCCGCCCCGACCGCCCCTCCTACCAGGACGAACTGCGCCGCTCCCTGGAGAACTTGCTGCCGGTCCCGCCCGTCCCGGTGCCGGTGCACGAGAGCCGGGACGCCTTCGTGCTGGAGGCGGACGGGGTGCTGCACATCTGTCCGTGGCGCACCCGGCTGCGCGGCTGGCAGGCGCTGGGCGGGCTGGCCGAGGAATTCCCCGCGCCGGTGCTGGACGCGCTGCTGCCGCCGCTGGTGCGCGACCAGGCGGCCCAGGACTACGAGCGCTGGCGGGCGGGCAACCCGGACGCCCGGCCGTGGATCCGCACGGCGACCTGGCAGGTGCCGCTGAACTGGTTCGTGCTGGTCTCCGACGACGAGCGCGAGTACGCCGGGGCGGGCGACGGGGCCGTGGGCGAGGTGCCGGTGCTGCGCTACCGCACACCGATGGTGCAGGCCCGGCGCCGGGTGGCCCGTGCGCTGCGCACCCTGCGCGACACGGTGGACGAGGGGCCGCTGGTCGAGGGGGTGCTGGAGGTGGGGCGCTGGCTGGAGGAGTTCCACCCGCGTTCGCGGGTCGAGCTGGACTACGGCGGTCTGGTGCACGCCCTGCCCGCCGGGGAACTGGCGGACGACCACTCGGCGGCGGACGTGGCCGAGGGCATCGAGGCGCTGCGCACCGGCGACGGCGAGGCGGCGGCGGAGGCGTACGGGCGGCTGGTGGAGCGCTGGCGTTCGGTGCGGGACCTGCGCTCGGCGAACTGACCCGTCAACAGGTGTGACGCAAGTCACGCGCTTTTCGGGTGGGATACCGCGTACGGTCTACCGCACATCCAGGAGTTGACAGGACGTAGGTCCCGATCCGGGCGTTTGTGTCAAGCGTGACAGACCGCACGTACGCGGCTCTTGCCACCCCCACCCCTCCTCATGCCAAAATAGGACAAGGAGCCCGGGGAGGGCTCTATCTCTGCATTGCATGCTTTGGGGGGTCTCGTGACTCCTGACGCCACTGTGACTGATCGTCACAGTGGCGTGACTGTCCGCTATGGCATGGTCCATCGGCTTCCGTCGCTGATGAACACCTGGGAGGGCAATTCCATCGGTTTGGCCGACGCGGCTGGACAGATGGTGTAGTTGTAGTGCCGAGGACAAGCCGTTCGTCCTATAACCGACTCGACTCGCGTCCGCCATTTCGGGCAACGCGGGTCAAGGTGCAGAATTTAGAGGAATGAACCGAGAAGGTTCGGTTCTCCCGAGGAGGCCGCTCATGACCGCTCGCACCCCTGATGCCGAGCCGCTGCTGACCCCGGCTGAGGTCGCCACCATGTTCCGCGTCGACCCCAAGACGGTCACGCGGTGGGCGAAGGCCGGCAAGCTCACATCGATCCGTACGCTCGGCGGGCACCGCCGCTACCGCGAAGCAGAGGTCCGCGCACTGCTCGCGGGCATCCCGCAGCAGCGCAGCGAGGCCTGAACAACTGAATACCGGGCTGTTCGGCTGGTCCCCCAACCGGTCGAGACGCCCACAACCTAGCTCCGAGCGACGCGGGTTCTGCCCCAACAGGGCCCACGCCCACACTCTTCACAGCAACTGAACAGGGTGCGTCGTAGATCGCGCTGGACTCCGCCGGGTCCAGCGCGATCTTTTTTGTGCCCGCGCGGTGCGGGATCCGGACCCGCGGTGAGCGGCCTTGTCGGAGTCTGGGGAGGGCTGTCGGATCCGCCGTGGGGGCGCCCGTGGAAGCACCCATGGGGGAGTGCGGGGGGAGTGCAATTGCACATATTAAATCGACCAGTTGTAGGCCCCGGTTAAGCCCCGCGGTTTCAGAAACTCACGCGGTGACTACCGTCACACACCAGGGCACTTGTTGCCTCTGCGGCAACTGCGCTAAAGGGCCCGCGTCCCCCAGCGTGCCACGACCGCCCCCGGGTGGGGCAAGCCATCGGTCATGCCGGGGAGGGACTTTCCCTCCTGGAGGGGTTCTCATCCTCCGGCCCCGCCACCGGCTCGCCCCGCGGGCCCTCTTCGGCACCGCCGGCGCCGCCGGCAGCGCCGTCTAGCGCCAGCCGCGCCAGGCGGTGGCAGATCGGGCAGTGGCGGGTCAGATGGCGGTAGGACGACGCGGCCGACAGATGTGCGCGGAGCAGTGCTCGCGTCTCGTGCCTGGCCGATGCCGCCATAAGCCACCTCCACGCCCCGTGAAGGCCGCCGGACGAACGGCCCTTGCTTCGTGGGTACCCAGCGCGCGTGAGGCCGTCAAGGAGGGACGCTGACGTTCACGCAAGCGGTGGCCCCGGCTCCGGCGCTCCGCTTGGTCGGCGCCCCGCCCCGCCGGCGTTTCGCTTTCGCCGGCGTTTCGCTTTCATCGGTGTTTCGCTTTCACCGGTCCGGGTGGGAAACGCGGAAGGCCCACACCCTTGACGGGTACGGGCCTTCTCGATTCTTGCGGTCCTGACGGGATTTGAACCCGCGGCCTCCACCTTGACAGGGTGGCGAGCACTCCAAGCTGCTCCACAGGACCAGGTTTCGCAGTGCGATTCGTGCGTTGCGCTGCGAGAAGGACTGTACAGGAGGGCCGGCCCACTGGTCGAACTCACCCTACGTGCCGGGCCGGTTACGGCACCGCCGCGTCGATCGCCTTCACGATCCGCTTGTCCGAGACCGGGTACGCCGTGCCCAGCGCGTGGGCGAAATAGCTGACCCGGAGTTCCTCGATCATCCAGCGGATGTCCAGGGCGGCGGCGGGGACGGGCCGCCCCTGGGGCATCTGCTCCAGCAGCCAGGCGTACTCGTCCTGCATCTCATGGACCTTCTGCATCCGCGTCGTGTCCCGCTGGACGTTGGCCGGCATCTGCTGGAGCCGCCGGTCCACGGCGATGAGGTAGCGCACGAGGTCCGGGAGCCGCCGCAGCCCCGTCCCGGTCACGAAGCCCGGCTTCACCAGCCCGTCCAACTGCGCCCTGACGTCCGCGAGGTTCGGCAGCAGCGCGGCGCTGCGTACGGTCTTCAGACGGCGCTCGGCGGCCTGCCAGGCGGCCAGCACCTGCTGGGTCTGGGCGACCGCCCGCACCGTCGTGTCCACGATCTCGGCACGCACCTTGTCGTACAGCTTCCGGTACGACTCCTCGTCCCACGCGGGGCCCCCGAAGTCGGCGATCAGCCGGTCGGCCGCCGCGGTGGCGCAGTCGTCGAACAGCCCTTGGATCGAGCCGTGCGGATTCGCCGACAGGGCCAGCTTCTGGGGGTTCGTCAGCTTCTCGGAGGCGAACTTCGCCGGGTTGACCGGGATGGTGCGCAGGATCAGCCTGCGGGTGCCCTTCCACATCGCCTGGGCCTGCTCGGCCTCGGTGTCGAAGAGCCGCACGGAGACGGTGTCGCCGTCGTCCACCAGTGCCGGGTACGCCTTCACCGGCTGGCCGGCGCGGCGGGTCTCGAAGACCCGGGTGAGGCTGCCGATCGTCCAGTCGGTCAGCCCCGTCCGCTCCAGGGACTCCCCGCCCTGCCGGGACGCGGTGGCCGCGGCGGCCTGCGACAGCGCCTTGCGGGCCTTCGGCTTCAGTTGCAGCCGCAGCGCCTCCAGGTCCTTGTCCTCGGCGATCTTGCGGCGTCGCTCGTCCACGATCCGGAAGGTGATCCGCAGATGCTCCGGCACCCGCGCCTGGTCGAAGTCGTCGGCCGTCAACGGCACCCCGACCATCCGCTTCAGCTCGCGGGCCATCGTCACCGTCAGCGGCTCCTGGAGCGGCACCGCCACGTCCAGGAAGCGGCGGGCGAAGTCGGGCGCGGGCACGTAGTTGCGGCGGATCGGCTTGGGCAGGGAACGGATCAGCTCGGTGACCAGTTCGGCCCGCAGCCCCGGGATCTGCCAGTCGAAGCCTTCGTCGGTGACCTGGTTGAGCACCTGGAGCGGGATGTGGACGGTGACACCGTCGGCGTCCGCGCCCGGCTCGAACTGGTACGTCACCCGGAACTTCAGCGGCCCCTGCCGCCAGGAGTCCGGATAGTCGGCCTTGGTGACCGCCTCCGCCGACTCCCGGATGAGCATCGCGCGTTCAAAGTCCAGGAAGTCGGGCTGCTCGTGCCGCTTGTGCTTCCACCAGGAGTCGAAGTGGGCGCCGGAGACCACATGGTCGGGGACCCGCTGGTCGTAGAAGTCGTACAGGGTGTCGTCGTCGACCAGGATGTCCCGGCGTCTGGCCCGGTGCTCCAGCTCCTCGACCTCGGTCAGCAGCCTGCGGTTGTCGGCGTAGAACTTGTGGTGGGTGCGCCAGTCGCCCTCCACCAGCGCGTTGCGCAGGAACAGTTCGCGGGAGACCTCGGGGTCGATCCGGCCGTAGTTCACCTTGCGCTGGGCGACGATCGGGACGCCGTAGAGCGTGACCTTCTCGTACGCCATCACCGCGGCCTGGTCCTTCTCCCAGTGCGGCTCGCTGTAGGTGCGCTTGAGGAGGTGCTCGGCGAGCGGTTCGACCCACTCGGGCTCGATCTTGGCGTTGACCCGCGCCCAGAGCCGGCTCGTCTCCACCAGTTCGGCGGACATCACGAACCGCGGGGGCTTCTTGAAGAGCGCGGAGCCCGGGAAGATCGCGAACTTGGCGTTGCGGGCGCCGAGGTATTCGTTGGCCCCTCTGCGCTGGCCGGGGTCCTTGGGGTCCTTGGACTGGCCCGACTCCTTCACGTCCTTCATCCCGATGTGGGAGAGGAGGCCGGCGAGGAGGGAGACATGGATGCGGTCGCCGGGGGCGTCGTCCTCGTTGAGGTGGATGCCCATCTGCTTGGCGACGGTCCGCAGCTGGGTGTAGATGTCCTGCCATTCGCGGATGCGCAGGAAGTTCAGATACTCCTGCTTGCACATCCGGCGGAACGAGGACGAGCCGCGCTCCTTCTGCTGCTCGCGGACGTACCGCCAGAGGTTGAGGTAGGCGAGGAAGTCGCTGGTCTCGTCGCGGAAGCGGGCGTGCTGCTGATCGGCCTGGGTCTGTTTGTCGGCGGGGCGTTCGCGCGGATCCTGGATGGACAGCGCGGCGGCTATGACCATGACCTCGCGGACACAGCCGTTGCGGTCCGCCTCCAGCACCATGCGGGCGAGCCGCGGGTCGACGGGGAGCTGGGCGAGCTTGCGGCCGGTGTCGGTCAGCCGTTCGCGTACGTCCTTCCCGGCCGGGTCGAAGGCGCCCAGCTCCTGGAGGAGCTGTACGCCGTCGCGGATGTTGCGGTGGTCCGGCGGGTCGATGAACGGGAACTTCTCGATGTCACCGAGGCCGGCCGCGGTCATCTGGAGGATGACGGAGGCCAGGTTGGTGCGGAGGATCTCGGCGTCGGTGAACTCCGGGCGGGCCTCGAAGTCGTCCTCGGCGTAGAGCCGGATGCAGATGCCGTCCGAGGTACGGCCGCAGCGGCCCTTGCGCTGGTTGGCGCTGGCCTGCGAGATCGCCTCGATGGGCAGCCGCTGGACCTTGGTGCGATGGCTGTAGCGGGAGATCCGCGCGAAGCCGGGGTCGATGACGTACTTGATGCCCGGGACGGTCAGCGAGGTCTCGGCGACATTGGTGGCCAGCACGATACGGCGGCCGGTGTGCGGCTGGAAGACGCGATGCTGCTCGGCGTGCGACAGCCGCGCGTACAGCGGCAGGATCTCGGTGAACCGGTACTGCTTCTTCGTCAGCGCGTCGGCCGTGTCCCGGATCTCCCGCTCACCGGAGAGGAAGACCAGGATGTCGCCCTTGCCCTCGCCCTGGAGCTCCTCCACGGCGTCGGTGATCGCGGTGATCTGGTCGCGGTCGGCGTCCTCGGAGTCCTCCTCCAGGAGCGGCCGGTAGCGCACCTCGACCGGGTACGTACGGCCGCTGACCTCGATGATCGGGGCGTCGCCGAAGTGCCGTGAGAACCGCTCGGGGTCGATGGTCGCCGAGGTGATGACGACCTTGAGGTCGGGGCGGCGGGGCAGCAGCTGGGCCAGATAGCCGAGCAGGAAGTCGATGTTCAGGGACCGCTCGTGGGCCTCGTCGATGATGATCGTGTCGTAGGCGCGCAGCTCGCGGTCGGTCTGGATCTCGGCGAGCAGGATGCCGTCCGTCATCAGCTTGACGAAGGTGGCGTCCGGGCTGACCTGGTCGGTGAAGCGGACCTTCCAGCCGACGGCCTCGCCCAGCGGGGTGCGCAGCTCCTCCGCGACCCGCTCGGCGACGGTCCGGGCGGCGATCCGGCGGGGCTGGGTGTGCCCGATCATGCCACGCACCCCGCGCCCCAGCTCCATACAGATCTTGGGGATCTGGGTGGTCTTGCCGGACCCGGTCTCACCGGCGACGATCACGACCTGGTGGTCGCGGACGGCGGCGGCGATCTCGTCCTTCTTCTGGCTGACCGGAAGCTGCTCGGGGTAGGTGACGACGGGGACGCGGGCACGCCGCTCGGCCATCCGGGCTTCCGCCTTGTCGACCTCCGCCTCGATCTCGGCGAGCACACTGGCCCGCGCCTCCGGCTTACGGATCTTGCGGGCGCCTTCGAGCCGCCGGCCGAGCCGGTGCGCGTCGCGCAGGGACAGCTCGGACAGACGGGGGGCGAGGGCGCCGAGGGCGGGGGCAGGGTGCGTAGACATACGCGTCCCAGGATCTCACCTCACGGAAATCACTGGCTATCGCTTATTGACCTGGGCGTTTCGCGCACCCGGCGCGGACGGGGCACGGGCGGGGCGCGGGCGGGGCGCGGGCGGGGCGCGGGCGGGGCGCGGGCGGGCGGTGCCGGGGTCGTATCGGGGGTCGTGCCCGGGCCGTATCGGGGTCGTGCCGAGCCGTGCCGGGGCCGTGCCTTGGGAGGTACCGGGGCCGTGCCTTGAGGGTGTGCCGGGGCCGGTCAGGGGCCGATCACGATGAGGGACAGCCACAGGGCGAGGGTGGCGGCGAGCAGCGCGGCGGGCACGGTGACCAGCCCGAGCAGGGTGAACTCCTTGAGGCGCACCTCGTGGTCGTGCCGGTGGGCGACCCGCCGCCACAGCAGGGTGGCGAGGGAGCCGGCGTAGGTGAGGTTGGGGCCGATGTTGACCCCGATGAGCACCGCCAGGACCGCTCCCGGCCCGGCGGGCGCGGCCAGCGGCACCAGGGCGAGCACGGCCGGCAGATTGTTGATGAGGTTGGCGAGCAGCGCGGCGAGGGCGACGAGGCCGAGCAGGGCGGGCAGCGCGGTGCTGTCGGGCACCAGGGCGCCGAGCGCGTCGGCGAGCCCGTTGTCGAGGACGGCCCGTACGACGATGCCGAGGGCGAGCACGAAGGCGAGGAAGAGCGGGTCGGCGGCGCGCAGCACGGCGAGCGGGGTGGTGTGCCGCCGCGCCAGCGCCCGTATGGCCAGCACCGCGGCGCCCGCCGCCGCGGCCCAGGCGGGGTCGATCCCGAGCCCGGAGGCGACGGCGAACCCGGCGAGGGTGGCGGCCACCGTGATCAGCGCGAAGAGCGGAACCTCGACGGGTTCCTCCGGGGCGGTCGGGGTGGCGGGGGCGTTCAGATCGGCGGCGAAGAAGCGCCGGAAGACGACGTACTCGACGGCGATGGCGGCCAGCCACGGCAGCACCATCAGCGCGGCGAACCGGGTGAAGGAGAGCCCGCTGGCGGCGAAGGCCAGCAGATTGGTGAGGTTGGAGACGGGCAGCAGCAGCGAGGCCGAGTTGGACAGATGGGCGCTCGCGTAGACGTGCGGCTTCGGCCGGGCGCCCATCCGGGCCGCGGTGGCGAACACGACCGGCGTCAGCAGCACCACGGTCGCGTCGAGACTGAGCGCGGCGGTGATCAGCGAGGCCAGCGCGAACACGGCCCCGAGCAGCCGCTGGGGCCGTCGCCGCGCCCAGCGCGCCATCCAGGTCCCGCAGGCGTGGAAGAGCCCCTCGTCGTCACAGAGCTTGGCCAGGACCAGCACGGCCGCGAGGAACCCGACGACGGGTCCGAGGCGGGCGGCCTCCTCCCGCACATGGTCCAGCGGAATGGCTCCCGTCAGGATCACCAGCCCGGCGACGGGCACCGCCACCACGGCCTCCGGCCAACGGAACGGCCGTACGACGGCACACACCAGCACGACGACCAGCGCCACGACGGAGACGATTTCCAGCATCACGCCGCCGATCATCCCCGAAGCCCATGTTCCTGGCGCACACGAAAAAGCCCCTCCCGGCGAGGGAGGGGCTGCGGTGGCTGGGGCCGGGGTCGAACCGGCGACCTTCCGCTTTTCAGGCGGACGCTCGTACCAACTGAGCTACCCAGCCGAGGTGTTTCACGTGAAACACCAGCGGTCCTGACGGGATTTGAACCCGCGGCCTCCACCTTGACAGGGTGGCGAGCACTCCAAACTGCTCCACAGGACCAAGCTTTGCGTACGACAGTGTCGCACACGGTATTGCGTGCCCCCAACGGGATTCGAACCCGTGCTACCGCCTTGAAAGGGCGGCGTCCTAGGCCGCTAGACGATGAGGGCTATCGGCCCGCCTGGGCGCTTCGCAGCGCGTCGGGGACGTGAGAAGCATATGGGATGGCGGGAGGTATCGCCAAAACGGTTTACGGAGACCTTCGGGGGCGGCGCACGGGGCCTCGCCCGCGCCTGGGACGGCCGGTGGGTCGGTCGGTGGGGCGGCTGGAGGGTCGGTCGGTGGGACGGCCGGTGGGGCTGCCGGTGGGGCGGTTCGCCGGGGGGCCCAACGCGGTGGACTCCGGCTCGGCCGGGTCGGACGCCGGGTCGTACGCCGGGTCGGGGGTCGCGGTGGTCGCCGGGTCGCCGTCCGACGGGGTGTCCGTGGGGGACGGGGTCGCTCCGGGCCGGTTCTCCTTCGGGAGGTGGCGGCTGACCTCGGCCGTGGTCAGGCCCAGACCGCCCAGCCGGATCTCGTCCCACGCCTGGAGCCGGCGGCTGTCGCGGTCGAAGTAGAGGATCGACGTCTCGATGGGGTCCGGGTTCTTGCGCTCGATCGCCCGCAGCCCGCTGCCGCCGGTCGTGCCCTCGATCCGCAGCCGGGTCCCGTACGGCATGACCTCCATCTCCTGGTGGTGGAGATGGCCCGCCAGCACCAGCGGCACCTCGCCGTCCGTCTCCCTGGCCGCCCGCGGCTCATGGACCACCGCCACGTCCACCGGCTTGCCCGCCTGCCGGTGGTCCCGCAGCGCCGAGGCGAACCGGGCGCCCGACAGGGTCTGCGCCTGTTTGCCGCCCTGGGACGTCGAGCGGTCCGGGGTGAACGCCGGGTCGCCGATGCCCGCGAAGCGCAGCCCGGCCACCTCCACCGCCCGCCCCTCGTCCAGGACGTGCACGTTCTTCAGCCCCTCCAGGTACTCCTGGGTGAGGGTCGAGTCATGGTTGCCGCGCACCCAGACGTAGGGCGCCCCCAGATCCTCGATCGGGTCCAGGAAGCCGTTCTCGGCGGCCGAGCCGTGGTCCATCGTGTCGCCCGAGTCCACGATCACATTCACCTTGTACTGCTCCACCAGCGAGGAGATGATCTTCCAGCTCGCCGGGTTGAGATGGATGTCGGAGACATGCAGCACCCGGATCGTGGACGGGTCGGGCGCGTACGCGGGGAGCGTGGAGGTGGCGTCGTAGAGCTTGGTCACATTGGTCACCAGCCGGGCCAGTTCCTTCTGGTACACGTCGAACTCGGTGACGATGCTGCGCGCGTTGCCGACCAGCGAGGGCGCGGAGGACAGCAGCCCGGAGAAGCGTGGCTCCAGGACCGACTTCGGGTTCCAGGTGGCGTACGCCGTCCCGCCCGCGGCCCCCAGCAGCGCCAGCGCGAGACCGCCGGAGGCCAGGGCGCGGCGCGGACGGCGGTAGACGACCAGGCCGAGCGCGGTGGCACCGGCGACCACGGCCACACAGGAGCGCACGGCCAGGTCGAGGGCGCCGCGGCCGACGTCCTGCGCCACCTCGTCCTGGAGACCGGACAGCCGCTCGGGGTGATCGACCAGAGCCTGGGAGCGGACCGGGTCGAGCTGATCGACGTTGACGTCCAGCCGGACCGGCGCGACATGGCTGTCCAGCTCCAGCGCGCCCAGCGGGGAGACATTGATCTTCGTGCCGCCGGCGGCGGAGGGCCGCAGGGTCATGGTCGTGTCCATCGGGCCGACCGGGACCCGTACGTCGCCGACGACCAGCAGCCCGAGCCAGGCGCCGAGCAGCACCACCGCCGTCAGACCCAGCGCCCGGGCCCAGGGGTGCGGCTGCGGGACCAGTTCGAGGACCGGCTGGGGGCGGGCGCCGCGCCGTTCCCGCGCGCGACGGGGGCGCGAGGGGCGGGTGACGACACGGTTCAGTGCGCTCCGTGCGGCGGCTAGGACGCGGGCCATTGATCCCCTATGCCCGTGTTCGTGGGTGGGTATGCGACGCCGTATGGGGCCTCTGCGGGGCCCGGGGCGGGTGTGGGGCGGGTGTGGGGCGGGGTGCGGGGGCGCGGGGCGGGTGCGGGGCCCGGGGCGGGTGCGGTGTGCGGGGCGTGGGGCGGGTGCGTGGCTCAGCCCCAGCCCAGTTCGTGGAGGCGTTCGTCCTCGATGCCGAAGTGGTGGGCGACCTCGTGGATGACGGTCACGGCGACCTCGTGGACCACCTCCTCGGGGGTCGCGCAGTACCGCAGGGTGGGGCCCATGTAGATGCTGATGCGGTCCGGGAGCACGCCCGCGTACCACTCGCCGCGCTCGGTGAGCGGGGTGCCCTCGTACAGGCCCAGCAGCTCGGGATCGTCGGCCGGTGGCTCGTCCTCCACGAACACGGCCACATTGTCCATGACCCGCGTCAGCTCCGGCGGGATCCGGTCCAGGGCCTCACTCACCAGTTCTTCGAACGCCTCGCGTGTCATCTCCAGCACACCGCCATTGTCCGTGACCGGAGGCGGAAACGGGGGCGTGGGCGAGTGCGGATGTGCGGGGCGGGCGCGTGTCCTCCTGCGGGCGGCGGGAGTTGGGCACGTTGACTTCTTCACCCCTCGGAGGTGGCTTCCGTGCGCCCCATCTACCTTCCCGTCCGCCTGGCCGCGACGGTCGTGGCCGTCGCGGCGGCGGCCTCCGGCTGTATGAGCGTCGGTGACGACGAGGGCCGGCGGGCCAGGCCCTCGCAGTCGGCGGGGCAGTCGGGCGGTGCCGCTCCCGACGGCGGTGTGGTGGTGCCGGGCGCGGGCGCCGGGTACGGCGGTGAGGCGGGCGGTGTCTCCGACGTGCGCCGGGGCGGGGAGCACCGGGGCGGTAAGGACGCCGACGCGCCCGGTGCGGGGGAGCCCGGGGGGTCCGGGGCGCCGTCGGCGTCCGGCTCGGCCCGGCCCGGTGCCTCCGCGCCCGCGCCGGGCGGACCGGGACGTACGGTGCCGCCCGGCGACCCCGTCCCGCCCCGGCCGCTGCCGTCGCCGACCCGTACGCCCGAGCTGCCCGAGCCGCCGGAGCCCAGCCCGGAGCCGCCCACCTCCGAGCCGACCCAGGCCGAGCCGTCGTCCTCGGCCCACGAACAGCCCCGCGCCCAGCTGGCCCAACGGGAGCCGGCGCCGGAGGCGGGGGTGAGGGCGGGGGTCCCGCGGGCCGCCCTGCCCTCCCGATTTGCCTAGCGCCCCATGGGGTGCGTATGGTGGTAGATCGTTTGATCCCATTTGCCCGGCGCCACTTGCAGAGCGCGCCGTGTGGCGCGTTCTCTCCCTTGCCGTGGCTGACCGCATTGAGGCGGTCGTGGTGCGAATCACGGAGTTGACGGGCGCGTGCCGACGAGACTCCGGAAGGTTTCGCATTCGCATGTCCATTTTCCCTGCCGACAACGTCGTGCTGTCCGAGGGCGAGGCGCCCGAGGCGACCGACACCCCCCAGGCCGCGCAGGTCACCCAGGCCGTAGAGGCCACCGACGTCGCCGATGCGGCGACGGAGACCACCGAGGCACCCGAGGTGTCCGAGGTCACTGAGGCTCCCAAGGCGTCCGAGCCTGCTGAGCCCTCCGAGCCTTCTGAGAAGCGCGAGGCGTCCGACGCCGCCGAGGCATCCGAGACCCCTGAGGCTTCAGCGGCCCCCGAGACCCCCGAAGTCACCTTCGCCTCTCTCGGGCTGCCCGACGGTGTCGTGCGCAAGCTCGCGCAGAACGGCGTGACCGTGCCCTTCCCGATCCAGGCCGCGACCATCCCGGACGCCCTGGCCGGCAAGGACATCCTGGGACGGGGCCGTACCGGCTCCGGCAAGACCCTCTCCTTCGGTCTGCCGACCCTCGCCACCCTCGCCGGTGGCCGCACCGAGCGGAAGAAGCCCCGCGCGGTCATCCTCACCCCGACCCGTGAGCTGGCGATGCAGGTCGCCGACGCGCTCCAGCCCTACGGCGACGTCCTCGGCCTGAAGATGAAGGTCGTCTGCGGCGGTACGTCCATGGGCAACCAGATCTACGCCCTGGAGAAGGGCGTCGACATCCTCGTCGCCACCCCGGGCCGCCTCCGCGACATCATCAACCGCGGTGCCTGCTCTCTTGAGCACGTGCAGATCGCCGTCCTGGACGAGGCCGACCAGATGTCCGACCTGGGCTTCATGCCCGAGGTCACCGAACTGCTCGACCAGGTCCCGGCCGGCGGCCAGCGCATGCTGTTCTCCGCCACCATGGAGAACGAGATCCAGACCCTGGTCAGCCGCTACCTCAACGCCCCCGTCTCGCACGAGGTGGACGCGGCGCAGGGCGCGGTGACGACCATGTCGCACCACATCCTGATCGTGAAGCCCAAGGACAAGGCGCCGGTCACCGCCGCGATCGCCTCCCGCAAGGGCCGCACCATCATCTTCGTCCGCACCCAGCTCGGCGCCGACCGGGTGGCCGAGCAGCTCCGTGACGCCGGTGCCCGCGCCGACGCGCTGCACGGCGGAATGACCCAGGGCGCCCGCACCCGCACCCTGGCCGACTTCAAGGACGGCTACGTCAACGTCCTCGTCGCCACCGATGTCGCCGCGCGCGGTATCCACGTCGACGGCATCGACCTGGTCCTGAACGTGGACCCGGCCGGTGACCACAAGGACTACCTGCACCGCGCGGGCCGTACGGCCCGGGCCGGCCGCACCGGGACGGTCGTGTCGCTGGCGCTTCCGCACCAGCGCCGCCAGATCTTCCGGCTGATGGAGGACGCGGGCGTCGACGCCTCGCGCCACCTCATCCAGGGCGCCGGTGCCTTCGACCCCGAGGTCGCCGACATCACCGGTGCGCGTTCGATGACCGAGGTGCAGGCCGAGTCCGCCGGGAACGCCGCCCAGCAGGCCGAGCGCGATGTCGCCCAGCTGACCAAGCAGCTGGAGCGGGCGCAGCGCCGGGCCAACGAGCTGCGCGACGAGGCGGACCGGCTGGTCGCCCGGGTGGCGCGGGAGCGCGGCGAGGACCCGGAGACGGCGGTCGCCGAGGCGCAGGCCCAGACGCAGGCCCAGACGCAGGGCCAGGACCAGAACCCGGCGTCGGGCGAGTCCGCCGTGGCGGCGGTCGCCGAGGTGCCGGTGTCGGTGCCGGAGCAGCCGGTGGCCCGGGAGCGCGAGCGCGAGTCGGAGCGGCCGGCGCAGACGTCGTCGTACGACCGTCGGGACGACCGTGGCAGCCGTGGGTTCGAGCGGCGCGACGACCGTGGGGGCCGCCCCTACGAGCGGCGCGACGACCGCCGCGGCGACAACCGTGACCGTGACCGTGATCGCGACCGGGACCGTGGTGGTTTCCGGCGCGAGGAGCGCAACGACCGGGGCGACCGTGCGCCGCGTTCCTTCGAGCGTCGTGACGACCGCCGTGACGACCGGCGTGACGACCGTGGTGGCCGCAGCTTCGAGCGGCGTGACGACCGCGGCGGGTTCCGCCGTGACGACCGGGGCGGGTTCCGGCGCGACGAGCGCAACGACCGTGGTGAGCGGGGCGACCGGGGCGACCGCGCGCCGCGTTCGTACGAGCGTCGCGACGACCGGCGGGACGACCGCCGCGACGACCGCCGTGACGACCGTGGTGGCCGCAGCTTCGAGCGGCGTGACGACCGGGGCGGGTTCCGCCGCGACGACCGGCCGGCGCGTCCCTTCGAGCGCCGGGACGAGCGGGGCGGGCACCGCGGCAGCGACCGCCCGTTCAACCGTGACCGGCAGGGCGACCGCCCCGGCTTCCGGTCGGGCGGGCACGAGCGGCCGTACGGGCGCCGTGACGACCACCGGGGCACCGGCGGTTCCTTCCAGCGCCGCGACGACAAGCCGCGCTGGAAGCGCAACGGCTGACCGGACGGGTTGGCTGAAAAACTCCGTCACGATGTGATGCATGTCACGCCCCCAGCGAGGGAATTGCTGGGGGCATGACAGTTGAGGGCAAGGCGAGCGGGCCCAGTGACGAGGAACGGCTGGCCCAACTCGGTTACACGCAGGTGCTCGCCCGGCGGATGTCGGGTTTCTCCAACTACGCGGTCTCGTTCACCATCATCTCGGTGCTCTCCGGCTGCATGACGCTGTATCTGTTCGGGATGAACACCGGCGGCCCCGCGGTGATCACCTGGGGCTGGGTCGTGGTCGGCCTGATGACGCTGTTCGTCGGGCTGGCGATGGCCGAGATCTGCTCGGCCTATCCGACCTCCGCGGGCCTGTACTTCTGGGCGCACCGGCTGGCCCCGGCGCGTACGGCGGCGGCCTGGGCGTGGTTCACGGGCTGGTTCAACGTGCTCGGGCAGGTCGCGGCGACCGCGGGCATCGACTTCGGGGCGGCGTCCTTCCTCGGCGCCTATCTGAACCTCCAGTTCGGCTTCGAGGTGACCCCCGGCCGGACGATGCTCCTCTTCGCCGCGATCCTGCTGCTGCACGGGCTGCTGAACAGCTTCGGCGTGCGGATCGGCGCCGTGCTGAACAGCATCAGCGTGTGGTGGCACGTTCTCGGCGTGGCGGTGATCGTCGGCGCGCTGGCCTTTGTGCCCGACCACCATCAGTCCGCGTCCTTCGTCTTCGGCGAGTTCGTGAACAACACGGGCTGGGGCAGCGCGGTGTACGTCGTCCTGCTGGGGCTGCTGATGGCGCAGTACACCTTCACGGGGTACGACGCCTCGGCGCACATGACGGAGGAGACGCACGACGCGTCGACGGCGGGCCCGAAGGGCATCGTCCGCGCGATCTGGACCTCCTGGATCGCGGGGCTCGTCCTCCTGCTCGGCTTCACCTTCGCGATCCAGTCCTACGAGGGGGCGCTCGCGTCGCCGACGGGGGTGCCGCCGGCCCAGATCCTGCTGGACGCGCTCGGCGCTGCGGCGGGCAAGACACTGCTTCTGGTGATCATCGGGGCGCAGTTGTTCTGCGGCATGGCGTCGGTGACGGCGAACAGCCGCATGATCTACGCCTTCTCCCGCGACGGCGCGCTGCCGTTCTCCCGGGTGTGGCACACCGTGAGCCCCCGCACCCGCACCCCCGTCGCCGCGGTGTGGCTGGCGGCGGGCGGCGCGCTGCTCCTGGGCCTGCCCTACCTGATCAATGTCACCGCGTACGCGGCGGTGACGTCCATCGCGGTGATCGGCCTCTACCTCTCCTACGTCATCCCGACCCTGCTCCGGCTCCGCAAGGGCGACGCCTTCGCACGCGGCCCGTGGCACCTGGGCCGCTGGTCCCGCCCGATCGGCATCGTCGCCGTCGCCTGGGTCGGCGTCATCACCGTCCTCTTCATGCTCCCCCAGGTCTCCCCGGTCACCTGGGAGACCTTCAACTACGCCCCCGTCGCCGTCCTGGTCGTCCTGGGCTTCGCGGCGACCTGGTGGACCGTCTCGGCCCGGCACTGGTTCCTCAAGCCGACGGCACCGGGGCCCGACGGCGACCCCGCCCGCACACAGCCGGAGCCGGAGCCGGCGGACCTGCTCGATCCCTAGGGCACGCCCGGACCGCGGGGGACGACGGGCCGTGTCCCGATACCCGATCGGAGACCCGGCCCGCTCCGGCTATGCTCGGGGAGGCAACATCACGCACCACCGCGTGGGCCCTTAGCTCAATTGGCAGAGCAGTGGACTTTTAATCCATTGGTTGTGGGTTCGAGTCCCACAGGGCCTACCACACGACCCCAGGTCAGAGGACATCTGACCTGGGGTCGACGCCGTTTTCCGGGGCCGGATGAGTGTCTGCTGGCCCGCTGCTGGCCCGAGGGTCCGGGCTGAACGCGAAACGGCTCCAGCCAGACCTGGAGTTCTGGCTGGAGCCGTTCGACTCCCCTTCCCAGGGAGGGGGAGTGGGCGGCTGCTCCTCACGGAACAACTGCCCTCCCCGCGGTCAGTGGCCTCTCCGGGCAACCGCCTGCCCTACCACCTTCCGCGGGAGACCAAGAGCCGTCTGTGCCATCACTCCGGGGTGCTGGCGAATGAGGGACGGACGGCTGCTGCTCCCTCCGCCCGGGGCTCTCTCGTCCGCCGGGCGGAGGGGCGCTCATGAAGACCGAACGTTGCGCACGCACCCGCACGGCTGGCGGGCGCGGAGTGTTCGGGCACTGTGCGGGGCTCCGGGGGCCGGAGGGTTGGACGCCCGGCGCTTCCCTGTACCGGGCGCTAAGACGTTCAGCACCGACCGTACGAGCTTTTGGGCGATGTGCATGGCCTTCAGCTCCTTTGAGGCTGGTGGTCAGGGCCCGGGCGGCGCATCGGAGAGAGGGCAGCGAGGACGTACAGGGCGCGGCCGTCGGGGCAGTAGCGGCGGGCGGAGCAGCGCGGGCAGACGCTCCTGTGGATGTGGTGCACCCGGGTCGCCTCGCGTGTCGTGCAGGTGTGGCAGCCGCGGGGCCGCCATCCCTGCATGTGGCCGTCGATGGCGCTCGTCCGGGGCCCCAGGTCCACGACGGCCGGCTGGTCGCACCACACGCAGTGCTGCCCGGTGAGTTGCTCGGCGGTCAGTTCTGTGGTGCGGGGGACGGGGAGGAATTCGGCGGGGTTCATCGGCGGCGCGGGTCGTGCCCGCCGTGCGCTTCCAGCGGGCAGCGCAGCGCGTACGGGAGCGAGTCGCCCGGGTCGCTGTCGTCCTCGGTGTGGGCGGGCGTCAGCGCCTCCAGGTCCACCGGCATGACCGTGCCCGCCCCGCATATCCGCCGCTCGTGCGCTTCAGGTGCCGTCGGCATGTCACACCTCCCGCCCACGCCACGACAGGCCGCGCCACGAGAGGCCGCCCGTGTCGCGGCAGCGCGCACACCGGCATGGCGGCCACGCCTGAGAGACATCCGAGAGCGGACCCGGGATTGCCCGGTAGGTGCGTCGCTCGACCGGGCCCTTCGGCTTGCAGTCCGCACCGACCCGGTACGTCTCGATCGTCATCCGCGACCTGCCCGGAGCGGGCTTGGTACCCGCGTTCACCGCTCCCCCTCCGCACCCTGCCTGTGGCAGGGGCAAGGGCAGCGCGGGACGAGCACCGCACCCCCGCCGTGGGGCAGCGGCACGTCCTTCGTCTGTCGGCAGTCGTCATGCAGGCGCTCGTACTCCGGCCGCGCGGCAGCCAGCGCGCACTCCGCCGACCGGTGCCCCTCTACGGTGGGCCCGCTCATCGCACGGCCCCCCTCGCGCCGACCACATGCCGGTCCAGGTCGATGCCGAAGTCAGTGGCGAGTACCAGGATGGTGCGCCGTCGGGCCTGACGTGCCCTCTCGCGCTCTCGTTCGGCGGCGATCAGGTAGGGGCGGATGAGGGCCGTACCCGCGCCGTCGAGCGGCTCGTGCAGACCGTAGGGCGAACGGGGCACACGAACTCGCGGGGCGGCCGGGTGGGCAGCGCCCGCGCATTGCGGGGACGGGGCGGGGGCCGGACGGGAACCCGCCCGCCGCCTCCCCGGACCAGGCGCTAAGACCTGTAGCAGCTTCCGTACACACGTGTGGATAAACTTCACGATGTCGACCTGCACTCTCAGGTTGGCCACGCCCCCGGACCGGTCGGACGGTCGCGGGGGTCTACGGCGTGGGCTCCATCGTGAGGCCCCCTCAGGCGCGAATGACCGACTGAAGTGCAGACAGCTGAGACGTCAGGGCGCTAGCTTCAAAAGCGTCCAAATGTCCTCAGGGGGAGCCTTGAACACGACCTTACGATCAGCTATGGATTCCGCCGGACTCTCTCCACGACAACTCGCACTGCGGGTGGGAGTCTCAGGGAAGACAGTGGAACGCTGGATCGCCGACGACGAGTTGATCCCGCATGCCAGGAACAGGGAAGACGCCTCTCAGGCACTGGGAGTTGAGGCAGACATGCTGTGGCCCAAGGCCGTCAGGGAGCGGATCAAGACGGGCGGGGACCGAGAAGTGGTCCAAACCTACCCGTACCGGTCTGCTTGCCCATCGACGGTCTGGTCTGAGCTAATTGCAGGAGCATCTGAGGACCTGCTCTTCGGCGGATACACCAACTACTTCCTGTGGACTCAGGTCCCAGCGTTCTCAGGGATTCTGCGTCAGAAAGCGGACGCCGGATGTCGAGTGCGTTTTCTGCTTGGCGATCCCGACGGGGACGTCACCAGGCAGCGTGAGCGGATCGAGGACGTTGCGCTCACCGTGTCCACACGCATCCGCATGTCCTTGGAAGGGCTGGCCAACCTGCGTGAGGTGCAGGGCATCGAGGTCCGCTACTCGGCTCCGGAGGACGCGATGAACCATGTGTCGCTGTCCGTCTTCCGCTTCGATGACGAGGCCCTCGTCACGCCTCACTTGGCGCGCCTAGTGGGTCACGATTCGCCGCTCATGCATGTACGGCGTCGTGCCCAGGGGGGCCTGTTCGATCGCTTTGCCGAGCACGCGGAAGAACTCTGGAGCCGCAGCGTCCAGCTGGCGGACGGGCAGGCTGCCCCTCCGTCAGGTCGACCTCCTCGGGCATAGGAAGTTGTGGGCGATAGGCCCGCAACTGGAGCAGACAGCAAAGTCAGCGTGGCAGTGTGCGAATCCGGGTTGTTTTATGACAGTGATTCACACGCCCCAGGACATGACGAATCGCCGCCTGCACAGCCCGCTCGCGGCGGGGCTGTACAAGGGGGCGTGACGGTTCAATTTGGGCCGATCATCGGCGTGACCCCCGCTCATGCTCCGCATGTGGCCAAGATGCTCTCCCAGCGCGCGGCGGAGGGGGTCCGCGTACGTCTGTTGCTTCGGCGACCCCGACCGTCAGGCGGTCGCGATCCGAGGCCGCGGTCGCGCGCGGGTAGGTGCGCTTCGCTTCGCCCGGTTCTGGGCTGAGCGTGGGTGTCGGGCTCCTAGGGACGGCGCGGCCTGGTTGTGGTGGGGGTGGGTCGCGAGGCTGGGGTCATGAGCAGCAGCCATGACAGTGCCCTTGACGCGATCCTCGCCGACGACGGGCGGCCCGTCCTGTTCACCCGGGCGCGCATTCTGACGATGGACCCGTTGATCGGGACCATGAGCGGTGCCGATCTTCTGGTCCTCGGCGCGGTGGTGGTGGGGGTCGGTCCCGGCATCGTCACCGCCGCCGGGGACGACAACGCCATCGTGGTCGACTGCGCCGGGCTGATCATCGCCCCCGCCGTCGTGGACACCGTGGCGCTGGCGGGAGGCCGCGCGCACCGCTCGGAGCACGTCGCCACCCTGGCCCCGGGCAATGCCGCCGACTTCCTGGTGGTACCCGACGAACTCGCCGCCGACGTGCCGAGCGCGACGGCCGTACTGCTGACCCGGCCGGAGCGGGTCCGCGCGCTCGTCGCGGGCGGTCGGCCGGTCCTTTGGGACGGCGTCGATGTGCCCGGGCGGGGCAGTGTCCCCGGGGCCGATGTGCCCGGGCGGGCCGGTGTTCCCGGGGCCGGTGTGCCCGAGGTAGGTGTCCCCGAGGTCGGTGGGCCGGTCGGGAGTCCGCGTCTCGGTGTCTGGGTCGACCGGAGCGGGTTCCTGCATCAGGAACTCACTGCCGACGGACGCTACGACGAGACCCGCGGCGGACGCCCGCACGCCTACCAAGGCCGGTACTGGATCGACGGCGACCGCATCGACTACCTGGACGACCTCGGCTTCTGGGCCTACGGCGAGTTCCGGGGCGACGAACTGCACCACGCGGGCTACGTCATGAAGCTCGGCTGAGCAGGCCCCCAAACCCCCCAGACCCCCAGGCCCCCTAATCCCGCTAGGCCCCCAGGCCCGCACGCCCGCTAGGCCCCCCCAGGCCCCAGGCTCCCAGGCGCCCTAATCCCGCTAGGCCCCCAGCCCCCTAATCCCGCTGGCCCCCAGGCCCCCAGGCCCGCACGCCCGCTAGGCCCCCCCAGGCCCCCCAGGCCCCAGGCCCCCCAGACCCCCATCCCCCTTCCCGGGTTCTTTCCGTCCGTTCCTTCATCGCCAAGGGAGATTCCCATGGATGTCCACGGCATCACCGGTGCCGCCGTGCTTGAGCAGGTGCGGCGGCGGCCCGCTCACCGGCGGCGGGTTCTGTTCAGCGGCGGGACCGTCGTCACGATGGACCCCGCGCTCGGCGTCATCGACGGCGGTGACCTCCTGGTCGAGGGGGACACCATCACCGCGGTCGGTCGCGGGCTCGACGCCGGTGACGGCGCCGTCGTCGTGGACGTCGGTGGTGCGATCCTCGTGCCCGGCTTCGTCGACACCCACCGGCACGCCTGGCAGACCCAGTTGCGTCGGATCATGCCAGATGTCGACGACCTCGGCGGCTACGTCACGGCCACCCTGGCCGGGCATGCCCGGGTCTACCGGCCCGAGGACATGTACACCGGCACCAGACTGGCCGCGCTCAGCGCGATCGACAGCGGCATCACGACCATGCTCGACTTCTCCCACAACTCCCGGACCCGCGAGCACACGGACGCCGCGATCGAGGCACTCCTCGCCACCGGCATCCGCGGGGTGCACGCCTCCATGGGCCCGCACTTCGGCGACTGGGACCGGCAGTGGCCCGGCGACCTGGCCCGGGTCAAGGACCGGTACTTCAGCAGCGACGACCAGTTGCTCACCCTCCGGCTGGCCGCCCTGGCCACGGACGAGATCGCCGGACCGCTGCTCGCCTACGGCCCCGGACTCGCCCGTACCGCACAGGAGTTGGGCATCGGGGTGAGCGTCGACGCCGTCTTCGGCACGGCCTCCTCCGAAGCGGTGCTGCGCTGGGCCGCGAACAACGTCCTCGGCCCCGACGTCACGCTCATCCACGCCACCGGGCTGACCTCCGACGCCTGGCGGGCGGTGGGGGAGACCGGCACCACCGTGGCCCTCGCGCCGACCTCCGACGCGCAGATCGGTCTGGAGACCGCGATCCCCGCCGTCGACGAGGCCCTCGCCGCCGGGGTCCGCCCCGGACTCAGCATCGACGTCGAAGTCGCCCTCGCCGGCGACATGTTCACCCAGATGCGGGCCCTGCACGCCATCCAGCGCATGCGCGCGGTCAACGCCGCCTACGGCACCGACCGGCAGCCCGCCCGTATCACCACCCGCGACGTCCTGGACTTCGCCACCCTCCAGGGCGCCCGCACCAACGGGCTCGCCGGCCTCACCGGCTCCCTCACCCCGGGCAAGAAGGCCGACCTCCTCGTCGTCCAGGCCGAGGACCTCAACAACATGCCGCTCAACGACCCCATCGGCACCGTCGTCCTGGGCTCCGACGCCCGCAACATCAGCGCCGTCCTCATCGACGGCGAGCCCCGTAAATGGGACGGCCGGGTTCTCGATGTCGACCTCGCCGCCCTGCGCGCCGAGGTCCACGCCTCTCGCGCCCATCTGCTCGCGCCGGAGAATCGTCCCGGCCTCGGGTGACTCCCCCTGCCGCAGCCGCCCGGGCGGGAAATGGGTTGCGGATCGGTGGGGGCGGGCGCGGAGGATGGGGGCGTGCGCGTGGGAGTCGTGGGGCTGAGGATGGGGCTCCACCTGGCGGGATGGTGCCGTCGGGTGGGCATGGACGTGGTCGCGGTGTGCGACCGCGATCCCGGGCGGCGGGCGGCGGCACGGGAGGAACTTCCCGATGCCGCGGTGCTGGAGGAGTGGCCCGAACTGCTGGAGCGGCGGCTGGACGCGGTCGTGCTCGCCCATGACTTCGATCAGCACGCGGCGCCCGCCATCGCCTTCCTGGAGCGCGGGGTGCATGTGCTGTCCGAGTCCGCGGCCTGTGTGAGCCACGCGGAAGGGCTCGCGCTCATCGAGGCGGCGGACCGTTCGACGGCGACGTACTCCTTCGCCGAGAACTACGTCGTCCATCCCCACGTCCGGCTTCTGCGGCAGGCCGTCGCCGCCGGGGAACTGGGGCGGGTCAGCCTGATCGAGGCCGACTACCTGCACGGCATGTCGCCGCAGCAGGTGCACGCGCTGACGGGCGACCCCGCGCACTGGCGCGGACGGATCGCGCCGACGGCGTACTGCACCCACACCCTGTCCCCGGTGCTGGCGCTCACGGACGCCTGGCCGGTGGAGGTGTCGGCGTTCGTGGTGGACGAGGAGCACGCCCGTGGGGCCGTCGTCATGACCACCCGCCTGTCCTCGGGCGCGCTGGCCGTCACCCGGCACGGGTTCTTGCAGGGCGAGCCCGACAGCCACTGGAGCTGGGTCTCCGTGCGCGGGACGCGCGGGCTGGCCGAGTCGGTGCGGGCGGGCGGTGAGCGGGCCTGGGCAGTGCGGTTCCGCACCGAGGCGTGGGCCGCGCCGGACGGCGGCACCCGGGACGAGGAACGGCTTCCGGACCGGCTGCTGCTGGACGGAGAGGCCGTGGAGCGGCGGGTTGAGGGGACCGTACGGATGCTTCAGGCGTTCCGCGCCACCGTGGAGGAGGGCCGGCCGCCGCTGGTCCCCGTACGAGCCGCCGTGGCTGCCTCGCTGGTGGGGGTCGTGGGGGCGGAGTCGCTCGCTAAGGGGTCCCGTCCGGTACGGCTTCCCGGGCTTCCGGGGATCGGGCGGAGCTGAACGCCGTCGCCAGATGGGCCAGGAGGGACGCGGTGGCCGGGTGGGGGGAGCGGTGCGGGGTGATGGCGTAGATCCCGCGCGTCGGGGGATCCACCAACCGCACCGTGGTGACGTCGGTCCGCAGCGCCGGGGTCAGTGATCCGGGGATCAGGGCGATCGCGTGGCCGGTCGCGACCAGCGCCGTCTTGCCGGGCAGGTCGGCGGCGACGAGGTCGATCCGGGCCGTGACACCGGCGCGGGCCGCGTGCCGGCGCAGCAGGGCCGCCGAGCCGTCGTTGTCCTCGACCCAGCTCTCGTCGGCGAGGCGCGCGACGGGAAGCGGGCCGCTCCCGGCCAGCGGATGTCCGACGGGCAGGACGACGACCATCTCGTCCGTGCCGAGGAACCGTTGCCCGACCCGGGGGTCATGGGGCAGCCCCGGGGGCGCGTCGGTGACCACGGCGACATCGAGCCGACCCGTGGAGACCCGTTCGTGCAGGTCACCGCTGAGTCCGGAGGTCAGGGTCCAGGGGAGGGGACCGACCCCGCCGCTCGAATCGCCTTTGCCCGGACGGCCGGTTCCCGGACGGCCGGTTCCCGGATGGCCGTTGCCCGGATGGCCGTTGCCCGGGAGGCCATGGTTCGGAAGGCCATGGTCCGGAAGGTCATAGCCCGGAAGGTCATGGTTCGGGAGGCCATGGTCCGGAAGGTTATGGTTCGGAAGGCCGTCGTCCAATAGTCGGCGTACGGCGGTGGGTACGATCCCGGCCGCCAGCGACGGGGTCGCGCCGACGGTGAGCGGGCGGACGAACGCCCCGTCGCGCAGGTCCCGTACGGCCCGTACGGCGCGGTCGGCCTCGTCCAGGGCGATCAGGGCGTGATGGTGGAACACCTCCCCGGCCGGGGTCGGGCGGACGCCGCGCACCTGGCGGTGGATCAGCTCGGTGCCCAGCCGCCGTTCCAGCCCGGCGATCTGACGGGAGACGGCGGACTGGGTGTAGCCGAGTTCATCGGCCGCCGCCGACAGCGAGCCGAGCCGGTACACCGTCACGAACGTCCGCCACACCGTCAGGTCCATGGCAGGAGTATGCCGGGGATGGGCAGCCGGGTATGCGTGTGCGGCATGGTTGCTCTGCCTGATCT
The DNA here is from genome assembly GCF_044757045.1 of Streptomyces sp. NPDC091377. NCBI lineage: Bacteria > Bacillati > Actinomycetota > Actinomycetes > Kitasatosporales > Streptomycetaceae > Streptomyces > Streptomyces sp. NPDC091377. Next base: position 35,615 of record NZ_JBIVUE010000008.1, on the reverse strand, counting down.
GCGCTTGTCGCAGGGACGGGCGGGTTCCAGGCTGGGGTCATGGACAAGGAACCGCAGACCGTCGCCGTACTGGGGCTGGGCCGGATGGGCTCCGCCCTCGCCGCACGACTCGCCGGGGGCGCGGGCCCGGAGGTGATCGGCTGGACGCGTTCCGGGCGGACCGGGACCGGGCGGGCACGGACCAGGCGGACGCGGACCGGACTGGCGCGGACCGGACTGGCGCGGACCGGGGGCGCGTTCGCGGTGGCCGACGATCCGGGCACGGCCGTCGCCGACGCCGATGTCGTCGTCCTCGCGCTGTTCGACGGGCCGGCCTGCCACCAGGTGCTCGACCGGGTGCGGGGCGCGCTGCGGGCGGAGACGGTCGTACTGAACACCGGCACCGTCGGTCCCGACGAGGCGGCGGCGCTGGCGCGGGCGGTCGGGCCGTCCTACGTGCATGCCCCCGTGCTGGGCTCGGTCGGTGCCGCGTCCGCCGGTGAGCTGGAGATTCTGGTGGCGGGCGGCGAGGAGGCCGTCCGGCGGGGGCGGGGGGTGCTGGAGAGGCTCGGGCGGATGCGGTGGGTCGGCACGGGTGCCGGGGACGCCGCTACGGCCGCCGCGCTGAAGCTGGTCGCCAACTGCGGGCTCGCGGGCGGCGTCCTCGCGCTGCGGGAGGCGTTGCGGCAGGGGGAGGCGCTGGGGCTGCCCCGGGAGCGGGTGCTGGAGGTGCTCGAACCGGGGGTGCTCGGGGGGCTGGTGGGGCGCAAGAGGGGGTTCCTGGACGGGGCGTCGGCCGCGGCGCCCGCCGAGTTCACGGTCGGCGCCCTCGCCAAGGACATGGCGCTGCTCGCCGCCGCCTCCGGCAGCCCGTCCCCGCTCGCCGCCGACCTCGCCGGCACCCCCGTCGACGCGGACGCGGACATCGCCGTGGCGGCCACCGTCCCCGCCGTCGGGGACGACGTACTGGAGCCGCTCCGGGCCTACCTCCGGGGGCATGCCACCGGGGACCCCGTCCACTTCCGCGCGGCGTTCCTGCCGGGGGCGCATGTCGAGGGGATCCGGGACGGGGAGTTCGTCTCCTGGGGGCTGGCGGAGTACTGCGGGCGGTTCCCCGGGCAGCCCGCCGCCGACGAGGCGACACGGTTCCGCCGTATCGACGCCGTGGACGTCCGGGGGACCGTCGCCACCGCGACCATGACGCTCCGGCACGGGGCGGACACCTTCATCGACGCGTTCCTGCTGGTCCGGACCACGGGCGGGTGGCGGATCGCCAACAAGGCGTACCACCGGGAGGCGACCGCGGCGGGGACGGCAGCAGTGGCGGTGGCGGCGACAGCGACGGCCGCCGGGGGCTGAGGCGCCCCCCGCACCACCCCGCACCCCCCCGGGGGGCCCGCGCACCCCCCGGCACCCCCCGCACCCGCACCTCCAGCGCGCAGGATCATGGCATTAAGAGAGCATAAAGATTGCCGGGATCGGGCAATGTGCGACCCCTGTCGTACGTGTCAAGATTCCGTTAAGACGGAGATGGCGGCGGGCGGGAGAGGGGGCGGCACGGATGAGCTGGTTTCTCGGAATCGGCATCGCGGGGGTCGTGCTGCTCGCCGTGTCGCTGATCTTCGACGGGCTGCTGGAGGGCGCGTTCGACGGTGCGCTCGGCGGCAGCCTCGACGGGTGGCTGTCACTGCCGGTCGTCGCCGGGTTTCTGGCGATGACCGGGTTCGGAGGGGTGATCACCCAGGCCGTCACGGGGGCCGGCACCTGGGGCGCGGCCGGTGTCGGCGCGCTCCTGGGGGTCGGGACGGCCTGGCTGACGTACCGCTTCAGCCGCGCCCTGATGCGCGATCAGACGGCGGCGACGCCGACGGGGGACGATCTGATCGGCACATCGGGGAGCGTGGTGACGGCCATCCCGTCGGACGGGTTCGGTGAGGTGCTGCTGCACCTCGCCGGCCAGCCGGTGAAGTTCGCCGCCCGCAGCGCGGCGCCGGTGCCACGGGGCGCCGAGGTGTGGGTGGAGGCGACGACCTCCGCGACCTCGGTGCTGGTGCGGCCGGTGCGGCCGGCACGGCCGGACGCCCGCTGAGCGAGGGGCCGGGCGGCCTCTGCCGCCGCGCTCTTCACCTCGTCCGTCTCCCGCAACTTCTCGACCGTCGTCCTACCCGGCTGGGGGTGCTGCCATGAGTCCTGTTCTTGTCGCGGTCGTCGGAGTCGTCGTACTCCTCGTACTGCTCGTTCTCGTCGTCGTCAGTCGTTACAAGGTCGCGGGGCCCAGTGAGGCGTTCATCGTCACCGGGCGGCGCGGGAAGAAGTCGACCGATCCCGAGACCGGGCGGGTGTTCACGGACAACAGCGGCCAGAAGGTCGTGGTCGGCGGCGGAGTGTTCGTCGTGCCGTTCGTGCAGCAGAAGTTCACGCTCGACCTGTCGTCCCGGCACATCCCGGTCGCCGTCCGCGGCGCGGTCACCCTGCGCGGGGTGAAGGCCAATCTGGACGGGGTCGCCATCGTCAAGGTCGGGGGTACGGAGGACTCGATACGGGCCGCGGCCCAGCGGTTCCTGATGCAGCAGGACGGGATCGTCGGCTTCACCCAGGAGGTGCTGTCGGGCGCGCTGCGGGCCATCGTCGGGCGGATGTCCGTCGAGGACGTCATACGGGACCGGGCCGCGTTCGCCGGGCAGGTCGCCGAGGAGGCCGAGGCCAGTCTGTCCGGGCAGGGGCTGGTGCTGGACGCCTTCCAGATCCAGGACATCACCACCGAGGGCTCCTATCTGGAGGACCTCGGCCGGCCCGAGGCGGCCCGTGCCAAGCAGGAGGCCGACATCGCCGAGGCCGTCGCCCGGCGGGCGGCCGAACAGGCACGGCTGAAGGCCGAGGAGGAGATCGCGGTCGCGCAGCGCACCTTCTACCTCAAGCAGGCCGAGATCAAGGCCGAGACCGACGAGGCGTCGGCCCGCGCCGCGGCGGCCGGACCGCTGGCCGAGGCGGCACGGCAGCAGGACATCCTCATGCAGCAGGAGAAGGTCGCCGAGCGGCAGGCCGCGCTGACCGACCGGCAACTCGACACCCAGGTCCGCAAGCCCGCCGACGCCCAGCGGTACGCCGCCGAGCAGGAGGCCGAGGCCAAGCGGGTCGCCCGGGTCAAGCAGGCCGAGGCGGAGCGGCTGGCCGCGATCGCCGCCGCGCAGGCCGAGGCCGAGCGGGCCCGGCTGACCGGTGAGGGCGAGAAGCAGCGCCGTGGCGCGCTGGCCGAGGCGGAGGCCATCGAGGGCCTCAAGCAGGGTGAGGCCGAGCGGGCGCGGCGTGCGGCGATCGCCGAAGCCGTACGTCTGGAGGGGGACGCGGAGGCCGCCGCGATCGGCGCCAAGGGCGCGGCCGAGGCCGAGGCCATGCAGAAGAAGGCCGACGCGTTCGGGCAGTACGGCGAGGCGGCCGTGCTCCAGATGCTGGTCGAGGTGCTGCCGCAGGTGGTCGCCAAGGCGTCCGAGCCGCTGAGCGCGGTGGACAAGATGACCGTCATCTCCACGGACGGGGCGAGCCAGTTGTCCCGTACGGTCGCCGACAACGTGGCCCAGGGGTTCGAACTCCTCGGCGCCACGACCGGTGTCGACCTCGCCGCGCTGCTGAAGGGGTTCGCCCAGCGGGCCCCGGGCGCACAGCCTGCCGAGGAGCGCATCGGCAGCGGCACCAGCACCAGCACCGAGAAGATAGAGATCGCGGGCTGACTTCCCGAATCCGGCAGAATTGATGCGTCACCGGTTCCCGTACCCCCGACCGGGGGAGGCGCCGGTGGCGCATCAGCCAGGTGGCCCGTGGGGTGAGCGGGCGTTCGGGGAGAGGGACGCGACGGTGACGCAGACCGAGGGCGGCGACGAGGCACATCTGGCCGGATACGCCGAGATCCTGGCCGACGTCTGCGCCACGGGCCGCCGGCTCACCCGCGACGAACTGGAGTCGCTGCGCGCCCAGGGCGAGCGGGCCGCAGAGGCCGGGCACGGGCTGCGGATCCTGGTCCGCCGGCATCTCGCGGCGACCCGGGAGATATGGCCGACCCTGCCGCCTTCCGGCAGCGAGCACGCGCTGGCCGCCGTCGAGCACGCCCTCGACGCCTTCGCCGAGGGCCACGAGCGGGCCCAGCGGCTGGCCATGCGCCGCGAGGAGGCGGCCCGCCGCGAGTTCATCGACGACCTGCTGTACGGCCGTAGCGACCTGGGCCGGATCGTGGAGCGGGCCGAGCGGTTCGGGCTGCTGCTCTCGCACGCCCACGCGGTCGCCGTCGCCCAGGCCGCGACCCCGGTGGACGACACCCACCCCGCCACCCGGCAGGTCGAGAACGTCCTGCTCACCCGCTTCGGCGAGCGCCGCATCCTGCTCACCACCAAGGACGGCCGGCTGATCTGCATCGTGCCCGGCGACCAGGACGAGATCCTGGCCCACTTCGCCAAGCAGGCGCACGCGGCGACCGGGGGCGGCCAGGTCGCCATCGGCCGGGCGCACCCCGGCGCCGGCGGGGTCGTGCACTCCTACGAGGAGGCCCTCAACGCCCTCGATCTGGCGGCCCGGCTGCACCTGGAGGAGCCGGTGCTGCGCGCGGCCGACCTGCTGGTGTACCCGGTGCTGACCCGTGACCGGCAGGCCATGGCGGACCTGGTGCGCAACACCCTCGGCCCGCTGCGGGAGGCGCGCGGCGGGGCGGAGCCGCTGGTGGCCACCCTCACCGCGTACTTCGACTCCGGCTGTGTCGCCGCCGAGGCGGCCCGCCGGCTCCGGCTGAGCGTGCGGGCGCTGACGTACCGCCTGGACCGGATCCACAAGCTGACCGGTACCAATCCGGCCGACCCGGTCCACCGGTACACCCTCCAGACGGCGGTGATCGGGGCGCGGCTGCTGGGGTGGCCGGAGGCGGAGCTGTGAGGATCGGAGACTGAGCTGTGAGGATCGGAGGCGGAGCTGTGAGGATCGGAGACTGAGCTGTGAGTGCCCCGCTCAGCCCGCCGTGCGGTCCGCCGGTGTGAGCCGGTCCAGCGGCAGGGCGTGGCCGGTGCGGAGCACCTTCGCGCGCAGGTAGCGGACGTTGTGGGCGGTGGGGAAGACCCCCGTCGGGACACGCTCGTGGACCGTGACACCGAGAGCGCGCAACTGCTCCGCCTTGTCCGGGTTGTTGGAGAGCAGGTCGAGGCCGGTGACGCCGAGGGTGTCGAGCATCTGGGCCGCCGCCGTGTAGTCACGGGCGTCCTCGGGGAGGTCGAGCGCCGCGTTGGCCTCGTAGGTGTCGAGCCCCTGGTCCTGGAGGGCGTACGCGTCGAGCTTGTTGTAGAGGCCGATGCCGCGGCCCTCCTGCCGGAGGTAGAGCAGGACGCCGCCGCGCTCCGCGATCCGCTCGACCGCCTCGCGGAGTTGCGGACCGCAGTCGCAGCGGGCCGAGCCGAACACATCGCCGGTCAGGCACTCGGAGTGCAGCCGCACCAGCGGGGGCGCGTCCGGCGCCGGAGTGCCGAGCACCATCGCGAGGTGCTCGCGCCCGTCCACCAGCCCGTGGAAGGTGACCAGCTCGGCGGCGACCTCGTACCCGTCCCCGAACCGCAGCGGGACACGGACGCGGGTACGGACGGTGGCGGCGGGGGCGAGGGCGGTGCCGGGGGCGGCGGCGATGGCGGCCGTGAGGGCGTCGAGGGGCTCGGGTGTGGCGGGCGCGTCGGGCATGGGTGTCTCCGGGCGGGTGTCGCTCCAGGCTGCTGCTTCAGATTTGAAGCAGCTCGGACGAATATGACCCTACGGCACGCTTGAAAGTTGAAGCAACCTGTTTGGCGGAGGGGGCGGAGGGGGCGGAGGGGGCGCGGGGGCTGGAGGGGGCGGAGGGCTGGAGGGGCTGGAGGGGCTGGGGAGGGCAGAGGGGGCGGAAGGGGCGGAGGGAGATGGGAACGGCCAGGGTGGCAGATGGGGGTGCCGTTGCCTATGGGGCGTCGGTCTCGGTCGGGGCCTCGATCTCGGCCGCGGTGCCGGTCTCGGCCTGGGCGTCGATCTCGACCGGGGTGCCGGTCTCGGCCCGGGTGCCGGTCTCGACCGGGGCGTCGGTCTCGGCCCGAGGGCCGGTCTCCCCGCAGGACTTCGGCGGCGCCCCCGGCGTCGACCGCCGCAGCCACGGCACACTCCCCGGCGCCTTCCTCGGATCCTCGCCCTGGATCGCCCGGGTGACCCCCGTGAAGATCTCCTCCAGCTGACCCACCTGCTCGGGTGTGAGGTGGGCGAAGAGGGCCGCCCGGACCGTCTCCACATGCCCCGGCGCCGCCCGCTCCACCGTGGCCAGCCCCTCGTCCGTCAGCGCGGCCACACTGCCCCGCTTGTCCCACCGGCAGTCCTCGCGCCGGACCAGCCCGTCCCGCTCCAGCCGGGTGACGGCGTACGTCAGCCTGCTGCGGGTGATCTTCAGCCGCTCGGCGAGATCGGTCATCCGCAGCCGCCGCTCCTCGGCCTCGGAGAGGGTGGCGAGGACGGAGTAGTACAGGTGCGGCATGCCGGCCTGCTGCTGGAGTTGCCGGTCGAGCGTGTCCTCCAGGAGGAGGGTGGCCCCCAGGTACGCGCGCCAGGCACGCTGTTCGTCCGGGGTGAGCCAGCGAGTCGTCATGCCGTCAGTGTAGTTTTGCTTCAATCTTGAACCAAGTAGATGTCGCATGGAAGGCGCCCATGTCCCCCAGGTCCCTCCCGCACGTCCTCCTCTCCGCGGCCGTCTCCCTCGACGGCTACCTGGACGACACCGGCCCCGACCGGCTGCTGCTGTCCGGCCCCGCCGACTTCGAGCGGGTGGACGAGGTACGGGCCGCCTCCGACGCCATCCTGATCGGCGCCGGCACGATCCGCGCCGACAACCCCCGGCTGCTGGTGAACTCCGCCGAGCGGCGCGCGGCCCGGGTCGCCGCCGGGCGCCCCGCGTACCCCCTCAAGGTCACCGTCAGCGGCTCGGGCGACCTCGACCCCGCCGCGCACTTCTGGCACACCGGCGGCGACAAGGTGCTCTACACCACCGACCGGGGCGCCGAGCGGGCCCGTCGCGCCGGTCTCGCCGCCGACGTCGTCCCGCTCGGCACGGACGCCGTCGACTGGCGGACCGTACTCACCCATCTCCACGACGAGCGCGGCGTACGGCGGCTGATGGTCGAGGGCGGCGGCACGGTCCACACCCAGCTCCTCAACCAGGGCCTCGCCGACGAACTCCACCTCGTCCTCGCCCCCCTCTTCGTCGGCGACCCCACCGCCCCCCGCCTCTTCGGCCCCGGCGCCGGCTACCCGCCCGGCCGTCTCCGGCTCCTGGAGACCCGCCGCATCGACGACGTCGTACTGATGCGCTACGACGTACGGCACGGGTCGCCCGAGGAGCCGCCGCGGGACCGGGCGCGGTACGGGGCCACCCCCGCCGATCACCACTGGCTCCGCCTCGCCTGCGACCTCGCCGCGCTCTGCCCGCCCTCCCGGACCGCCTTCAGCGTCGGCGCGGTGGTGGTCGCAGAGGAGGGCACCGAGCTGGCCCGGGGGTACTCCCGCGAGGGCGGCGACCCCGCCGTGCACGCCGAGGAGGCGGCCCTGGCCAAGCTGGACACCGCCGACCCCCGCCTGCCCGGCGCCACCGTCTACAGCAGCCTGGAGCCGTGCGCCCGCCGCGCCTCGCGGCCCCGGCCCTGCGCGCGGCTGATCCTCGACGCCGGGGTGCGGAGGGTCGTCACCGCGTGGCGTGAGCCGGACACCTTCGTCCCGGGCGCGGACGGCAACGGGCTGCTGACGGCGGAGGGCGCCACGGTCGTCGTACTCCCGGAGTACGAACGGCGGGCCAAGGCGCCGAACGCCCACCTCCTCGCCTGACCCCGCGTCGGGCGAACGAGCCGGGGCCTGAAACCGGGGCCTGAAGGCCGAGGGATGGGAGCTGAAGGCCGAAGGCGGAAGGCTGAAGGCTGGGAGCTGAAGGGCCGGGGCCTGAAGGCCGGGGGCCGAACGGCCCACCACCGGATGCGTCCCCGATCCCCCACCGGCACGCTGCCAGGAACCCGGCCACCGGCCGGGCCGTCGCCGGGACGGCGGAAGTGGCGACGTGGACGCGGCGACTCGAAGGCGGCGATGCGGGTGAGGCGGCGATGCGGGTGAAGGGCCGGTCGGCGGGGAGGGAGCGCGTGACCCCCACGACCCGCAGGGCCCGCAGCGCACGCGCACGCAGCGCACGCGCACGCAGCACACGCGCACGCAGCACACGCGCACCCAGCACACGCGCACCCAGCGCACGCGCACGCAGCGCACCGGCCCGCAGCGCACGAGCCCGCAGGTTCGCCCTCGCGGCGGCCCTCACAGCCACCCTCCTTTCCCTCACCTCCTGCGGCACCCTGGACGCCGGCTCGCGGGCCATGACCCGCTCCCTCCCCGCCGACCGGCCCTTCACCCACCCCGGCGTCCTGGTCGGGGGAGCCCAGCTCGACGCCCTGCGCGAGCGGGTCACCTCGGGCCGCCGACCCTGGCTGAAGGCGTATCGCGACATGCGCGACAGCAGGTACGGCTCCCACGAGTACCGGGCCCGCCCCCGTACGGACGTGTCCTGCCCGTCCGGCGACCACGCGGGCCCCGGCTGTGTCGAGGAGCGTGAGGACGCCATCGCCGCCTACACCCAGGCCCTGCTGTTCACCGTCACCGGCGAACGGCGGCATGCCGCGAAGGCCACCGAGATCATGGACGCCTGGTCGGCACGGCTGAAGCGGCACACCCACGCCGACGCCGGGCTCCAGGCCGGGTGGGCGGGCAGCACCTGGGCGCGGGCCGCCGAGATCGTCCGGCACACCCCCGGCGCCGACTGGCCCGAGGACCGGGTGCGCCGCTTCGAGGCCATGCTCCGCACCGCCCACCTCCCGTACGTCACCGGGCGCGCTCCCGACCGCGACGGCGGCCGGGACCTCGTCACCACCGACGCCGCCCTCTCCATCGCCGTGTTCCTGGAGGACCGCGCGACCTTCGACGCCGCCCTCAGACGTTTCCGCGAGCGCGTCCCGACCTTCTTCCACCTGCGCAAGGACGGCCTCACCCAGGAGACCTGCCGCGGCTTCGCCCACGTCGGGCACGCCGTCGCCGCCACCGCCCATGTCGCCGAGACGGCCCGGCACCAGGGCGTGGATCTGTACGACGACGACACCGCCGCGCGGCTCAAGGCGGCGCTGGAGCTGCACGCGCCGTACCAGGAGGGCGCGCCCGCGCCCGGGTGGCTGTGCGGCGGCCGGGTCGAACGGGACATGGGGCCGGACCTGGAGGTCGCCCTCAACCAGCTGGAGAACCGTCTCGGCACCCCGCTCCCGGCCACCCGCAGGCTGGTCGCCCACTCCCGTCCGGCCGGTACCGACGACCACTTCGTGGCCTGGGAGACGCTCACCCACGCCGACGCCCCGTAAACCCTGGTGCTGGGGGTCCCGCGGATGACGTATAGTTGTGTTTACCGACGCGGGGTGGAGCAGCTCGGTAGCTCGCTGGGCTCATAACCCAGAGGTCGCAGGTTCAAATCCTGTCCCCGCTACTCAAGGCTCAGGGCCGGAATCCAGATCAAGGATTCCGGCCCTGAGTGTTTCCCGCACCCCCGGCGCGTCCTCTCGTTCTCCGGTGTCTTCTCTCACTCAGGTCGGTTGTCGTTTCATCCGGTCGGCCCGCCCGGCTCGCCCGGCCGCCCCGCTCCGGCAACTCTGGACGAATGGGGCGGGGCTGTGGTCGGCGAGGACATACGCGGGAGACACGTGGTGCGGCCGGGTGACGGGCAGGGCGAGGGGCCGCACACCGGGGCCCCCACCCGTCGTATCTCCTACACCCGCCGCTACGTCCGGCTGGTGCCCGCGCTGCTGATCGCCGGTGGGCTGGTCTACGAGCTGCTCATGCCCAACCAGTTCACCGCCGTGCCGTTCTTCACGGCCGCTCCGCTGGTCGCGGCCCCGCTCTTCGGGCGGCGCTACACCTTGGTCACCGGATGCGTGGCCGTGGCGGTCGTCCTCCTGGTGCATCTCCTGCTCGACTCGTACTACGGCGCGGAGGCCCTCACCGAGACCATCACGGTCGTGACGGTCGCCGGACTCGCCCTGCTGATCAACATGGTCGCCCGCCGCAGCGACGAGCGGCTCGCCACGGCCCGGGAGATCGCCGAGGCGGCCCAGCGCGCGGTGCTGCCCGAGCCGGACGAGCGGATCGGCGGTTTCGAGATCGCGGCCCGCTACGAGGCGGCGCAGGCGGGCGCGTTCGTCGGCGGCGACCTGTACGCCGTACAGGACACTCCGCACGGGGTGCGGCTGGTGGTCGGGGACGTGCGGGGCAAGGGCATGGGTGCGATCGGGGCCGTCGCCGTGGTGATCGGCGGGTTCCGGGAGGCCGCGGAGCAGGAGGCGACGCTGGAGGCGGTGGCGGAGCGGCTGGAGCGGGCGCTGGCGCGCGAGGGCACCCGGCGGGACGGGCTCGACGCGTTCGAGGGGTTCACCACCGCCGTGCTGGCCGAGATCCCGCACGGGAGCGGCGTCGTACGGGTGGTGAACCGGGGGCATCCGGAGCCGCTGCTGCTGCACGCGGACGGCACGGTGCGGACCCTGTCGTCCGTCGAACCCGCGCTGCCGCTCGGGATGGGGGAGCTGGGCAGCTGGCCGGACCGGGCGCAGGAGGCGGAGTTCCCGGGCGGGGCCACGCTGCTGCTGTTCACCGACGGGCTGTCGGAGGCGCGCGACGGACACGGCGTCTTCTTCGAGCCGGAGATGCGGCTCCTGGGGCGGACCTTCACCGGGCCGGACGCCCTGCTGACCGCGCTGGCGGAGGAGGTGCGGCAGCACACCGGGGGCGGGATGACGGACGACATGGCGCTGCTCGCGGTGCGTCGGCCGGCCGACGCGTCCGAGGGGCTCCCGGCTTCGTCACAGCGGGTAAGCGAATGACCCCCCTCCGCATAACATCTGCGTTACCATCGCCATTTTGATGTGTAGCGGGACCGTCAAATCTGGGGGTCAAGTAGCCCGATTTCAACCGCTCATGACCCTTACGTCCGGCGTAAGAGCGGGAAGGATCAAGAGGAACCGCTTGGAAATCACCCCTGGGTTCTATTAACGTCCGATAACGCAGCGCGGTCGTACCAGCCGTCACCAGAGTCGGCTCCGCGCGCGAGCGCCGAATCCCGCGAGGGAACCGGGGAACCACCAACTTGGGGTGAATCGGGCGTCGTCCGCCATGCACGCATGGTCGGTTTACGCGCGTAGGAGACCTTCCTGCTCCGAACCCGTCAGCTAACCCGGTAGGCGAGAGGGAAGGAAAGGAGTACGCCTACGTGGCGTCCAACCGGCCTGCTCCTGTGGCCTCGTTCGTCCCCGCCCAGCGCACCGACGACACCGGCACCGTCGTCTACGGCGGCCCCCGCACCGACGAGGGCCCGTGGGAGGAATGGAACCCGACCGCGGAGACCGTTCGCCCGGTCCGCGGCCGGCACCGGGTCGCCAAGCAGCGCGGCGGTCTCGCCCGCAGTTCCACCGTGCTCGGCGTGGGTGTCATAGCCGCCGTCGGCGCCGGTGGCATGGCGACCGCCCAGACCGGCAAGCCGCCGGTCTCCCTGTCCATGCCCGACCTGGGCTCGGTCTCCTTCGGCTCCGACGACACCGAACCGGAGCCCGTCGACCCGACCGACGCCGCCCCGCTCAGCGGCCTCGGCACGGCCACGCCCGACTCCGGGCAGGCTTCCGCCGACGCCGGGGAGGCGCTGCGCGCCCGGATCATGGCGCAGGCCGAGAACCAGCAGCAGCAGATCGAGGAGCAGGCCGCCAAGGACGCCCAGGCCGCCGCCGAGAAGGCCGCCGCCGACAAGGCGGCCGAGGCGGAGAAGGAGGCCAAGGCCCAGGCCGCCGCCGAGAAGAAGAAGGCCGAGAAGAAGGCCGAGGCGGAGGCCCGCAAGAAGGCCGAGGCCGAGCGACTGGCCAAGCTGGCCAAGCAGTTCGCGCTGCCGACCTCCTCGTACACCCTCACCTCGACCTACGGCCAGGCCGGTTCGCTGTGGTCCTCCGGCTACCACACCGGTCTCGACTTCGCCGCCCCCACCGGCACGCTGCTCAAGGCCGTGCACACCGGCACCATCACCCAGGCCGGCTGGGACGGTTCGTACGGCTACAAGACCGTGCTCACCCTGGAGGACGGCACCGAGATCTGGTACGCCCACCAGTCCTCGATCAGTGTCAGCGTCGGCCAGAAGGTCACCACCGGCGAGGTCATCGGCCGCGTCGGCGCCACCGGCAATGTCACCGGAGCCCACCTCCACATGGAGGTCCACACCGGTTCCGGCGGCGCCCTCGACCCGCTGTCCTGGCTGCGCGGCAAGGGCCTCAACCCCTGATGCCGTGAGCCTCCGCTCCCAGAGCCTCCGCTGATGCCCCGATCCCTGGACACCTGCTGAGCCTCTGGCCCCCCGAACCCCGGCAGCCCTGACGACAACCCCCCGGCGTCAGGGCTGCCGGTCTGTCGTGGGCCGGGGATGTAGCGGATGCGACGGATGCGACGGATATAGCAGATGTGGCGGATGCGACGGATGCGACGGGTTCGGTGCGGGGCCGCCGTGAGGGTGGTGCGGGTGCGGGTGCGGGTGCGGGTGCGGGTGCGGGTGCGGGGGCCAGGCGCCCGCGCCGTACGGCTGCCAGGGCTGCCAGGGCTGCCAGGGTGGCCACGGCTGCCAGGGCGGGGCGGGGACCGGGGGCGGTGGGGCGATGGTGCGGGCCGCCTGTTCGAGGGCGGGGCGGGCGGTCTCGCGGCGCTGCCACAGCGCGTCCAGCAACTCCCGTTCGCGCCGGACGAAGTCGGCGCCCGCCCGGCCGCGGCTGCCCCGGCGCCGTAGCACCGCGAGGGAGGTGGCGTACGACTCGTACGCGGCCACCGCGCGGGCGGCCGGTCGGCCCAGGTGCCGGCCCGCGTCCCGCCGGGCCAGTCGGCGGGCCCGCATCGAGCCCAGCGCGAACGGTTCGGCGGGGGAGAACCAGCCCGTGGCGACATACGCGGGCAGTTCCTCCCGCACCACCCGCAGCTCGTGCTGCCGGGCCCAGATCACCAGCCAGGTCAGCAGCCCGAACACGGGCACCATGAACCCGGCGTAGACCGCGAGGAAGCCGTGGTCGCCGAAGCCGGCCGAGCCGTTCCAGAAGGCGTGCACCCCCATCGCCAGCAGCAGCCCGGCCAGCGGCAGCAGGGCCTTGCGCAGGGGTCGGCCCGGTCCGGTGGCCGCCGCGACACCGAAGCCGATGCCGGTCAGCACGGTGAACAGGGGGTGCGCGAACGGCGACATGATCACACGGACGAAGAAGGTGGCGACCGTGACGGAGGCGACGCCCCCGCTGTCGCCGCCGGACTGGTCGGAGCCGAAGGCGGTGCCGAGGTAGAGGATGTTCTCGGTGAAGGCGAAGCCGGTCGCGGTGACCCCGGCGATCACCACGCCGTCCACGAGGCCGGTGAAGTGCCGTCTGCGGAACAGGAAGAGCAGCAGCAGCGCGGCGGCCTTCGCGGACTCCTCCACGACCGGCGCTATCACGGTCGCGCCGAGGGTGTCCGCGCGCGACGGGTCGGCGGTCGCGGTGGCGATCCAGCGGGTCGCGAAGCTGTTGGTCACGATCGCGATCAGCGCCGCCGCGCAGGCGCCCCAGGCGAAGGCGAACAGCAGATGCCGCCAGGGCCCCGGCTCGACCCGGTCCAGCCAGCGGAACGCGGCGATCAGCAGCGGCACCGGCAGCACGGCGAGGCCGAGGCCGACCAGGAAGCCCTCGGTGCCGGTCTCCTGGCGGACCAGCGCGAGGATGACCAGGCCGGACAGGGCGAGCAGGACGGCCACCGCGCCCTGCCGGAGCCGGAGCCCGGCCGTCGGACGGGCCTGTGCGTACCGCTGCCCCCACCGCCGCCACCGGTACCACCGTCCGGTCCGCGCCGACGTGTCGGGCCGGGGAGCGCCGGGATGGACCGGGTAGGTCGAGCAGGGGGGACTGGTGGCCACGACATCGACCCTCACGACAGCTAGGAGGTCTCTCCGAGGACTGGGAACGTTCCTGGTACGCGCCGGAAGAGCACATCGTTCACGAGGTGACCCTTCTCAAGTCCCTGGCCCTCGAAACGGGTCAGCGGGCGGAACTCGGGTCGTGGCGAGAAACCGCCGTCGGCCTGGGTGTTCTCGAAGCCGGGGTGCGCGGTGAGCACCTCCAGCATCTGCTCGGCGTAGGGCTCCCAGTCGGTGGCGCAGTGCAGCAGCGCGCCCGGCCGCAGCCGGCTCGCGGCGAGGGTGAGGAACTCCGGCTGGATCAGCCGCCGCTTGTGGTGGCGCTTCTTGGGCCAGGGGTCGGGGAAGTAGACGCGCAGTCCGTCGAGGGAGTCGGGGGCGAGCATCTCGCGGAGCAGGATGATGGCGTCGCCGTTGCCGACCCGGAGGTTGGACAGTCCGGCCCGTTCGGCGAGATGGAGCAGATTGCCCTGGCCGGGGGTGTGCACATCCACGGCGAGCAGATTGGTCCGCGGCTCGGCGGCGGCCATCCGCGCGGTGGCCTCGCCCATCCCGAAGCCGATCTCCAGCACCACGGGGTTGCCGTTGCCGAACAGCTCACCGAGGTCGATCACCCGCTGTCCGTCGATGTCCAGGCCCCACCGCGGCCACAGCCGCTGGAGCGCTTCCGCCTGCCCGGTCGTCACCCGGCTCCGCCGGGGCTGGAAGCTGCGGATCCGCCGCTCGAAGTGCGATCCGGCGGGGTCGGCCCGCGGCCCGTCCGGGAACCTCGGCTCCCCCTTGGCCCGCCCGGGCCGCCCCACGGGAACACCGGGCACACCGGGAACACCGGAAGCGCCGGAGACACCGGAAGCGCCGGAGACACCGGAGACACCGGAGACACCGGAGACATGGGAAGCACCGGAGACTCCGGAGTCATCCGGGGTGGCGGGGGCCGCAGAGGTGTCAGGGTCGCCCGGGAAACCGAGGGCCGACCGCTGACGGCTGCGGGGAGCGTCGGGGGTACGGGGAGAGTCAGACACAGTGGGTTCGATTTTACGTCGGTCAGCGGCCGGCTTCCCCCAGCGCGGTGAGCGCCCGGCGGGCCACCTCTCTCCCGATCGGCAGGGACGCCGTGGCGGCCGGGGAGGGAGCGTTGAGGACATGGACGGCCCGGGGCCCTTCCTTGATCAGGAAGTCGTCGACGAGGGTCCCGTCCCGCAGTACGGCCTGGGCGCGGACCCCGGCCGGGGCGCGCACCAGGTCGTCCTCCCGTACGACGGGCAGCAGCCGCCGCACCGCCGCCGTGAACGCCCGCCGGGACACCGAGCGGCGCAGCTCACCGGCGCCGTACCGCCAGTGCCGCCGGGCCATGTGCCATGTGCCGGGCCAGCTCAGGGTGGTGGCGATCTCGCGGGGCCGTACGACCCCCCAGCGGTACCCCTCGCGGGCGAGGGCCGGTACGGCGTTGGGCCCGACGTGGACGCCGCCGTCGACACCGCGGGTCAGATGGACGCCGAGGAAGGGGAAGGCGGGGTCGGGCACGGGATACACCAGGCCGTTGACCAGTCCGGGCCGGGCCAGCTCGTAGTACTCGCCGCGGAACGGGACGATCCGCATGTCCGGCTCGTCCCCGGCCAGCCGGGCGATCCGGTCGCAGTGCAGCCCGGCGCAGTTCACGAGGACCTTGCCGCGCACGATGTCCCCCGCGCGCGTGCGCACGGCCACGCCCCGCCCGGGGCGCCGGTCGATCCGTACGACGTCCTGGCCGTGGCGCAGCTCGGCGCCGGACGCCTCGCCCAGGCGGCGGGCGACGGCGACGAAGTCGCAGATGCCGGTGGCGGCGACCTGGATGGCGGCGAGGCCGCGGACCTCGGGTTCGTACTCGGCGATCTGGGCGGCGCCCAGCTCACGGACCGCGATGCCGTTCTCCCGGCCGCGCTGGGCCAGGGCGTGCAGCCGGGGCAGCTCGGCCCGCTCGGTGGCCACGATCAGCTTTCCGGGGACGGCGTGCGGGATGCCGTACTCCGAACAGAACTTGATCATCTCGGCGGCTCCGCGCACCGCGTACCGTGCCTTGAGGGAGCCCGGCCGGTAGTAGATCCCGCTGTGGACGACCCCGCTGTTGCGCCCGGTCTGGTGCCGGGCGGGTCCCGGCTCCTTCTCCAGCACCGTCACCCGGGTCCCGGGGGCGGCACGGGTGATCGCGAACGCGGTGGACAGCCCGACGATGCCCCCGCCGACCACCAGCACATCACAGTCGTACACCCCGGCCCGCACCTGCACCACCTCCCACCTAGATAGTGCACTGCGCCACTGACATCCCCTTTAAACGCGGGGAACGGCAGCCCATCCGGCGGTGCGGGGCCCATCCGGCGGTGCGGGGCCCATCCGGCGGTGCGGGGCCCTGTGGGCCTACGGCTCCGCACCTGAGCCAGGCGGATCACCTGAGCCAGGTGGACCACCCGAGTCAGGCGGATCACCTGAGCCAGGCGGATCACCTGAGTCAGGTCGAGGTTCTGTGGAGCGATCAGGCCGGTGCCATCATCAGCAGCGGCCTCGCCCGCTCGCGCAGTTCCACCACCCGCGGTTCGTCCCCGTACGGCTCCAGCCGGTGCAGCAGGTCCTTCACATACTCCGTGGTCCGCGCGGAGGAGATCCGGCCCGCCACCTCCACGGCCCGCACCCCCTGCTCGCACGCCGCGTCCAGGTTCCCCGACTCCAGCTCGGCGACCGCCGACACCACCAGCCGTAACCCGTGCGACCGTACGAACTCCTCCGTCGGCTTCGACAGCGCCTGCTCGGTGAATCTCCGCACCTGCCGCGGCGCCTTCAGATCGCGGTAGCACTCGGCGGCGTCCGCGGCGAACCGGTCGTAGGAGTAGAAGCCGAGCCAGGACGGGTCGTTGTCCCCCTCCCGGGACCGCTCCAGCCAGCCCTCGGCCGCCTTCAGCGCGGCGCCCGCCGCCTGCGCGTCGCTCGCGCGGGCGTGTGCGCGCGCCTCGACCAGGCGGAAGAAGCTCATGGTGCGGGCGGTGGCCAGCCCCCGGTTGCGTTCCAGGGCGGCCTGGGCGAGGTCCACGCCCTCGTCACCGAAGCCGCGGTAGGTGGCCTGGAGCGACATCGACGCCAGGACGTACCCGCCGAGCGGGACGTCCGCCGCCGCGCGGGCGAGCCGCAGCGCCTGGATGTAGTACCGCTGGGCGGCCTCCTGCTGGCCGGTGTCGAAGGCCATCCAGCCCGCGAGCCGGGTGAGTTCGGCGGAGGCGCCGAACAGGGCGCGGCCGACCTCGTCGGAGTAGGAGCCGAGCAGCAGCGGCGCGGCCTCCACGCGCAGGCACTCCGGGACCATCGACGAACGCCAGTCGCCGCCGCCGTACTTGGAGTCCCAGCGTCGGGCGTCCTCCGCCGCCTCGCGCAGCTTCTGCACATCGCTGTGGCCGACTTTGAGCGGTGCGCCGGAGCCCTCGGAGGGGTGTGCGTCGCGCGCGACCGAACTGTCGGCCGGGGTTATCAGCCACCGGGAGGCGGGCGTCGCGTACGCGCTCACCGCGAAGGAACCGGCGAGGGACTGCCAGATGCCGCCGGTGCCGGCCCGGCGTCCGGCGAGGTCGAGGCGGTACAGCTCGGTGGCCGAGCGGACGGCCTGCCCGACATCGCGCGGGAAGGCGAGGCCCACCTCGGGCGCGGGGTCGGCGTCGGCCAGACCGATCTCGTGGAGCGGCACCGGACGGCCGAGTTTCTGTCCGATGGCGGCGGCGATGAGATGCGGGGCGGCACCCTGCGGCACCATGCCCTTCGACACCCAGCGCGCCACCGAGGTCTTGTCGTAGCGAAGCGTCAACCCGCGTTGGGCGCCAAGGTCGTTGACGCGCCGCGCGAGTCCTGCGTTGCTGATTCCCGCGAGGGCGAGAACGGCGCCGAGTTTGTCGTTCGGCCCGCGTTGCTCCCTGGACATGAGCCACCCCTCGACACAGACGGCTGCCGCGCTGGCATAAGCACGCGGCATTCGTAAACCCAGCGTAGTTCGCCGCATCCCAAGCGTTAAGAGGCATTGTTCCGGATGGCGGGATTGTGGTCCGTACGGAAGTACGGGGCGGGCACGGTGCGTTGCGGCGTGCTCCCGGTGTGTGGCCGTGCGCCTGTCCGTGCGCTCTTCTCCGGCCATCGGGGGAGCGGTTCCATGGCTGTGCGTGGGTCGGCCCGCTGTACTGGACCAGTGGGCTGGGGGACACCGCCGCCTTCATCCCCGCGGGTGGCGGAATGGTCCGGGGGGCGTGTCTGCGCCTCCCGGGCCCCGCGGTGCCGGGCGGTGCGCAGAGCATTGACGGAGCGTGTGCAGAACCGTTCCGATCTTCTTACCGCAATCTTGATTTGGCCGAAAAGCGACGCTGCCCCGCGCTGAGGAATACCGCTCCCACCATACGAATTGACGGCGCGTTGGGTGCTCAAGGGGCGTGATTCGGGGGCGCATTCGAGTCGCGGGGCATAGCTCGCACCCGCGTGTTCGGACGGATGACGCCCCTTCGGCGCCTCCTCGATGTCCTCTCGGTCTCCCGCGCGCGGCGTCTTGTTCCGTGGCCGGCACGGTCGTTCAAGCGGCTCCGCCGCCGCTCCGTGGCGGGTTCTTCGTGGCAGCATGGTGAACCTGTTCATGCGGTGCACTGGTTGTCCACAGCCTGTGGAGGCGTCGATGCGGTGGTTGGTGGGATGGAGCAGCGCCGCCGCGGCAGCCCTGGGCGCCGGGTTCGGCGGCTCCGGCGGGACCGGTGGGATGGGCGGGACCGGCGGGTTCGGCGGGACCGGTGGGACCAGTGGGATGGGCGGGATGGGCGGGATCGGCGGGGATGTCGGTTCGGCCGGGGCCACCGGCCCCGACGGCGAGACTCTCCACCCGGTCGGCTCCCAACTGCTGTGGGGCGACCCCGATCCGCTGTGGGCGGTCGGCGACTGGCGCCCCGACGAGGTCCGGGTGGTCGCCGCCGACCCGCAGACCCGGATCGCCGTCCTCGGCACCTGCGCCGCCAGCGACGAGGAGTTGCGCGTCGCCCTGTTCGCCGCGCGCGGCGGCGCCCTGCGCCATCTGACGGCCTGGCCCGGCAGTTACACCGCCGTCGTCCAGGTCGGCCGCCGCGTCACCGTCTGCGGCGACCTCGCGGGCGCCCGCCCCGTCTTCCACACCCCGTGGGCGGGCGGCACCGCCTACGCCACCGCCGCCCTGCCGCTGGCCGACCTGGTGGAGGCCAACCTCGACTTCGGCCATCTCGCCGCGCTGCTCGCCGCCCCCGACGTCCCGGCCGCCCTGCACGACTCCACCCCGTACGACGGCGTACGGCGCATCCCGCCCGGACACGCGCTGATCCTGCGCGCCGGGGCCCGCGAGATCGCCGGGTACGAGCCGGTCGCCTCCCTCGCCGTGGCGGCGCCCCCCGCCGACCCCGACAGCGCCGTGGACGCCGTGCGCGACGCCCTCGTGGACGCCGTACGCGCCCGCCTCTCCGCTCCCCGGCACGTGCCCGGCGCCGGTATAGACCCCGGCCCGGTGCCGGGCATGGGACCCGCCGAACGGCGTGCCGCGCGCGGGATGCCGGTGCCGGGGATCGGCGCCGACCTGTCCGGCGGCCCCGCCTCCGCCACCCTCGCCCTGCTCGCGGCCGGTCTCCCCGGCAACCCGGGCACCCTCCTCGGCCACGGCACCGGCGCGGGCGAGCGACTGCTGGCCGTCACCTTCAACGACCTGGCCGTCGGGGGCCGGGAGGCCGAGGTGCAGCGCGCCGGCGAACTCGCCGCCAACCCCCGGCTGCACCACGTGGTGGTTGCGGGCGGCGAGGAGACCCTGCCGTACGCCGACCTCGACGGCCCGCTGACCGACGAACCCGGCGTCGGCCTGGTGTCGGCCGCCCGGCACCGCGCGCGGCTCGCCGCGGGCAGCGCCGACCACTTCACCGGCTACGGCGCCCGCCAGGTCCTCGACGCCCACCCGGCCCGCCTGGCGGACCTGCTCATGGACCGCAAACGCCGCCACCTGGTCCGCCCGATGGCGGCGCTGGCCAAGGCGGAGGGCTCGGTCATGGTGCCCCCGCGCGTGTACAGCGCGGCCCGCCGGCTGTCCCGCACCCCCTACCGGACCGGCGTGGACCGCCTCGCCGACCGCCTCATGGACCGCGGCTTCGACGAGCCCGGCGGCGCCGTCGGGGCCTCCCTCGCCGCGCTCACCTGGGCGAGACCCGGCCCCGCCGCGCGCTGGCTGACGGGTGAGGCGCTGGCTGAAGTATCGGTTCGCCTGCACAGTGAGCCCGGTCGCTCCGGCATCGCCGGCCCCGGGCAGCGCCCCGGCGCCTTCCGCGCGCGAGCCGCCCTCGCCCGCTACGCCGCCGACCTCCGCATCCTGGAGCAGGCCGCCGAGATCCGCTTCCAGCGCCTGCACACCCCGTTCCTCGACAACCAGGTCGTCCGCGCCTGCCGCGACCTCCCCGAAGCCCTCCGCGTCCAGCCGGGCGCCCGGGCCGCGATCCTGCGTACGGTCCTCAAAGGCGCCGGAGTGGCCGACCTCCCGCCCGGCTGGGGCGCCCCCTCCCACGCCCCCGCGGCAGCCGCCGCCCGCACCGGCCTCCGCGTCTTCGTGAGCCCCCTCATCGACCTCTTCGACACTCCCCTCCTCGCCGAGGCGGGCCTGGTCGAGGCCCGGGTCGTCCGCAAGGCCCTGCGCGCCTGCGCCGAGGGCGAACCCCTCCCCGTCGACGGCCTCGCCCACCTCGTCTCCCTCGAACTCTGGCTCCGCCGCCTCCTCTCCCGCCGAGGCACCTGCTGGACCGGAACCCCCGCCCGAGCCCGCGCGGTACCGGCGGGAATCACCCCCCAGAGAGGCGCCTTGGGAGCGGGCGCGACGGTACGACGGGGGTAGGGGCGTTCCACGAACGGCTTGCGGGTGGTCCACGGGGTCCTTGTGGGGGTGGGCGGTTCGCTTGTGAGTGGTCCGCAGGCGCTTCGTGACGGACCCAGGCTGCCTGTGGTCTCGTGAGGGAACCCAGGCTGCTGGTGGGCGGTCGTGTCGCAGGCTCCCCGTAAGGGGCACGCCCTGGGTGGGAACCACTGGCTTCCCGCGTACGGATCACAGGCTCTACCGGCCAGTCCGCACGATCCTCGTGAGGGGAGCGCGTGTTTCCGGGGTCGGGTCGGCGGGCGCGGTGAGGGTGCGTGGGCTTCCGGCGATGGGTTCGCGGGTCTGCGATGTGGCCTTGTGGATCTCCGGCGATGGGCTCCGCAAGCTTCCGGGTGGCTTTGCGCGCTTCCGGCGGTGGGTCGCGTGCTCCCGGCAGTGGCCTTGCGAGTCCCCGTCGGCCAGACCGCAGCCCGTCGTGGCCAGACCGCAGCCCGTCGTGGCCGGGCCGCAGGCCCATTTGCGGCCGGTCCGCAGGAGCCGTGCGGCTGGTCGGCCACTGCCTGACGGCCGGGTCGCGACAGCCCATCGGCCACGCCGCGGCGGCGTGATGGGTGGCTCGTGGCAGCCCTACGGCCGGTTCGTGGCAGTCGGACGGCCGGGTCGCTGTCGACCCACGGCCGGGTCGTGGCTGCCTGATGGCCGGTTCGCGACGATCTCTCAGCCGCGCCGCGACAACGTGGGCTGGCTCCCGCAGCCCTACGGTCGGTTCGTGGCAGCGTGATGGCTGGCTTGCGGCAGCTCTACGGTCGGTTCGCGGCAGCGTGATGGCTGGCGCGCGACAGCCCCACAGCCGGTTCGTGGCAGCCGGACGGCCGGGTCGCTGTCGACCCACGGCCGGGTCGTGGCTGCCTGATGGCCGGTTCGCGACGATCTCTCGGCCGCGCCGCGGCAGCGTGACGGCTGGCTTGCGATCGCCCCACCGCCGGTTCGCGATAGCCGTGCGGCCGGGTCGCCGCAGGCCCGTTGCGGTTGGTCCGCAAGAGCCGTGCGGCCGGTTCGCCACTGCCTGGCGGCCAGCTCCCGCGCCCACCCCACAGTCGTGCCATGGCAGCCTGGCGGCGGTTCGCCACCCCCCAGGGATCAGCTCGTGGCAGCCTGACGACCGGCTCGCGCCCACCCCCAGCCGCGCCGCGACAGCCTGACGGCCGGGTCGCCGCCGCCCACGGTCGGTTCGCGGCACCCCACAGCCGTGCCGCGCCAACCCACGGCCGGTTCGCTTCGGTGGTGGCGGGGGCCGGTGTGGATCCCCGGCGCGCGCTGGCGCCGCTGCGGCGACAATGACCCGATGCGGTACGGAATCCTCGGCGTGACCGAGGCGCGGGACGGGCAAGGCGTCGCTCTGCCGCTCGGTGGGCCCCGGGTGCGGGCGCTGCTCGCCGCGCTCGCCCTGCGCGCGGGACACACCGCGGCGCCCGAGACGCTGATCGCGGAGATCTGGGCCGGCGACCCGCCACAGGATCCCCCGGCCGCGCTGCAAGCCCTGGTCGGCCGGCTCCGCAGGGCCGTCGGCAAGGACGCCGTCGTCTCCGGACCCGGCGGCTACCGGCTCGCCGCCGCCGAGGACGACGTGGACCTCGGCGTCTTCGAGCGCCTGACCCGACAGGGCACCGCCGCGCTGGAGGAAGGCGACCCCGACCGCGCCGCCCGCGACCTCGCCACCGCCCTCGCCCTGTGGCGCGGCCCCGCCCTCGCCGACCTCCCCGACCGCACCGCCGCCGCCCGCCCCGAAGCCCTGCGCCGCGCCGCGACCCGCGCCCGTATCACCGCCGACCTGCGCCGGGGCCGCGCCCCGGACGTCGTACCGGAACTGTCCGAGCTGACCACGGCGTACCCGTACGACGAGACCCTGCACGCCCTCCTCGTCCGCGCCCTGCGCGACAGCGGCCGGGGCGCCGACGCGCTCGCCGCCTACGAACGCGCCCGCCGCGCCCTCGCCGACGGCCTCGGCACCGACCCCGGACCCGAACTGCGGGCCCTGCACGCCGGACTGCTCGGCGGGGCGGCCGGGCAGCGCGGCACGGGCGGCGCCCACCCCGCCGGGCCCACGCCCCCCACGCCCCTCACGCCCCCCGCACCCCCCGTACGCCCCACCCGCACCGGGAACATCCGGCCCCGGCTGAACTCCTTCGTCGGCCGGGAACTCGAACTCGACGCGCTTCGTTCCGAATTGCACAGGGCACGACTGGTCACCCTCACCGGACCGGGCGGCTCCGGGAAAACCCGTCTCGCCGAGGAGGCAGCCGTCGGCCTCCCCCAGGCGTGGCTGGTCGAGCTGGCCCCGCTCGACCGGCCGGAGGCGGTGGCAGGCGCGGTGGTCAACGCGCTCGGTCTGCGCGAGACCGTGCTCATGACCAACGAGCTGACGGCCCCGCAGGACGACCCCGTCGCCCTGCTGATCGAGCACTGCGCCCAGCGCAGCCTGCTCCTGATCCTTGACAACTGCGAACATGTCATCGGCGCGGCGGCCGGCCTCGCCGAAACCCTCCTTACCCACTGCCCCGGGCTCACCGTCCTCGCCACCAGCCGTGAACCCCTGGGCGTGCCCGGCGAGTCCGTGCGCCCGGTCGAGCCCCTCCGCCCCGACCAGGCACACCGCCTGTTCGCGGAGCGCGCGTCGGCGGTCCGTCCCGACCCCGACCCCACCCCGCGCGACACGGAGGCCGTCGCGGAGATCTGCCGCCGCCTGGACGGACTGCCGCTGGCCATCGAACTGGCGGCGGCCCGGCTGCGGATGCTCACCCCCCGGCAGATCGCCGACCGCCTCGACGACCGCTTCCGGCTGCTGACCGCCGGCAGCCGTACGGCCCTGCCCCGCCAGCAGACCCTGCGCGCGGTCGTGGACTGGTCGTGGGACCTGCTGGAGGAGCCGGAGCGGGAGACGCTGCGGGAGGTGTCGGTCTTCGCGGGCGGCTGGGACCTCACCGCGGCGGAAGCCGTCTGCGGCGGCCGGGCGGCCGAACTGCTGGGCGCCCTCGTGGACAAGTCCCTGGTCGTCGCCGCCCCGTACGAGCAGGGCGGCACCGACGTCATGCGGTACCGGATGCTGGAGACCATCCAGGAGTACGCCGCGGAGCGCGCCGCCGAGTCCCCCGCGCGCCGCGCCGAGGTAGAGCGCCGGCACCTGGCCTGGGCGTGCGACCTGGCCCGCGCGGCGGACTCCCTGCTGCGCTCGGCCGGTCAGCTCCCCTGGATCGCCCGTCTGGAGACCGAGCTGGACAACATCCGCGCCGCCCTGCGCCGGGCCCTCGCGGCCGGCGAGGAGCAGGGGGCCGGGGACCTCGCCCTCGCCATGGGCTGGTTCTGGTGGCTGCGCAACTACCGCCAGGAGGGCGTGCGCTGGGTCGCGGCCGTCCTGAGCCTGGCGACCCCCACCCCACCACACACCCCCGTCCCCGCCCCCGCCCCCGGGCCCGCACCCGCACCCGCACCCGCCCCCGGACCCACCTCCACACCCCCAACCTCCCCAACCTCCCCAACCTCCCCAGCCGCTCCTCCCTCTCCTCCCACTCCTCCCCCTCCCGCCTCTCTGGGCTCTCTCGGCTCCACGCCCTTCAACCCGGTCTCCGCCTATCTCGCCGTGGCCGACGACGAGGTCACCCACCCCCGGCACGCCCTCCGTATGCGGCTGCGCATGCTCCACCTCTTCCTGGCGTCCGACACCGAACCCGTCGAGGGGCTCACGGACCCGACGAACGCGGAGTACGCGGGCAGCGTCGCGTACGTCGACCGGCTCCGCGCCCACTTCGAGAAGGGCGGCCCGGAGGCGGCCGACCTGCCCGGACTGTTCTGGCCGGTGACCGCCTTCCACCGCGGCGGCGGGGTCGACCCGCGGCCCGCCCTGGAGGCCGCGATCGCCAACTGCCGACGGCACGGCGGCGTATGGGAGCTGGGCGCCATCCTGATGTTCCGTGTGCACCTGGTCATCGACGCGCTGGGCGGCACCGAGAACGTGGACGACGACCTGGCGGAACTGCGCGGGCTCAGCAGACAGGTCGGCGACCGCTGGCTCCGCGCCCAGGTGTGCAGTGTGGCGGGCGAGGCGGCCATGGCGGCGGGCCGCTTCCAGGAGGCCCGCGGGGAGTACGAGGAGGCGCTGCGGCTCGCCTACGAGGTGGGGGCGTTCAACGAACCGCCGTTCCTGATGGTCCGGCTCGCGGAGATCGAGTTCCGCACGGGCGACACCGACGCCGCCACGGAGATCCTGGTCGAGGCCACCCGGATCGCCGAGATCCACGGCATCCCGGACTCCCGGGCCTTCGTCGCGCTGATGCGGGCGTACATCGCCCTGGACACCGGCGACACGGCCGAGGCCCGTACGTGGTTCACCCGGAGCCGCCGGTACGCCGCACAGGGCACCCCGCCGCCCCACTTCACGGCCGCGACGGACCGGCTGGAGGCGCTCGTCACGGCCGCCGAGTCCGGTCCCGCGCACGGGCTGCCGATGCTGGCGGAGGGCCTGCGCACGGCCAGGGCGAAGGGCTGCGCGGAGCCGGTGCTGGCCGGCCTGGTGGACAGCGCGGCCGAACTGCTGGTCCGGCTCGGTGACTTCCCGCGCGCGACGCGGCTGCTGGCCGTCGCCGACGTCCTGCTCGGCGGCCGGTCCCGTCCGCACCCCGAGCCCACCGAGATCGCGGCCCTCGACAGCGCCGCCCGCGAGGCCCTGGGCCCGGCCCGGCACACCGCCGAGCGGCGGCGCGGCGCACGGTTCACCGTGGACGACATCCTGCGCGAGCTGACCGAGGCCAGGCTCCCGGCCTAGGTGCAGGTGAACCGGGACTGCGCCCAGTTCACCGGCAGCAGCCGGTCGAAGTGGCCGTGCGGTTCGACCACCAGCCGGACGGTGTCGTACCCGTTGAGGTTCACCCGCACCGGCACCGCCGGTTCACCGCCGCGGACCGGACCGGACTTCCACAGCCGGGCGCCGTCGCCGTAGACGGAGAAGTAGACCTTGCCGAGGGTCAGCGTCATGTCGTCCACGCCGACGAACGCGTCGTACGCCGAGCACGGGCGGTTGAGGTCGATGGTGACGGAGGACGAGCCGTGCACGGTGACGCCGGGGGAGTAGCTCCGACCGCTGATGGACAGCCGCTGCCGCTGCCACACCCAACTGCTCTCCCCCATCCGCATCTCGGGCGCGCTGGAGTCACCGGTGACGTCGTACGCCAGCTCGCTCCACTGGTAGACGGTCGGCGCCGGGGGAGGCGTGGGCCTCGGTGTCGGTGTCGGGGTGGGCGTCGGCGTGGGAGTGGGCGTCGGTGGGGGGGTGGGCGTGGGCGTAGGGGTCGGCGTCGGTGTGGGGGTGGGCGGCGGAGTCGGCGTGGGGGTCGGTGTGGGGGTGGGCCGGGGTTCCGGGGCGGCGGGCGGCGGCGGGGCCGGCTTCTTCGACGGGGTGGGGGACGGCGGCTCCGGCTGCGCTGCCGGGGCCGAGACGGGCGGCTTGGCCGTGGGCTTCGGGGGTGTGCTGTCGTCACCGACCAGCGCGAGGGCCAGCGCGGCGGCGGTCACCGCGACGACACTGGCCGCGATACCGGCCTTGACCGGAGCGCCCAGGCCCTCCGAGGCGGCGGCACCCCCCGACGCGCCCCCCGACGCGCCCCCTGCCGCGCCCCCTGCCGCGCCCCCCGCCGTGCCGTTCGCCGCGGCGGCGGCACCGGCCGCGCCCATGGCCCCCGCACCGGTCCCCCCGGCGATGAGCGCGCCGAGCTTGCCGTACCCGGCGGCGGCGAACCAGCCGATGACGGCCACCGGCACCACCGCGGGAATACCGCTCGCGACCTCCTCGACCTGGGTCAGGGCCAGCCGGCACTTCGCGCACTCCTCCAGATGCTTGCGCAGCCCGCGTTCGGCCCGGCTGCGCAGCCTGCGGCGGGCGTAGGTGCCGAGCTGGTCGGCGTAGCGGGCGCACTCCTCGTCGTCCACGAGGGTGGCGCTGACGTGAGCCTGGAGATACGCCTGCTTCAGCCCCTCGCGGGCCCGGCTGGCGAGGACGCGGGTGCCGTTGGCGTCCAGGCCGAAGAGGGTGGCGACCTCGCTGGGCGACTCGTCCTCGACCTCGGTGTGCCAGAGCACCGCCTGCCAGCGCTCGGGCAGCGAGCGGAACGCCCGCATCGCCATGGACTGCTCGGCCTCGTGCATCGCGCGGACGTCGGCGCCGAGTTCCAGGGTGTCGTCGTCGGAGACCTCGGAGGCGCGCGCGGCCTGCGCGGCGAACACCGCGAAGTCGTCCACGAGGTGCTCGCGCCGGGCGCTGTTGGTCCAGTGGGCGGCGGTGCGCCGGACGCTGGTCAGCAGATAGGCGCGTACGGCGAACTCCGGTCCGGAGCCGCCGCGTACGGCCTGGAGCATCCGGGCGAAGACCTCCGCGGTGAGGTCGTCGGCGGTGTGCCCGTCCCGGCAGCAGGTACGGGCGTAGCGGCGCACGGCGTCCGCGTGGCGCCGGTACAGCTCCTCGTACGCCGTGTCGTCCCCGGACCGCATCCGCTCGATCAACTCGGCGTCGGCGGGCGGCGTCTCCCGGGCGGGCGGCAGCACACCCTCGTCGGGCCCGTCCCGCCACTCCCGTTGCGCGGGCACCGCCGGTTCGTCGGCGGCGGCGGGCTCGGGGTCGACGTCCGGGAGGGGAACGGGGCCGCCCTGGGCCGGAACCCCGTCGCCGGGCCCGGCGGACCCGCCGCCCCGCACCGGTACGGGGTCCGCGGTCCGGCCGCCCTGGTTCGGGACCTGCGGAGTCGTTCCGCCGCCGGCTCCCGCGTCGCTGTCACCGAGTGACCCGTCGCGCCCGTCAACGCTCATCGCGGAAAGCCCCCGCCGCCTGACCCAACATCCCGAAGCACCGGGTCAGAGTGCCACATCGACTTTTCGTCAGTAACCCGGCTCGTGTCCATCCACTCGTCCGAGGGGACTTGCCGGAGGGGCCGTATGGAACTTCACCCGATCGGGGAAGACTCAACGGACGCCCCGCCCCCGGAAGCCGGACGCCCCGCCCCCGGAAGCCGGACGCCCCGCCCCCGGAAGCCGGACGCCCCGCCCCCGGAAGCCGGCCACCCCGCCGAACCCACCCGAACCCGAAGCGGGCACGCCCCATTCCACACCCAAGGGCCCCCGCAAGCCCCCGGGATCACTCCCGGAAGCCCCCGAAGGCCCCGAAGGCTACGGCCGCCCCCGCCTCACACCGGCCGGGACCGCAACCCCTCCAGCAGGATGTCCAGCAACCGCGCCGACGCCGCCGCCTGCTGCGCCGCGTCCGGCAGCGACGGAGCCGCCGTGGCGATCACCAGCAGGACATCGGAGACGGACACGTCGGCCCGCAGTTCGCCCGCCGCGCGGGCCCGGTCCACGAGCTGACCGACCACGTCGAGCAGCGCCGCCGCCCCGGCGTCGTCGTCCAGCGCACCCGCCCCGGACGGCTCCTCCGGCACCAGCCGCAGCTCACCCGAGCCCGGCTGCATCCGCTGAGCCGGCACCCGGGCCCCGTCGGGGCCGCCGTCCTCGGCGACACCCACCCGCAGCACCTGCGGCGGCAGCAGCCGGCCCGCGCCGGACGCCACCGACGTCCGCAGGAAGCGCGACAGCGCCGACCACGGCTCGTCCTCCTGCCCGAGCGCGGTGCGGGCCTGATCGGTGAGCCGGGAGGTCTCCTCCTCGGCTATCCGTCTGACCAGTACGTCCTTGCTCGGGAAGCGCCGGTAGACCGTGCCGACCCCGACCCGCGCGCGGCGGGCGACATCCTCCATCGGCGCCCCGTACCCCAGCTCGCCGAAGACCTCCCGCGCGGCCCGGAGCACATGCTCCAGATTGCGCTGGGCATCGACCCGCAGCGGTGTGGTGCGTGAGTCCTCGCCACGGCCCACGGCCGCGCCCTGGCCCGCCACGGAGCCCAGCGAGCCCCCGCTCACGGTCCCGGACACACCCGTCATAGCCCCTGCTCCGGCCCCGGCCCCGGCCCCGGTCACGGTGCCGTGTCCCGTTCCGACCGCCGTCGCCGGTGCGATCGCCGACGCGGAAGCCCAATGAGAGTCCTGAACATGCATATGAATTCCCCCGGTAACGAGGTCTCCCCCCGGAGACTTCTCCCCGCCATTGGATACCGGAGCGCGGCGAACGAACCCGTGAATCGGTCCTTGTGGCGAGATCCTGTCGGACCCGCCGGATCCGTGAGCGCATCCCCCTACACCCCGTCGGAACACGAACATAGTTGAGCGGGAGTCAATACAGAAGGGGCAGGTTCCGCACGGAGCGCCCCCCGATCGGAGTACGGACCGCAAACGTCCCGGTTACGCCCGCTTCCCGCCCCCGGCGCACCCCGGCTGACCTGCGCACCTGCCCGCCTCCGCCCGCGCACTCCGGCAATTCGGCCAAGCCGGGGCAGGTCCGGCCTCCGGTCACACAAATTGCCGGGGCTGTGGACAAACGGCGGTGCCCGGTGCGTCATGGGGTGGTGAAGGAACGTGCGCGCATTCTCGTTGTCGGCGGCGGCTACGTCGGGATGTACACGGCTCTGCGCCTCCAGAAACGGCTCAAACCCGAACTCAAGGGGGGCCGAGTCGAGATCACCGTGGTCGCACCCGATCCGTACATGACGTACCAGCCCTTCCTTCCCGAGGCCGCGGCGGGCTCGATCTCGCCACGCCATGTCGTCGTCCCGTTGCGCCGGGTGCTGCCGGACTGCCGGATCGTCGTCGGCGAGGTCGCCTCGATCGACCACACCGAGCGCACCGCCACCCTCACGACCCTCGCCACCGAGGAGGAGGGCACCGGCCCGCGCCGGCTGTCCTACGACGAACTGGTCCTCGCGCCCGGCTCCGTGGCCCGCATCCTGCCCGTCCCCGGCCTCGCGGAACACGGCATCGGCTTCAAGACCGTCGAGGAGGCCATCGGGCTGCGCAACCATGTCATCGAACAGATGGACATCGCCTCCTCCACCCGCGACCCCGCGCTCCGTGACGCCGCCCTGACCTTCGTCTTCGTCGGCGGCGGCTACGCGGGCGTCGAGGCCCTCGGCGAACTGGAGGACATGGCCCGCTACACCGCGCGCTACTACCACAACATCCAGCCCGAGGACATGAAGTGGATCCTCGTGGAGGCGGCCGACCGGATCCTCCCCGAGGTCGGCCCCGAGCTGGGCCGCTACACCGTCGCCGAACTGCGCCGCCGCAACATCCAGGTGCTTCTGGAGACCCGCCTGGAGTCCTGCGCCGACCGTGTCGCCGTGCTCAGCGACGGACAGCGCTTCCCCACCCGTACGGTCGTCTGGACCGCCGGCGTCAAACCGCACCCCCTGCTCGCCGCCACCGACCTCCCCCGCACGGACCGCGGCCGGCTGCGCTGCACCGCCGAACTGGCCGTCGAGAACACCCCGCACGCCTGGGCCGCGGGCGACGCGGCGGCCGTCCCCGACGTCACCGCCGCCCCCGGCACCTACTGCGCCCCCAACGCCCAGCACGCCCTGCGCCAGGCCCGCGTCCTCGGCGACAACATCGTCCACTCCCTGCGCGGCGAACCCCTCGACACCTACGCCCACAGCTACGCGGGCTCGGTCGCCTCCCTCGGGCTGCACAAGGGCGTCGCCCAGGTCTACGGGCGCCGGCTCAAGGGCTTCCCCGCCTGGTTCATGCACCGCACGTACCATCTCAGCCGGGTGCCCACCTTCAACCGCAAGGCGCGGGTCCTGGCCGAATGGACCCTCGCCGGCCTCTTCAAACGCGAGATCGTCTCACTCGGTTCACTCGAACACCCCCGCGCCGAGTTCGAACTCGCGGCCGGTGGAAAAGCTACGGACGACCCCGGGAACCACCCGAAGGGCCCGAAGCACTGACCGGACCGCGAAACCAGGCGCCCCACCCCGGCGCCCCAGCGGGACCGGCGCCCTCCTCCCCACCGACAGGTACCGACCGTACCGACCGTACCGACCCATACCGCCCGTGCTGACCCGCACGGCCCGTGCTTGACCCCGTACCGCCCCCGTACTGCCCGTACCGCCCCGTGCTGCCCGTGCTGACCCCGTACCGCTTCGTACCGCCCCGTGCCGACCCGTACCCACCCCTACCGACCGGTACCGACAGGCGGACGCTGACAGGTGTCGACCGGTCCGCCACACTGCCAGACTGGCTCCACCGGACCGGCGCACGGTAGACCGGTGCCGCACGGCAACCGCCGCACGGCACACCACCGCACGGCACACCACCGCACGGCGGTCCGGCGCACCCCGTGCACGGGCCCGGGCGGGCCGCCACCCCGCCCGACACCCACGAGGCTGTTTCCCCCCACGCCGCAGCATCCGGGGGCCGACCCACGACTCGGCCACCGCCGCGCAGCCGCCGGGAGTCCGGGCCGGAACCGGAGCCGGCCGACGACCACTACACAAGGCAAGGATTCGTGAACTTCACGCGCTGGAGCGCCCGGCTCCCCGGAACACAGCGCCGCGCCGCAGCGCGCGCCGAACTCGCCGCCTCCCCGGACCGCACGGGCGAGAGCCGCGACACCCGCGAAGCCCCGGACCCCCGGAACAGCCACGACACACCGGAGGGAGGGGAGAACCGGGACGGCCGGGAGGAAAGCGAGAGCCGACAGGACCGGCCGGGCCCGCAGGCCCATGACGCCCGGGAAGGCGCCGTACCCGCCGCCCGGGCCGAACACCTCACCGAAGAGCCGACCCACCCGTCACCACTCCCACCACCCGCATCACCCACATCACCGACCCCACCCACCACCCCGGTCGTCGAGGACCTCCCGGTGCGCGACGTGCTCGACAGCGTCCCCGCCCTCGTTGCCCTGGTCCACGGCCCCGACCACCGCCTCGCCTACGTCAACGACGCCTACGTCACCGCCTTCGGCCCCCGCACCCCCGGCCACCCCGCCGGCGAGGCCCTCCCCGAACTCCATGACCTCGGCCTGCTCCCCCTGCTCGACCAGGTCCTACGCAGCCGAAAGCCCCGTACGGTCAAGTCCCGCAAGGCGTCCGACGGCCGCTCCTACACGTTCTGCTGCACCCCGGTCCTCAAGGGCGGCGACGGAGGCGACGGGGGTGTGCTGGTGTTCGCCACCGACGTCACCGACCACGCCGAGGCCGCCGAACGCCTCCGCGCCAGCGAACGCCGCCAGCGCGAGACCGCCGTCACCCTCCAGCGCTCCCTGCTCCCCCAGGAACTGGAACAACCCGACGACCTGCGGATCGCCGCCACCTACCAGCCCGGCGGCACCGAAGCAGCCGTCGGCGGCGACTGGTACGACGTCATCACCCTCGGCGGCGGACGCACGGCCCTGGTCATCGGCGACGTCATGGGCCGCGGTGTACGCGCGGCGGCGGTCATGGGCCAGTTGCGCACGGCCGTCCGGGCGTACGCCCGACTGGACCTCCCGCCGCACGAAGTACTGCAACTGCTGGACGGACTGGCGGCGGAGATCGACGCCAACCAGATCGCCACCTGCGTCTACGCCATCCACGACCCCAACGAGGGCCGGCTGGTCTACGCCTCCGCGGGCCACCTCCCCATCCTGGTCCGGGACGAGAGCGGCACCGTCCTGCGCGCCGACGAACCCACCGGCCCACCGCTCGGCACCGGCGGCTGGATGCACGCCTCCGGCACGGTCCCCCTCGGCCCCGGCTCCACGGCCGTCCTCTACACCGACGGCCTGGTCGAACGCCGGGACGCCGACCTGGACGAGGGCATCGCCGCCTTGGCCGGCGCCCTCGCCGGAGCCACCGGCACCCCGCAGGTCATCTGCGACCGGCTGCTGCGCTCGGCGGGAGTCGCCGCCGACCACGACGACGACGTGGCCGTCCTGGTCCTCCAGCACCCGGCCCGCAACGGCCCCGACGGCGACCTCTTCCGCAACGCCGCGCTCGAACTCCTCGGCGGAGTGGAAGCGGCCCCCCGCGCCCGCGCCTTCGCCTCCGGCGTCCTCACCAGTTGGCGCTTCCCGACCGACCTGCACGACCTGGGCGTCCTCGCGGCCAGCGAACTGGTCGCCAACTCCCTCCAGCACGGTGTCCCGCCCATGCGGCTGCGGCTGCGCCGCACCGACCGCCGCCTCATCGTGGAGGTCACCGACGGCGACGACCACCTCCCGCGCCGCCGCCGGGCCGAACCGGCGGACGAATCGGGCCGAGGCATCGCCATCGTCGCGACCATCGCCTCCAACTGGGGCAGCCGCCGCACCCCGGGCGGCGGCAAGGCCGTGTGGTGCGAGTTCTCGCTCCCGCCGAGGAGGACGTAGCACGGCCCCGGCCTCATGAGGCCGGGGCCCGAGCCTCGGGACCTGGAACCTGGCACCCGGAACCCCCGCCCCGGGCCCCGCCCCCGGCCCGGGATCAGACCTTGGCCGGAACGGGCTCCACGGCCCCACTGCGCCGTATGACCTGGCTCCGGGCCAGCCACGGATGGTCCTGCACGACCGTGAGCCGCCGCCCCATCCGCAACGCCAGCACACTGATCCCCAGCGAGAACAACAGGAACGTCACGACGTACGGGCCGTGCAGCGAGGCCCCCATCGGCCCGCCGATCGCCGGGCCGACGGCCAGCGCGAGCTGCTTGACCAGCGCGAACGCCGAGTTGTACTGCCCGGCCAGCCCCTCGGGGGCGAGGTCGGCGACCAGCGGGGCCACCGTCGGCGACAGCATCGCCTCACCCAGCCCGAACAGCGCGTACGTCGAGATGAAGGCCGCGGTCGCCATGGCCTGGCTGCCCTGCCCCAGCCCCGCGTACCCGGCCGCGATCCACGCCACGGCCCAGATCAGCCCCACGGCCGCGATCACCCGGGACCGCCGCCGACGCTCCACGAACCTCAGCACCACGAACTGCGCCACGACGATCACCGCCGTGTTGGCCGCCAGCGCGGTCCCCAGCACGGACGTGGAGATCCCGGCCGCCTCGACCCCGTACGCGGCCAGCCCCGACTCGAACTGCCCGTAGCAGGCGAAGAACAGCACGAAGCCCAGCACCATCAGCTGGACCATCGCCCGGTTCCCCAGCATCTGCTTCCAGCCGCCCTTGGCCGACACCGCGTCCGCGCCCTGGATCCGCGCCGTCCGCGGCATCCGCACGCTGGCCATCACCGCGACCAGCACCAGGAACATCGCCGCCTCGATCGAGAACAGCAGGGTGAACGACGAGACCCGGGTCGCGTCGACCAGGTGACCGCCGATGAGCCCACCGACCCCGAGGCCGAGGTTCTGCAGGAAGAACTGTGTCGCGAAGTCCCGCGACCGCGTCTCCGCGGACGACACGTCCACGATCATCGTCGCCAGCGCCGGCTGCATCACGGCCTGTCCGGCCCCCAGCGCGGCGGCGGACAGCAGCACCGTCACGGCACTGGCGGCGAGCCCCAGGCTCAGCGCGCCCACGGCCGCGGTGACCAGGGCGACCATGAGCACCGGCAGCGGACCCCGCCGGACGATGGTCCGCCCGGCGAACGGCAGTACGACGAGCGCGGCCACGGCGAAGACGGCGAGCACCAGGCCCGCCGTCGTGGACCCCAGTCCCCGCACCTGCGCCACATAGACGTACAGGTAGGGGACGGTGAAGCCGAGCCCGAACGCGCTGAGTGCGTTGCCCACGTGAATCCGGCGCATCGCGGCGCCCATCGCCCTGGTCACGTTCACCTCTCTCAGGTAGTTGAAGAGTTCCAGTAGTGAGAACTGAAGACTTCGAAGATAAATTTCGAAGCTAAAGGCTACATGGTGAAGGACTTCAAGGCCAAGCCGTGCCGTGCCATACTGCGGCCCATGGCCGACAGCCCCGGCGACCGCGAGCCGACACTCGACGAACAGATCGCCGCCTACCAGCGCGAGTTCCAGGACCTGGACCCTCTGGTCGAGAAGATCGTCTCGGCCCTGTCCCGGCTGAACCGCCGAATGAACGTCGCCTACGGCCGTCAGACCGCGGCGCTCGGCATCAGCGGCACGGACTGGGAGGTCCTCAAGGCCCTCGTCCTGTCCGGCTCGCCCTACCAGCTGGGCCCGGGCGATCTCGCCAAGCGCCTCGGCCTCACTCCGGCCGCGATGACCCACCGGATCGACCGGATGGTCACCGAGGGACTGGTGACCCGGGATCGCGACGAGTCCAACCGGGTGCGGGTGATCGTGGAGCTGACCGCTGAGGGGCGCGAGAAGTGGCTGGAGGCCATGCGCCTCGCCTCCGTCTTCGAGGAGGACCTCGTCCAGGACCTCAGCCAGGACGAGCGCGCGGCCCTCGGCGATGTCCTCACCCGCATCCTGCGCCGCGTGGAACACGCCCAGCCGGACGCCGGCGGCCGGCTCACGGACCTCGACTGACCCTGTCCGGCCTGCTCTGATCCACGCCCATCAAAGATCTTGACAGGCGGAGCTTGACAGCCCTCTGCCCGATCCGTAATGTTCTCCGGGTTGCCGCCGAGCCGTAACGGTTCTGCGACAGCACCTCCCGCCGCGAAAGCGGCAACTCAATCCATAAGCATGATCTCCCCTGCGGGTCGATTTCGGCATGCCCGAATTCAATTCGAAGGAGGACTCGGCCCCCGATTTGGGAATCACCGAGAGAATCCGCTAAGGTTTGAGACGTCGGAACGGCCCAACGGCCGGGAAGGCGAACCCCGCTGACTGGGGGTCAGGTCAAGAAAAGGATCTGATAGAGTCGGAGACACCGAAGGGAAGCCCGGAGGAAAGCCCGAGAGGGTGAGTACAAAGGAAGCGTCCGTTCCTTGAGAACTCAACAGCGTGCCAAAAGTCAACGC